>PLRZ01000290.1 GCA_003164075.1 Bryobacterales bacterium | reverse complement strand
GCGCGGAATACGCTCCCTAACGGTCCCTAACGGTCGCGGCTCGGTAACGAGTGCCCGCATGTTTGCAATTAGTTGCAGAGTCGGGCCCAGAGGGCACCCCGTGAGGGAGCGTTCAAAGGCGGCACCGGGTGCCCCAAAAGGAGATCTCTGATGGCCTTCGATGGCCGGCGCGTGCTCTCGCTCGAAAGCCGGCGCGCCGTGGAAATGGCGGAGTTGATCCGCCGGCAGGGCGGCGATCCGTTTGTGGCGCCCTCCATGCGCGAAGTTCCGCTGGCGGCCGACCAGGCGACCGCGCAATTTGCCGAGCGGCTCTACGCCGGCGGGTTCGACATGATGGTGCTGCTCACGGGAGTGGGTACGCGCCAGTTGAATCGTCTGCTGGGGCCGCGCTTTGGCGAAGCATTGCGCTCGCTCACCGTGGTGGCGCGCGGTCCCAAACCGGCTGCCGCCCTGCGTGAGATGGGGCTGGCGGCGGCGGTGGTGGCGCCCGAGCCCAACACGTGGCGAGAACTGTTGCACGCGCTCGAAGGCCGGACCGAAAGGCGCATCGCCGTGCAGGAGTATGGCCGCTCCAATCCCGAATTGCTCGCGGGCTTGCGCCAGCGCGGGGCGGAAGTCACCAGCGTCCGGGTGTATCAATGGGACATGCCGGAAGATAGCGCGCCGTTGTACGAGGCCGCGCGTCGTCTGGCGGCGGGGCAGGTGGACGTGGCGCTTTTCACCACGGCGATCCAGGTGTCGCATCTGGCGCGGGCGGCGCGGGAGCAAGGGATTGAAGATGCCGCGATGGGCGCGCTGCGGCGATGCCTGGTAGGCTCGATCGGGCCGACCACTACGGAGGCGCTCGAAGAGTTCGGCGTGCGGCCGGCGTTCGAGCCGTCGCATCCCAAGATGGGCGTGCTGGTGCTGGAGGCGGCGCAGCGAAAACTTGTGGCGTGACGGCTTCCCCTTGCGGGCGCGGGTCAATACGAGGTGTGTTTTAATCTACATAGGCGGCCCCATGAAGAAGCGAATTCCTCAAACGATCGCCCTGGCGGCGTTGTCCGCCGGAGCGCTGTTCGCGCAGGACATTACCGGCACCTGGCAGGGCACATTGGTGCCTCCCAGCAAACAAGAACTGCGGACCGTGTTCAAGGTTTCGAAGGAAGGCGCGGCCCTGAAGGGCGTGATGTATAGCATTGACCAGACACCACAGGGCTTCGCCTGCGACGTCGCTCTGACTGCGTCGTCCGTAAGACTTACGGTCCCGTCGGTAGCGGGCACATACGAAGGGAAGCTGGATTCCGACGCGGTCAATCTTACGGGAACCTGGACGCAGGGAAATGGCGCATCCATTCCCTTGAACCTGAAACATGTCGGTCCCAAAGACCCGGAGTGGGCCATGCCGGAGGCTCCAGCCCGGCCCAAGGCGATGGCGGCGGATGCCGATCCGGAGTTCGATGCCTGTTCCATCAAACCGAGCAAGCCCGGACAGCAGGGGAGAGGACTTACGGTTCGCGGCCGGGAGATTGTCACGATCAATACCCCGGTCAGCTTTTTGGTCACGTTCGTGTACGGAGTGCACGCCCAGCAACTCGTGGGAGCGCCAGCCTGGACCGACGCCGAAAACTACGATCTGGATGGAAAGCCCGCCCAGGAGGGCATGCCGAACCAGAAGCAGATCAAGATCATGATTCAGAAGCTGCTGGCCGATCGCTTCCAATTGAAATTCCATCGCGAGAAGAGGGAACTGTCCGTTTACGCCATCCAGGTTGGCAAGAACGGAGTCAAGCTTACCCAGAGTCAAGCCGATCCCAAGGGCCTTCCAGGGCTGGGTTTTCGTGGCCTCGGTGCGATGAACGCGTTCAATGCCACGATGGCGGATTTCGCCAGCCTGCTGCAGACCGCTGTGCTGGACCGGCCGGTAGTGGACCAGAGCGGACTCGACGGGCATTACGACTTCGCCCTGAACTGGACGCCCGATGAGACTCAGTTCGCCGGCATGGGGGTGAAAGTTCCGCCTCCTTCGGACAAGCCCGACGCACCGCCGGAACTGGGCACGGCCATGCTGGACCAGCTCGGTTTGAAACTGGCGACTACCAAGGCGCTGGTCGAGGTGATCGTCATCGATCACATAGAGAAGCCGTCGGCGAATTAGAGAGAAACAACTCGAACCGCCGTGCCGGAAACGGCTCCGCGACGGGCGCGCAATGGGAGATAACGGGGCCCTATAATCATGCGATTCTTCCGTGACGAACCGAAGGTGTCGGCAGGCGACCTCGGAATCATGTTCATCGGCCTGACGATGGTGTTGTTGAACTCCACTCCAGGGGCCGACCACTACGGAGGCGCTCGATGAGTTCGGCGTGCGGCCGGCGTTCGAGCCGTCGCATCCCAAGATGGGCGTGCTGGTTTTGGATGCGTCGCAGCGGGCGGGCGGAGTTTCAAGGGAGAGATAAGAGCTATCATCGAAGTGATGGCAACGGTTCGCATCACGGAAGCTGAACTCGCCCGCGACATTCATGCCGTGTTAACGAAGGTGCGGCAAGGCGTCGAGGTCATTGTGGAGCAGGACAATCGCGCCGTGGCTGTGATCCGCCCTCCGCATCGGAGCGGGCGGCCTGTATCGGAGATCCTCCGGCAAGCGAGGGAGCACAACTCCGCTGTAACGCTCGATCCTGAATTCGGAAAGGACCTGGAGGCCATTATCGCGAGCCACCAGGAACCATGGAATCCGCCCTCCTGGGAGTAGTGCTCGACTCCAGCATTGTCATCACGGCCGAGCGGCGAGGTCTTCCGTTCCCCGGTTTGGTGGAGGCGATACAGACCAGCTACGGAGAAATCGAAATCTCGCTCTCGCCTGTCACCGTGGCCGAACTCGTTCACGGGATCTATCGCGCGCGGACGCCCGAAATCGGCCAACGCCGCCGCGAGTACATCGAAGAAATGGTCCGCCTTATTCCGTTTCATCCCATCACGATTGAAACGGCTTACGTGGTCGGGAAGATCGAAGGCCAGGAGGCGGCAAGAGGTAACGTCCTTCCGTCTAGCGACCTGTTCATTGCGGCGGCTGCCATCGAGCAGGGCTATGCCGTCCTGACCGAGAATCTTCGGCATTTCAAGAGGATTCCCGGAGTCCAGGTCCTGACGCTGTGACAAGCGCGCCAGAGGGCGTGGCGCTATGGGAGACGTCGCTACCGCGGGAACTCGCGCGCCGCTCCTGAGCGTCATCCAAGACTTGGTCGCGGCTGCGATTGAGTACCACAATCCCTTCGCGTTCGAACGGAAGAGGGCTTGGAAACGACGGCCTTGATCCCCGTTACACTAAGAACAGTGGCCAGAAAGCAAACCGCCGGGGCGAGATACGCCGAGTACACCGGGCTCGCGCTCCTGTTGCCGGCCTCCACGTTTGTGGGATACGCCATCGGATACTACCTCGATAAGGCCTTCGGCACCACCTGGCTGCAGATCGTCTTCCTGATTTTGGGGAGCGTGGGCGGCTTCGTGGCGCTGATCCGGCAGATCATGCGGGATTCCAATGACGACGACGCCTGACCCGCTGAGCTTCGAGGGAGCGGCCGCGCGCATCGGGCGTATCCTGACCGTGGTCGCGGTACTGGGAACGTGCGGGGCCCTCGCGCTGGGCGGGTGGAAGGTGGGCGCGGGGTTCCTGCTGGGCGCGGCCATCTCGGGGCTCAATTACCACTGGCTTCACAAACTGGTGGCCAGCCTCGGCGCCGGTGGACGCCCGCGCTACCGAAGCGTCATTTTGGGGTTCCGTTATCTGATTTTGGGCTGTGGCGCCTATGTTATATTAAGGCTTTCTCCCGTCAGTCTGACGGCCTGCCTTGTGGGGCTGTTCGTGTTGACAGCGGCAGTCTTCGTGGAAGTCATATTCGAGTTCGTCTATGCCAGAAAGTGAACTTTGGGTTACCAGGATTTTTAACGACTACCTGTCGGCGCCGGGGAATGCGGCGTTGCGGCTGGTGGGCATGCACGCCCAGGCGCGGCCGTGGGCCGATTTTGTGGTCATGCAGCTCGTAGTAGTCGTGCTTTTGATGGCGTTGTTCGCGTTTCTGCGCCCGCGGCTTTCGGCCGACCGGCCCGGTCCGCTGCAGCACATTTTCGAAATGCTCTACGGCTTCGTCAAGGATCAGGCCGAAGATCAGGTGGGGTCCGCCGCGCATCGTTATGTGGCCTTTTTCGGCGCCCTTTTTCTTTTTATTCTGACCTCGAACCTGATCGGTCTGGTTCCCTGCTTCGAGTCGCCCACGCAGAACCCCTCGGTGACGGCCGGCTGCGCCTTCGCGACATTCGCCTATTACAATCTGGCCGGTGTAATCGCTCAGGGGCCCTTGCGTTACCTGGCGCACTTTGCCGGGCCGCTCTGGTGGCTCGCGCCGCTCATGTTTCCCATCGAAATCATCAGCCATCTGGCGCGGCTTCTTTCGCTCACGGTTCGTCTTTATGCCAATATGTTCGCCGGCGAGCAGGTGACCCTGGTATTCCTGAACCTCACCAAGTTCGCGGTGCCGGTGATTTTTATGGGGCTGCACATTTTCGTCGGCGTGGTGCAGGCTTACATTTTCATGCTGCTGGCCATGGTGTATGTGGGCGGCGCGGTGGCGCACGATCATTAATAACGGCTTTATCCGCTTTGCAGTGTGAGCCCGGCTGTACGGTGTCCGGGGACCACCTCCTGGAGCGATTTATCGAAGGAGAAACGAATGACGAAGAAGATGTTATTGGTAGTGGCGATCATGCTGATCGCCGTTTCGGCTCTATCCGCCCAGACGCCGGCGCAGGCGCCTGCCGCCGGGGGGACCAACTGGGTGTTTGTCGGCGCGTGCATCGGCATGGCGCTGGCATCGGGCCTCTGCGGTCTGGGCCAGGGCAAGGCCGTGGCGAGCGCCGTGGAAGGCATGGCGCGCAATCCGGGGGCGGCCAAAGCAATTCAGTTGGCCATGCTGATCGGGCTGGCGTTCATCGAATCGCTGGCGCTGTATGAGATCGTGATTGTCTTCAAACTGACCTCTTAATTTGGAACGATCGGGGCGAGCGCCCGCTCGCCCCATCGCATTCTAAAACTTTTGTTCCAGTACCCTGCCTATGGCCGTTTCCCTCCAGATCTATTGACCTTGTTGTTACAAGCCGATTAGCATTAAAGGCGAACGATGGAACAACGCAGAACCCGCCGCTTCAGCTTGCACCTCCCGCTTGCCATCACACGCTCGGGCGCCGACCGTGTGGCGATGGCTGGCCAAACCAGGAATATCAGCTCGTCCGGCGTGCTGTTCACAGCGGGCCGGGGACCGGAGTTGGGCGGACCGATCGAGTACATCATCACGCTTAACGGCGAGGGCGCTCAAGCGGTAAATCTGCGATGCATCGGCAAAGTGCTGCGCGTGGACCCGGACGCTGCCAAGTCAGTGCCGGATTACCAGGTGGCAGCCACGCTGGAACGGTACGAGTTCGTAAGAACGGTAGCCTAAGAAGGCAGACCGGGGGGTCCGCCAGCCCCACAATAGATCATCTTGCGTGAAGCCTTTCGCGGTAGTATGGTAGCGAAGAGAAGGCGAAAGCGCAATGAACCTCGACTTGGCTTTGTCTCCCCGTGGGTCGCTTGAAGCGGTGATGGCTCGCTTCGAAGCGGCGCATCTCGACCCGGATTCGCCGGTCCGCGCGGTGCGGCACGAACCGGCGGTGGAGGCGACGTTCGCCGACATTCCGGAGGCGGTGGATGGGCGGGTGCGCGCGGCGCTCGAAAAACGTGGGATCGCGCGGCTCTATTCGCACCAGGCCGAAGCGTTCGAAGCGATTCAGGCGGGCAAGAACGTAGTGGTGGTCACGCCGACGGCCAGCGGAAAGACGCTGTGCTATAACCTGCCGGTGCTGAATCTTCTGGCGGGCGATTCCGAGGCGCGCGCCATGTACCTGTTTCCCACCAAGGCGCTGGCGGAAGACCAGCTTCACGAATTTCAAGCGGCGGTAGACGAGATGGGGTCTGAGGTGCGCGCGTTCACCTACGACGGCGACACGCCGCAGGACGCGCGCAAGGCCATACGGCAGCGCGCCAACGTGGCGCTGACCAACCCGGACATGCTGCACGCGGGCATCCTGCCGCATCACACGAAATGGGCGCGGTACTTCGAAAATCTGCGCTACGTGGTGATCGACGAGCTGCACTACTACCGCGGCGTGTATGGCAGCCACTTGGCGAATTTGCTGCGGCGGCTGAAGCGTGTGTGCGAGTTCTACGGTTCGAAGCCGCGGTTCATTTGCTGCTCGGCGACCATCGCCAACCCGCGCGAGTTGGCGGAAGCGCTCACCGGGGAGGCCTTTGAGCTGGTGGAGCGCAACGGCGCGCCGCGCGGGGAAAAGTTTTTCATTTTCTACAATCCGCCGGTGGTGAACCGGCAGCTCGGCATACGGCGCAGCTACATCCACGAATCGCGGCGTGTGGCGCTCGAATTCATCGAGCGCAATTTGCAGACGCTGGTGTTTGCCAATAACCGGCTGGCCACGGAAGTGCTGGTGACGTATCTCAAGGACGCCTGCGACCGGGGGCCGGCGGGCGGTGAGACGGTGCGAGGATACCGCGGCGGGTATCTGCCGCGCGAGCGGCGCGAGATCGAGCGGCGCCTGCGGGAGGGTGAAATCCGCGCGGTAGTGGCCACCAACGCGCTGGAGTTGGGCATCGACATTGGCTCGCTGGACGCCGTGGTGATGGCGGGCTATCCGGGGACCATCGCTTCGAGTTGGCAGCGGGCGGGCCGGGCCGGGCGGCGGCAGGGCACGTCGGCGGCAGTGCTGGTGGCATCGAGCGCGCCGCTCGATCAGTACATTGTCGAGCACCCGGATTACTTTTTCGGGCGCTCGCCGGAGCACGCTTACATCAATCCCGAGAATCTCGAGATTCTACTGGCGCATGTCAAGTGCGCGGCTTNNATTCCGCCGGCGCCTGGCACTGGACCTCGGACACCTATCCGGCGGATGCCACCAGCCTGCGCTCGGTCGCGAGCGATAACTTCGTGGTGGTGGACACCACGGGCGAGCCCAAAGTGATCGCGGAGGTTTCCTTTCCCACGGCGCTGACCACGCTCCACGAGAAGGCGATTTACCTGCACGAAG
>PLRZ01000414.1:626-6635 GCA_003164075.1 Bryobacterales bacterium | reverse complement strand
CTCGATCCTATTCGAGCAGCGGGCCGAATTCAGCGCGGGCGGGCAGGCGAGCACCGCCTGCCCCACCTCCGGGCTCATCCTAAATCCCCGAGATCGGGAGTTCGGAGGCTCAGTATACTTGCGTGGTCCCTTATCGAGGCACCCTCCGGGTCCCGCAGCAGAAAGTCGATGAGGAATGCGGGTTAAGGTTCCAAACTCATCTAGCCGATGAGAAAGCATAAGGCCCGGTTCCTTGCAGCGAGAGGCAAAGGGGGTCAGCTCAATGTCCACGAATGATCGACAGCTCCCGCTCTTCCCTAAAGAGGATTGCGAGATTGTGCTACAAGATCAAACGACGGATAATGAACCTGCCAGGCAGAACGCCGCCATGCCAAGGTTTGCCAAAACGATTCCCATAGCCGAACCACGGATCGAGATCGTGTACAGCCGGGAGAGCTTTGCAGACGTTCCCCTGCCTGACCGCGTTGCCGAATACCCCGAGCTGCGATATATGGGATCCAAGCATCGCCTGTTGCCGTGGATTCATGGCGTATTGCGCTCTATTCCATTCGAAACGGCCGCGGACCCCTTCGTTGGCAGTGGTTGCGTAGCTTACTTGCTCAAAGCTATGGGAAAGCGCGTTATCGTTTCCGATTTTCTGAATTTCCCCGTGGTGCTCGCGGCCGCGACGGTCGGCAACAGCAAGGAGCAACTCGACGGTCCCGCTATCAAGAAGCTCCTCGCAGCCCGCAGTAACGGCCCCCATTTCATTGAGAAAACATTTACCGGCATCTTTTATACGCCGGAAGACCTTCGCTTTCTGGATCGGGTTTGCGGGAACGTAGAGCATCTGGAACATCCGTACCAGCGCGCCCTCGCCCGGGCCGCCCTCATTCGTTCATGCCTGAAAAAACAGCCCCGAGGCGTATTCACTGTTTCGGGCGATCTCTCGCGCTACGATGACGGCCGCCGAGACCTGCGGTTATCCATTGAGGAGCACTTCATAGAACAAGCGGAGGCGTTCAACCGCGTGGTGTTCGACAATGGGCGCCGGCACACGGTAAACCGCGCCGACGTATTCAGTCTGAAGCCCAAAGGCGTTGATTTGGTCTATCTGGACCCGCCTTACGTTCCGCGTTCGGATGACAACTGCTACATGAAGCGGTATCACTTTCTCGAAGGCCTTTCCTGCTACTGGGAAGGCGTTCGCATCATGAACGAGACTAAGGTCAAGAAAATTGAGAAGCCATACACGCCCTTCAGCTACCGCAAGAGCGCGGTTGAAGCGTTTGATCGGCTGTTTCGGCTTTATCGGGATAGCATTATCGTTCTCTCCTACAGTTCCAACGGCTACCCCGACCGGGAAGAGCTCGAAATCCTGCTCCGGCGCTATAAGAGCGCCGTCACAGCTTTCGAGAGGCCGCACCGCTACCACTTTGGAACTCATCGTGGCGTGGAGCGAGCAGAAGTGCGTGAATATCTGATCGTGGGCCGATGAATGCAGATCCTCGAGCAAAAGCTTGAAGACATCACCGGCGCACTGACCACGCTGGAGGCTCCTTGGCAAGATGAACACGCCGTAAAGGTAATGGCGCTGGTGCAGAAGATTCCCATCAAAGATGCGTATACCGGCACGGACGTAGCGGCACTTTTCGATGAGAGTTTTCGAGCTGGATTCACGGTGGCACAGCTTTTTCTGGGTATTTCAAAGGACGAGTTTCAGGACCGGCTGGGCGCTATCGTCGGACCCGGAAACATAGGCGCCAAATTTTTCGCCAAGGACCGTAGCGCTTATTTGGCCGCACTGGAGAAAATGGAACTCCCGGCCGCCATGGCGGCCGCAATCAACTTCAAGCCTGCCTGGAGCGATATCCTGATTGAACGTCTTCGCAGCGGACGCGGCAAGGCCATTAAGGGCCAAAAGCGCGGACGCGGTCTAGAGGACTTCACGGAAATGGTTGTGCGGAAGGTGTTTGGCGATAAATACGAAACTCGCTGCCAGTTCACCGGCATAGGGACGAAAACCGAAAAGTGCGACTTCGCAATTCCTGACCGCCGCAAGCCGCTCATCCTTATTGAAGCCAAAGCATACGGCGCGACAGGTTCGAAACAGACTGACGTCGTAGGCGATGCGAACAAGATCATAGACGCAAAACGTCCGGATACTCCGTTCATCCTGATTACTGACGGCATCACATGGATGCGCCGTATGAGCGATCTCCGAAAACTCATCAGGCTGCAAAATGAAGGCGGTATCGCCCGAATTTACACAACAAAGATGGCTGGCCGGTTCGAAGCGGACCTTCGCCAGCTTAAAGCAGAGTACGGGCTCTGAGGATCGCCCACGACATGTCGCCCAGCGTTACTGTCCCGGGCATCCGTAGGTCTGGGTCGCGGCTGCCTGCACCCTTTGGACATCCTGCGGATTGCGCGCATCGCGGTATGCCTGTGCCAGATCGGCAAACGCGAGGCACAGATCGCCTTTCACGCGTGGACATCCTTGCAGATCGAGTTGCCATTTCCCGCCGTGCTCCACGAAGGCGCAGGAGCCGTCCGGCATCTTCTGGTAGAGGTCGCGAAGGGCGCCCAGGGTCTCCGGCTGAAAATGGTCCACCAGCGCTTTCTCTTCCATAGTGACAACCGCCATGGGAAGATTGCCCATCGCGGAGTAGGCCAGATTCAGGCCATCGTAGGATTCCAGCATGCGCGGATCCACGCCCTTGCCGTAACGTAGGGCATCCACGGCGTCCCGATAGTCGCCCAGGTTCATATAGGTGTTCGCCAGGTTGAGATATAACTGCGGATTGGCCGCGCGCACCATCAGCGATCCGTGCGCGCGCTGCCGGTCGTCGTATTCCTTCTCCAGGGTGCGCGAAATCTCCTGGGCCTTCAGCAACACTTCCAGCGATTTTTCCAGCCAGGCTTTCTTCTGCGCCGGCTCTACGAGGTCGGCCTTGGTGGCGTAGTAGAGCCCCAGAAACGTCGGCGGGAACGAGGTGGATCGCTCCGGAGGCAGCGGCGCGATAATCTTCCAGGACGCCTCCTGCTCCTGGATGACGCGGTCGATGTTATCGCTGGCATTCCTGTTGAACAGTTCTTTGGCCAGCATGTCGTGCAGGCGGAAACTGCGCGGCGCGGTGGTGAGGTCGGCGGAAGCCAGCGACAGGTCGTCGTTCCATGCTGGATTGCGCGCCACGGTGCGGATGCCGTACAGCACCAGCAACACCACCAGGGCCGTGGTACGGTGGCGGCTATTCACGCGGTACAGCAGGGCGGCAATCGCCGCCGCAAACGCTACCGAAGGCAGATACAGGAAACGCTCCGCCACGGTGGCGCCGATGACGAAAAGCAAGTTCGAGGTGGGCAGCAGCGCGATGGCGAAAAAGCCGGCCGCAAAGAACATCAGGCGGTCCCGGCGATAGCGCACCAGCACCGCGCCCAGAATCGCAAGGATCACCAGTAGCGACAGCCATGCCCAAGGGTCCGACCACGTAGACATCGGGATCTGGTCGAACGAGCGGTCGCAAGAGAGCCTCGCGGGCCAGAGCAGCAGCCACAGATCCAGGCCGACCACCTTGACGGCGGTCCATCGCGCCGTCCAGAAACCGGCGCCGCGCAAAGGATTATCGACATAGACCCACTCGCTGGCTGCGAGGTTGCCCAGCACCGCATGGCGCACCAGCGCGAGAACCACGAGCGACGCCGCCACCGCCGCGTAATCGCGCCAGCGACGCATCGCGCCGGCTCGGCCCTCGCCGAAGCTGAGGTCCCACAGCGCCATCATGCCCAGCAGCACGGCGGCATTCTCCTTGGCGAAGACTCCAGCGGTGGCGATGGCGAAAAGCGCTATCGGCTTCCAGGGGCGCTGGCCTTTGACGTAGAGCAGCAGGCCACCGAGCACCGACATGGCCGCCAGCAGGTCGGCGCGGCCCACGATGCTGGTGACCGCCTCAGTGCCGATGGGATGGACCGCCCACAGCGCCGCGGCAAAGAAGGCCGGGCCGGCGCGGCGGAACAGGATCAGCGCCAGTTCATACAACAGCCACACGTTCATGGCGTGCAGCAGAAAGTTGACCGCGTGATATCCCGCGGCATTGGGGCCGTTGCCCAGTACGGCGTAGTTGAACAGCAGAGACAGAGTGGTGACCGGGCGGTACAGACCGTCCCCGGCCTTGGGCCACCAATAGTTTTTTCCGAAGATGAGCTTCAGGTTATCGACCGTCACCGCGTGCAGGCGCGCGTCTCCGGTGACGATCGCTTTGGAGTCCTGCGCCAGGCCGAGTCCGAAAGAATTGGCATACGCCGCCAAAGCCATGAGGAGCAGCGCCGCGCGGGGGCGCCACTTGGAAACGGGGGCGGAAATTTTTTCGCTGCTGCGGTAGCGTGCCAGACCCGCCATTATAAAATGTAGAGACACTCCGATGAAATACTTTCTTGCCAAGACCGACCCCGAGACCTATTCCATCGACGATCTGGAGCGCGAACAACGCACCACGTGGGACGGCGTGACCAACGCGCAGGCCGTCCGCGCCATCCGCGAAATGCGGCCGGGCGACCGAATCTTTGTCTACCACAGCGGCGGCATTTCGGGGGTGGTGGGGCTGGCGACGGTGCGCTCGGAGCCGCGCGACGATCCGAAGAATCCCAAATCGGCGGTGGTCGACCTGGAGTATGCCGGTCGGCTGGAGCCGCCGACGCCGCTCACGGAGATCAAACAGTCGAAGCTGTTTGACGATTGGGCTCTGGTACGGCAAGGGCGGCTCTCCACGATGGCCGCTCCAGAGAGCTTCGTGGAGTGGATGAAGAAGCGCTACCCGGGCGCGAAGATTTAGTTTTCGGCTTGATAGGGCGGCCTGAATGCACGGTTTGCGGCCGGCGTCCGTCAATCAGAGTAAGAGCAGCGTAACAAAGAGGCGTGGCCGGTCGGTCGCACAATCGGCCGCGCCTCGGGGATTCAGCGCCGCGCTGGTGGCGCGCAACATTCCGGCCGGCAGGCGTCGTTACATTCGCGCCCATCAATGCGCTCCGCGATCATCTCGCGGATGGCCGTCACGAACGCGGGATGCACCCCGACCGTGGATGCGCGAGAGAGATGCACACCCAGTTCGCGGCACAATTCGGCGGCCTCGGTATCGAGGTCGTAGACCACTTCCATGTGGTCGGACAGGAATCCGATAGGCGCGAGGACAAGGTCGGTAAGTCCGCCGGCGGCGTGTAACTGTCTGATATAGTCGCGGACGTCGGGCTCGAGCCAGGGCTGCGAGGGCGGCCCGCTGCGGCTCTGATAGACAAGGGTTCCGTCACGCCCCACGGCCTGCGACACCAGGCGGCAAGCCTCACTTAGTTGCGCTACATAGGGGCTGCTCTGCGCCATGGAAAGCGGAACGCTGTGCGCCGTATACACCAGGGGCGCCGATACGCGCCGCTCCTCGGGAACGTTGTCCAGCGCGGCGCGGACGCAGTCGGCCATGGCACGAATAAAGCCCGGGCGATTATGAAACGTGGGGAGTTTGTGAATCCGGGGAGCGCCGGGGCCAACTGCGGCGCGCGCCCGCTCGATGTCCTCGCTATATTGGCGGCAACCGGAATAGGAGCCGAACGCCGAGGTGGCCAGCGCCAGCGCCTTGCGCACTCCGTCCGTCTGCATGCGCTTCACGGTGTCGGCGAGCAGGGGGCGCCAGTTGCGGTTGCCCCAATAGATGGGCAGCGCGGGCCCATTCGCGGCCAGTTCCGATTCCAGTGCGCCGATCAGCGCGCGGTTCTGGGCGTTGATGGGGCTCTTGCCATCGAAGTGGTAATAATGCTCCGCGACTTCCAGCATTCGCTCGCGCGGCACATTCTTCCCGCGCAGCACGTTCTCGAGGAAAGGGATCACCTCGTCGTGGCGCTCCGGGCCTCCGAATGAGATCAGGAGCAGGGCGTCATACGGTTCGAGCGCTGGCGTCATAGGCTGATGGTCGCACAGATTGTCAGCCCAGGAGCCGGTCGACCGGAACACCAGAACTCCTGACGGATCTTCGCCAATTCATA
>PLRZ01000414.1:0-596 GCA_003164075.1 Bryobacterales bacterium | reverse complement strand
TTCCACGACGTCAGGAGTTCTGACCACAGTGCCTCCGGATTATTTCGCGGACGGCAGGAACACCAGAAAGTGGTCGAACTCGACCGGCGGGCCAAAGTCTGGGTAGAGGGCCGCCTTCTGTGGAACCCAGCCGCAATCGGGGCAGAAGATCGCGCAGGGGCGCGGCTGGCCGGGCGGGATGTAGCGTGCGGACGCGTTTTCGACGCCGGTATGCACGAATCGCACTGCGGGATTGCGCTCGCGCAGGAGCGCCTGAAATGGGTATTCGAGCTGGTTCCGGCCGATATCGATCCCCACGACGGTGCAGCCGGAGCGCGCGACAAGATCGATCGCGGGCAGATAGGAAGCGCGATAGTCCCACTGCACCATGTCGCGGAAATAGTTGTCGTCGCGCGCGGTGACCCACAGAGAATGCGGGCCTTGTAGCGGGCGGGTCCAGTTCTGCATGAGCGGAAGCCGGGCGTTGGCCACCAGGAACAGGCAAACCAGGATGGAGAGAATCGCGGGCCGTAGCGTTTCCAGAAAGGGGGCGGCCAGCGGCGCGGCGAGGGCGAACAGTGGCAGTTCGAGCCGCACCATGAAAGGCTGCCACTTCA
>PLRZ01000362.1:2546-3514 GCA_003164075.1 Bryobacterales bacterium | reverse complement strand
GTTTGCGGTTAATCCTTTCGGCGCTAGACCAGGCCAGCGACGTGCAGGATATGAACCAGCCCACGTTTCGATTGCATCCGCTCAAGGGCAACCGCAAAGGCGTCTGGGCGGTGACGGTAAGGGCCAACTGGCGGGTGACCTTCCGCTTTGAGGGAGGCGACGCTTACGACGTGGATTTGGAAGATTACCATTAGGAGGGACGATGCTATGCCGATGAAAAATCCCGTTCACCCCGGCGCACTCGCCAAGGCGAACCTTGACGAACTTAACTTNNACGCGCCAGCAGCTTCACAACGTGATGCAAGGTAGAAGCGCCGTCACGCCTGAGATGGCGCTGCGCTTTGAAAAGGCTTTCGGCGGCAGCGCCGACATGTGGCTGCGAATGCAGGGTGCGTATGATCTTGCCCGGGCACGAAAGAACCAACGCAAAATGAAGATCCCGCGCCTTGTCGAGCATCCGTCGCTTTAAACGCGGCGGGGCTGTGCCCGATCACCGAAGCCGCGCCGATGGCCGGCTTCAACTGCCTTAGCCCCGCCGTGTTTCACAAAGGGTAGGTTGCGCATCATTGCCGGAAGGCCCGTAAACAAAGGTTTTGCGATGTTGCAAATGCCTGTGCAAAATGGAGGGCATGAAATGCGGTTATGCCCGCGTCTCGACGGACGAACAGACCCCTGCCCTGCAACTCGCGGCCCTGAAGAAGGCCGGCTGCAAGACCATTTTCAAAGATGACGGTTTATCAGGAGCCACGACCAAGCGCCCTGCCCTGCAACGTTGCCTGAAGAAACTCGAACCCGGCGACACGCTCATGGTCTGGAAGCTGGACCGCCTAGGCCGCAGCTTGCGCGACCTGATATGGATGCTATAACAGCGGGAGTGACGAAGGCTTGCAGTGCCCGCTTTTCCATGACGACATACTCCATTGGGGCAGGCAACGGAATAACTCAGACTTTCGAATTCACGGCCACCA
>PLRZ01000362.1:0-2517 GCA_003164075.1 Bryobacterales bacterium | reverse complement strand
GCTGCCGCCGAAGCTGAGCGCCAGTTGGTCGCCGGGAATGTAGGGGAGCGTGGCAACCAGATCGTAGGCCGGGGCCAGGACCGGTAGGCGGCCATCCGGATAGAGTAGCGACCAATTCTTCAGGTGCATGTCGCCGTTGCCGATCAGCACCGAAAAGACCAGCCGCCGGACAAACTCGTAGGCGCCACTTTCGCCCGTTTCGGCCCACAGCACGGCGGCCAGATTGGCGTAGCTGTGCCCCTCGTATTTATGGTCGGGAAAAACGCCGAACACTTGCGCGAAATCCTCCATATGAATGCGCTGCCCGCCGGGTCCGCGGTCGAAGCGCTCGACGGCCAGCGCGTTCCCCTGGAAACGCGCGGCATCTTGCGGCAAGCCCTGAATCTCTTCGACGGGAACCAGTTTGACCGCCGGTACGGCGATGCCGATGGCGCGCGCCAGCTCCACCATGACGTACTCGTTTTCGGGCACCGACGGGAATTGCATCGATGGCAGCTTGACGATCCAGGATCCGCCCACGCCGCGGGCCGGAATGGTCAATCCGCCAGCGGCCTCCATCACGGCGGAGAACTTGAGCTGAATTCCGGCGAGGGAAAAATGCAGAGCGCCGTCCTGAAGGCGCTCCTCCCCCATTTCGGACAGCGCGCGATCGCCGGGCTCGCCCGCTTCAAGCGGCGTGACGGTGACCGCTCCCGGCAGGTCCTCGCCCAGCACCGCAAGGAGGAAGAACTCCCGCTCGGCTTTGACGCCCGCCTGTTCGGCCAGGTATGTACGGAGCGGCCCTTCCGGCAGCAGGTTCGAAAAAAACGGTGGAACGCGCCGGGTCATGGGGCGCACGGAGGTGACGATTCCCCCGCCTCGTCCCTTGAAGGAAAGACTCAAGGTCCGGTTGGGATCGTCGATGTAGTCCTGCTCGAAGGCAAAGAGCTGGCGATCCCCAGCGAGTCGAGTGATTACTCCAATTCGCCGCCCGTGAAGGTGAACGGCCAAGGCGTTGAGCTTGGCGGGGTCAACTTTCATCGGCATACAGAGGCCGCTCGCCTTCGTCGGCGTACCGGCTGGCTTCTTCCGGATTGCGGTGATCACGAATCAGGGCCTGTGTGACCGGCACAAGTGAGCGTGGAACCATCAGGAGGTCGAATCCAAGCACGCGAACCAGTTCGAGGAGGGTGTCGAAACGCGGAACGATTTTGCCGCTCTCGATGGCGGAGATGTGCATCTGGGGCAGCCCCACGCGCCTACCGAGCTCGGCCTGGCTCCAGCCGCGCTCTTGCCGGGTGGCTCGCAGTTCCTCACGCATGGCCTCTGGCAAGCCATGTGGCTTGGCCGGTTTGATATGCGATGGCATATTGAAACCTACGTCCAATATGCTATCACATATCACAATCAGTACTTCGGCACGCTCGGATCCACCTTGTCGCTCCAGGCCAGGATCCCGCCCACCACATTGCGCACGTGCTGGAATCCGTTCTGCCGCAGAACGGCGCAAGCTTTGGCGCTGCGCATGCCGCTCTTGCAGTGGATCACGATGTCGGCGGCGGGATCGAATTCGCCCAGGTGTTTGGGAAATTCGCCCAGCGGAATCAGCTTCGCGCCGGGAATGTTGCAGATCCTATATTCGTGGGGCTCGCGGACGTCGATCAGCTCGAACTTGTCGCCGCGATCGATCTTTTGCTTCAGCTCCACTACGTCGATTTCGCCTTCGTTCACTTTAGTCTCCTGCGCAGGGGGCGCGGCGCTGGCCTGCGGTACCCCGCAGAATTGATGATAATCGATAAGCCTGGTGACCGTGGGGTGCTCGCCGCACACGGGACACTCGGGATTCTTGCGCAGCTTCAACTCGCGGAACTTCATGGCGAGCGCGTCGTAGAGCAGCAGGCGTCCCACCAGCGGCTCGCCGATTCCCAGGATCAGCTTCACCGTCTCGGTGGCCTGGATCAGTCCGATGGTCCCCGGCAGAATTCCCAGCACGCCGCCCTCGGCGCAACTGGGCACCAGGCCGGGCGGCGGCGGCTCGGGATAGAGGCAGCGGTAGCACGGTCCGCCCTCATAAGCGAATACCGTGGCCTGGCCTTCGAAACGGAAGATCGAGCCGTACACGTTGGGTTTGCCCAGCAGCACGCAGGCGTCGTTGACCAGGTAGCGCGTGGGAAAATTGTCGGTGCCATCCACCACCAAGTCGTAATCCTTGAGGATGTCGAGCGCGTTCTCGCTGGTGAGGGCCACTTCGTGGCGGACGATCTCGACGAACGGATTGATGGCCTTCATCTTTTCGGCGGCGGAGTCGAGCTTTTTGCGGCCCACATCGCTGGTGAAGTGGATCACCTGGCGCTGCAGGTTGGTGAAGTCCACCGTGTCGAAGTCCACCAGGCCGATCTTGCCGACGCCGGCGGCGGCCAGGTATAGGGCCAGCGGCGCGCCCAGGCCGCCGGTTCCCACCAGCAGCACCTTGGCGGCTTTCAGCTTCTGTTGCCCTTCGATGCCCACTTCCGGAATGATCAGGTGGCGGCTGTAGCG
>PLRZ01000660.1 GCA_003164075.1 Bryobacterales bacterium | reverse complement strand
TGGCCCAGGGGGCACCCCCGGCGCTCCGAGAACCGCACTCCCAAGAGGGTCGAGACGAGAGTGCCTGCGCCACATCGCCGCCAGCTCCCTGCTTGCCATGCCGCGGCTGGCGCGATCTTCCTCTACGTGTATGGAGTCGGCCACCGCCTTTGCCGCCCGCCCCGATTCCATCCCTATCGCATCTTCAGGTGGGTTACTATCAATTGGAAGTGAGGCCGGCGACCCGTACGCCGCCCGCCTCGACAGGGCCCACGATGGCCTGAGAGGAAGAGCATGGAATATTCAAGACGAGACTTGGGAAAGATCGCGCTGGTGGCCCTGCCACTCAGTAGGGCATTCGGCGCGAAAATGATCGATTCGAAGATCGGGGGCGTCCAGATCGGCGCCATCACCTATAGCTTTAATACGATTGCCAGCCCCGATCCGGAAGCAATCATTAGGGCCTATGTTGAAGTCGGCCTGGGCGAAGCGGAGCTGATGTCGAACCACTGCGAAGCATTGGCGGGCGCCCCCGCGATGCCCAACTTCGGCCGCGGAGGCGGCGGCGGAATGGGGCGGGCGCCCGGCGGTCCTCCACCGGCCGCGGCGGCCGGAACTCCCCCTGCCGGCCCGCCACCCGAACCCGGCGCACGTGGCGGACGCGGCGGCCGTGCACCGCTCACCCCGGAGCAACAGGCTGAGCGGCAAGCCGCCACGGAGAAACTGGCGCAATGGCGTGCCTCGACAAACGCCAATACATGGAAGGCCGTCACCAGGAAATTCAACGATGCCGGCGTAGACGTCGCGCTGCTCTGCTACAACATGCAGGACGCCATGAAAGACGCAGACATCGAATATGGGTTCACGATGGCCAAGGCGCTCGGCGTGAAAGCCATCACTACCAGCACGACTCTCACCATGGCCAAGCGCATCGCGCCCATCGCCGAGAGCCATAAGATGATGGTGGGGTATCACGGGCACGATCAGACCAACGACCCCAACCAGACTGCGACTCTCGAAAGCTACGACACTTTGATGGCGTATGGCAAGTACAACGGCATCAATCTCGATATCGGCCACTTCACCGCCGCCAATTACGACGCGATCGCGTTCATCAAGCAGCATCACGATAAGATCACCAACCTGCACCTGAAAGATCGCAAGAAGGACCATGGCCCCAATGTGGCCGTCTGGGGCACGGGCGACACGCCTTTGAAAGCCGTGATGCAACTCCTCAAAGCGGAGAAGTACGGTTTCCCGGCAAACATGGAACTGGAATACGGCATTCCCGAGGGCTCGACGATCGTTGCCGAGGCCAAGAAGTGCTTCGCCTATGTGAAGAGCTGCCTGGCATAGTCTGCGAGATCGGCACATAGCAGTAGTACCCTTCCGGCGCTGAGGCCCTCCCCAGCGCCGGAACTGTCTGGTATGAGCGGGGCCGTGGTACTCTCGCAAAGATTGGAGTGATTGTGCGCCCTTTCGGCATTCTTCTCGCAACCGTCTTCATCGGCGGAGCCTTCGCGGCCGACCCGTTCTATCTGGGCGCCTGGAAGATCGGCTCGGCTGTCGTCGCGCCCTGGTGGGATTCCGCCGGGAAACCGGATGCCGCCGAGAGTAAGGGACTCGTCGGCAAGGCTGTGACGATCGGAGCGGCCGAGATTGCCGGGCCCCGCCAGGTTGCCTGCAAAGGTCCCAAATACAAGGTCCGGGACGTTCCCGCCGAAGGGCTGTTTCAGGGCGCCTTTGACGAAATGCGTCGGCGCGACAAGTCGGTGGATCCTCTGAAGCTCGCCGCCAAGGTGGGCTTTAAGGGTACGTCGTGGAAGTCCCTGGGAACGGGCTGCGCCAACGAAATCGACTACCACTTCGTGGATCCGAACACCGCCGAATTCGGGTTGAACGATTACGTCTACATTCTCAAGAAGCAGTAGAGCCGGGTGGTGTTCTTCGCTCGCGGCTTGGAATCGGAGCCGCATTCCGCACTCCCGATGCCGCCCCGCAGTTTCTGTCTGCCTGGGGAGATGGGCTGAGCCATTCCTTACTCCGCTCCACGGCGAGAGATCGCAAATTCCACGCCATCGGGAGTTCAGACATTTGAATTTCGAGGTTATGTAGCCTGTCCCCGAAATAGCCCCCACGTATCATTCCGGCACGCTGTGCCGCTCAAGTAACTTCACGGCGCGCGGTTCTCCGCCCTGCTCCGCCCGACGTGCGTGACGCCATGCCGCCGGGTAATCGGCGCGCACGGCGTAGAATTCGGCGAGCGCCGCATGCGCGGCAGCGAACCCCGGGTCCAACTGCACGGCATGCAGCATCAGTCCGAGCGCCTCCTCCTCCCGGCCTTCCATGCCGTAGAACTCCGCCAGATGGAGATACGGCCGGGCGTTGGCGGGCTCGCGCGCGATCCACGCGAGTTGCTCCTCCATATGTTTGCGGGTCTCGTCGTCCAGCACCGGCTGGATCACCTCTTTTCGCCAGAAGCTCACTTCCCCGCCCCCACCAGAATGATCCGCACGTCCATCACATTGGTATTCGTGGGCCCGGTGATCACCAGGTCGTTCAGCGGCTGGAAATAACGGTACGAGTCGTTGCGATCCAGATAGCGGCGCGCTTCGGGATTGCGGCGCAGCGTGTCGCCGTCGGCGATGGCGCCGGCGGCGTCGGTGGGGCCGTCGCTGCCGTCGGTGCCGGCGCTGAGGACCACCACATGGCGCAGGCCGGCGATCTCCAGCGCCGCCGCCAGCACGAATTCCTGATTGCGTCCGCCGAGCCCGTCGCCGTGCAGCGTCACGGTGGTTTCGCCGCCGGTGATGATGCACGCGGGCGCCTTCACCGGCCGCGATGTGGAGACAATTTCGCGCGCGATGGCGGCGTGCATGCGCGCGATTTCGCGCGTCTCCCCCTGGATCTCGCTCGACAGCACCAGCGTGCGGAACCCCAGGGCGCGCGCACGCGCCGCCGCCGCATCCAAGGCCAGGCGATTGTTGCCCACGAGGACATTGCGCACACCGCGGAACAACCGGTCGCCCGGTTTGGGAGTTTCCGGCAACTCACCGCGCGCGCCCCGGTCGAGCCGTAGGCGCACCGCGGCGGGCACGCGCTCCAGCAGGTCGAACTTCTCCAGGATGGCGAGTGCGCCGGCGAAAGTGGACGCATCGGGAGCGGTGGGGCCGGAGCCGATGACGTCGAGATCGTCGCCGATGACGTCGGAGAGCAGCAGCGACTCCACCGCGGCGGGCGCCGCCAGGCGCGCCAGTTGTCCGCCCTTGATGCGCGAAAGATGCTTGCGCACGCAGTTGATCTCGTGGATGTTGGCGGCGCACGACAGCAGGAGCTGGGTGGTGGCCTGTTTCTCCGCCAGGGTGATGGGATCGGCCGGCAGCGGCAGCAGCGCCGACGCGCCACCGGAAATGAGGCACAGAACCAGGTCGCCTTCGCCCGCCTGAGCGGCGATTTCGGCAATGCGCGTGGAGCCGGCCACTCCCGGCTCGTCGGGCAGCGGATGGCCGCAGGGATTCAGTTCGATGCGGCGCAATTTCGCCGTGTTGCCGTATTTCACGTTCAGCAGGCCGGCGGTGATCCGGCGGCCCAGCACACGCTCCGCGGCCAGCGCCATGGACGCGCCGGCTTTCCCCGCGCCGATCGCATAGATGTGGCGGAAGCGTGAATAATCGCGGCTGCGGAGATGGCGGACGACGGCGTCCACCGGGTCTGCCGCGGCCAGCGCCGCGCGAAAAATAGAGAGCGCCTGGCGGCGCAACAGGCGGCTCATTTTAGCAGTGGGTGGGACAGGATGGCCTTAATCGCAACGGCCGGGTCGTCGCTTTCGATGGCGACGTGGAGATCCGCCAGGGCATAATGCTCGCGGCGGGCATGGTAGAGCGCGGCGAACTTTTCCGGGTCGCGCGCCAGCGGACGGTGCGACGCCTGCGACACGCGATGCAGCACCACGTCCAGCGGGCAATCCAACCAGATGGCGATGCCGTTGCCCAGCAGCAGGTCGCGGTTGCGCGGCTCGGCAAACGCGCCTCCACCTAGCGCCAGCACCGCCGGCCGGCCGCGTTCGATCCAGTACACGTGCTGCTTGACGATGAGCGATTCGATACGCCGGAATTCGGCCTCGCCGCGCGTGTCGAAGATGGACGCGATGCTGGCCTGTTCGGCGCCTTCGATTTCCTCGTCGATGTCGAAGAAGCTCCAACCGAGCTGGCCGGCCAGGTGGCGGCCGATGGTGGATTTGCCGGAGGCCATAAACCCCACCAGGTAGAGGCCGGGCGTTTTCTTGAGCCTGAGATTCATGCGGTACCGTTCATTTGCGCCATACGGGATTCCACCAGCGAAGGGAACAGGCGCGCCAGCGCTACCAGGATCCAGCCGGACCGCGGCGCCATGACGGTGCGGGCGTCGCGCTCCACGCCCCGGCGGATGGCGCGGGCGCATTCCTCCGCGGTGATGGCCTGGCGGCGGGCGCGCAGCACTGCATCGGGCGCACGGCCTCGGCGCACGTGCTGCTGAAAGCCGGTAGTGACATACCCGGGGCACGCCAGCATGGTCTTCACGCCGTCGTCGCGTAGTTCCATGCGGAGCCCCTCGGTGAGCGCCGTCACGGCGTATTTCGACGCGCTGTAGACCGTCGCCCAAGGCAGCGGCATCTTGCCGCCGATGGAGCTGACGTTGACAATGGTGCCGCTCCGCCGATTTCGCATGTGTGGGGTCACTAGTTGAATCATCCCCAGAAGCGCGAAGAAATTCAACTCCATTAGGTGGCGGACGTCCTCCATGGAAGCGCTCCAGGAGGGTCCATAGAGTCCCACCCCGGCGTTATTAATGAGAAGATCGATGGCGCCGAATCGCTCGAGGGTGCGGTCGACTGCCTGGCGCCGGGTGTCTTCGAGCGTCAGGTCGCCGGCGGTGATCAGGGTATCGGCGCCGCCGGCGCGCGCCAGTCCGTCAGCGGAGCGCGCGGTGAGGGACAGGCGTGCCCCCGCGGCTGCGAACTCCGCCGCGCAGGCCGCGCCGATGCCTTCCGAGGCGCCGGTAATCAGCACGACTTTGCCGTCAAGACGCATAGTTCACCGTGGCTGAGGTGGGGACTCGTGAGGAACTTGCAGAATTCGGTGGCGAACCCGCTCCCTCGCGGGGTGCCCTCTGGGCCCGGCTCGGTAAGTGGCTTCCTTTCCGCGCGCGGTTTCCGAGCCGCGCGCGCAAGCAAGCGGTTTCTTCGAATTCTGCAAGTTCCTCTCGTGTCCGCGGAGTGCCTGCGCCACGTCCATTGCCGCCTAACCCATCAAAACGTCATAATGTTACCATGCCGACGCGGCTTCTCCCGCTGTTTCCTCTTCAAGTGGTGGTCTTTCCCCGCACCCCGTTGCCGCTACACATCTTCGAGGAGCGCTATAAAGTGATGGTAGGCGGCGCCATTCGCGACGACTCCGAATTCGGCGTCGTGCTGGCCACCGATGACGGCATCGTCAACGCCGGCTGCACCGTAACGGTGGAAAAACTCCTGCGGCTGTATCCCGACGGGCGCATGGATGTTCTGACGCGCGGACAGAGGCGCTTCGAGATCGTATCCTTGAATGAGGAAAAAGATTACCTGCGTGCCGAAGTGAATTTTTTCGACGACGAGGATTCCACCGCGCCCTCCAGCGAACTGCGCGACCAGGCAGTCTCGAATTACCAGACGCTCATGCGGCTGCCGGGAGCGCACCCCGGCCCCGATCCGGATCTGGCGGATCGCCAGGTCAGTTTCCAACTGGCGTACGATTTGCCCGATCTCGATTTTCTGAGCGCTCTGCTGCGCCACCGGTCGGAAGCCGAACGGCTGAAGCAATTGAACCAGTACCTGGCACTCTACATTCCGCGGCAGCGCACCGTGGAGCGCATGAAAGCGCTGGCGCCGACCAACGGCCATGGAGGGAAGCCCGCGGGGCTGTAAGCAATGACCTCGCTTACCGGCAGCGATCCCCAGCCCATGCGAGGCCCCTGGTCTTTCATGGGATCGGTGTGCCTGCATGCCTGGATACTCGCGTGGGTGGCGCTCGGGCCTTCAATCCCGCTGGAACGCCAGAAATCCCTCTACCAGCGCGAAATCCAAGCCAACGAAACGCACATCGTCTGGTATAAACTCAGCGAGAAGCTGCCCGACGTGACGCCGCCGGCGGCTAAACGCGATGCGCGCCCGCTGCGGGCCAGGTCCAGGTTCGACCAGAACATTACCGCCGGTCCCCGGGACAGTTTGGGCCCGCCGCAGTTGATCTTTGCGCCGGTGCCCGAGATCGCGCCCGCCAAACCGCTGCCGCTGCCCAATATCGTCGCCATAGCCCCGCAACGGCCACCGGCGCGTCTCTTTGTCCCGCCTCCCGTTGTGGAGCGCCCTCCCGACAAGGCGCCCACTCTGCCCGACGCGCCCAAACTGGCGGTAGCCGTGCCGGACGCCAAGGCTCCGGTGCTCGACCTGAAGGCGCCGCGCGCGATTCGGCGGTTCACGCCGCCCAAGCAACCCAAGCTGCCTGTACCGGCGGACCCGCCCCCGCTGCCCGCCGCGCCGGAACTGGCTTCCACGGCGACAAACCTGGCCGCGGAGGTGTCGCTGCCACGGCAACAGCACAAGTTTGTGCCCCCGTCGAAACACACGGCGGCGCCGCAGGATCCGGGCACGATTGCGACGCCGCCGCCGGCCATCGCGTCCGCCACGGCAATGCCCTCGGATAACACTTTGGTAATCGCCGGATTGAACCCCGCCAGGTCGCTTGAGGCGCCGGCGCCGCCGGGATCGGTCAAGGCCGAATTCTCGGGTGGTCCCAAACCGCAGCCGAAGGGCGGCGAGGGAACCGCATCCGGGGCGCTGCTGGAGGTTCCCAGCCTGACCATTCAGGGCGGCGCGAGAGATTCGCAACCGCCGGTGATGGTGGCGCGCGTGTCGCCCACCTCGCCGGAGGGCCTGGCGGCGGCCCTGCGCACCGCCCACGGCACTGCGCCTGCCACCGGAGTCCCGGCGCGCCAGCCGGTGCGGGTTTCGAGCGCTCCCGATCCGCGCATGTACGGGCGCCAGGTGTACACCATGGCCATCCAGATCCCCAACCTCACCAGTTATTCCGGAAGCTGGCTGGTGTGGTTCGCGAGCCGCGAACCGGACATCGGCAACCCCAACGTAGACATGCACCCGCCCTTGCCGCTGCACATGGTGAGCGCCAGGTACATCAACTCGGCCGTGGACGATCGCGTGGAAGGCAAAGTGCGCCTGTGGGCGGTGATCGGCAAGGACGGCCACGTGGGGGACATTTCCATGCTGCAACATTTGGATGAGCGCCTGGACCGCAGCGCCCAGGAGGCCCTCGGCAAGTGGCTGTTCCAGCCGGCGGTGCGCAACGGCGTGGCCGTGGACGTGGACGCCGTGTTCGAAATCCCCTTCACTCTCGCCCCCAAACCACAACGATGACGCCCCAACACCTGCTGATTGACGCCGACGATACGCTGTGGGAGAACAACATCTATTTCGAGCGCGCCTTCGACGAGTTCGTCGCCTACCTGGACCACTCGGCGATGTCGCCGGGCGAAGTGCGGGCGGTGCTGGACGAGATCGAAGAGACCAATGCCAGGATCCACGGCTACGGTTCGCTCAACTTTGCGCGCAATCTCCGCCAGTGCTATGAACACCTGGCGGAGCGCGACGTGCGCCCGGAAGATCTGCGCACGGCGATGGCTTTTGCGGAGCGCATTCTGGAGTGCCCCATGGAGACGATTGCGGGCGTTCCGGAGACGTTGGAGTACCTCTCCGCCCGCCACGATCTGACAATCTTCACGAAAGGCAATCCGGAAGAGCAGAAGCTGAAAATCGACCGCTCCGGGCTGGGACGATTCTTCCGCCACGCGGCCATCGTCAAGGAGAAAGACACGGCGGCGTACCTGCGGCTGGTAGAGGAGCGGCAGTTCGACCGGGGCCGTACGTGGATGGTCGGCAACAGCCCGAAGTCGGACATCAATCCCGCTATGGAAGCCGGACTGAACGCGGTCTTTGTGCCCCACGCTCATACCTGGGTGCTGGAGAAGCAGGAGATCCGGCCGGGGGCTGGAAAACTGCTTGTGTTGGCAGAATTCGCGGAGTTGCGAGAGCATTTCTGAGTGAGGAAAAGAGGCATTCACCACGGAGGCACAGAGACACGGAGAAAAACTAAGAATATGGGCNNCCGCCGTGCGAATGCATTTCTGAGTGACGAAAACCGGGCATTCACCACAGAGCCAAGGCGCCGACTGACGTCGGCGTTCATTGCGAAGAGTAACTCTGGCGTAGGTACGGATTGAGAGTGATTCCGCCGTTGCGCCTTTTCCCGAGTGTCTTTTTCGATGAGAACACGCCCGGTGCGGCCACAACGTTGCGCGGCAGGCCCACCGGAACGCCTTTGTCATAGAGCTGAACCGTACTCGCCGCGTATGCCGAAGTGGGACTGGCGGTTGGCAGGCTGAGAGTGGGAGCGATCTGACCCACAACCTCCGTCAACAGGCCGGAGGTAGCGGCGCTCCAGTTGGTGCTGCTCGTGCCGGTCGGTGCATAGGTTGCCGTGATGGGGTGCGACCCGCTACCGTGACATTGGCGTTAAGATAAGCCGCCCTGCACCCCAGCGGTTTGTGGCCGGCGGAAATCGCGTTTCCAAGATCTGGCTGACGTGGCACACCTTAACGCCTATGTTCAGGGAGCGCGTTAGGGAGTGTTGCCCGCGTAGCCATTCTCCCCGGATCGGTTAAGCAGCAGCGGAAGCCCGACCCAACTGACGAAATCGTACGAGGACGCCGTCAGTCTGTTAAATTGTTTTCTTATGATCCACATCTCTAACGCGCTGATCGTACTAGTTTTGTGGATCAATTTGGCCGGCTTGGCCTTGGCCCTGCGCAAGTTTACGGGATCATGGTCCCTGGGGAGGGTGAGTTCGCCGGTCGCGCTCGTGGCCGCTCTCTTCTTTGTCGAGCATTTTATTGGGCTCGGACACCTCGGCTGGCTGTTCCCTTTGAGTACTGCGGGGGCCCTTTGGCTGGTGGTGCGAGAGAGAAGCTTTCTCCGTTCCCGCTGGCGCACGGAGCTGATTTTCCATGGCGCATTCCTCTATGCACTGATGTGGCGCTACAGCTTCCCCGACATCGACGCCAGCTCGGAAAAAATCACGGATCTGACTTTTATCGCCAACTACCTGGGTGGCGGCAAGCTTCCGCCCGTGGACCGATGGTTGCCGCCTTTCGGGTTCGACATGTATTATGCGCTCCAGCATTACGCGGCGGCATTGATCGGCCGCATCTTAGATAGTACGCCGGGAATGGCCTACAACCTGGGTTTTTGCACGCTCATAGCGCTAGTGACTACTGCCGCCGGGGCAACCGCCATGCTGCTCGTCCGGCGGCGCCTGCCGGCACTTCTCCTGACCGCATCTATCCTGGTCGGCGGTGCGGGAACGGCGCCGCTCATCCGGTTCATCGAAGCGTCTCCGCCTATGCATGCGAGCTTGCGTTTCATAGGCTCC
Source organism: Bryobacterales bacterium (assembly GCA_003164075.1). The sequence goes on along the minus strand of PLRZ01000660.1, from coordinate 4,483 downwards.
AGTTTCACGGCGGAATCCGCCACGCGGCCTTTGGGACGGTGGTTGGTCCACGTCAGCCACGTCAATCAGGACACGCAGGAGCTCCCGGTGGAGACTTTCTCTTACCTGGTGGGTCTCGGCGATTATCACCCTCCCTTAAGCGGTTTCCTGGTGCTGATGCTGGCCTTGCTGGCGATCGCTCACATCGAGGCAGGCTGCGCCTGGGAAGCATCGCATGCACTGCTGGGCGCGTCTGTGCCGTTGATACTCGCCTGTAACACCTGGCAATTTCCCCTGCAACTGGCGTTGGCGGCCGGATATCTTTTTCTGCGCATGTTTTCGCGCAGACCCGTCGCGTGGAAATTCGTGGCAGGAGGGTTCACGGCTTCTCTGTTGCTGATGGAGCCTTTCCTCGCCCATTTCGGACCCTCGTCGGTGGATGCCAGGATGCCCATCCGGATGGTTCTGGCTACCCAGCACACACCGCCGATTCTTTGGCTGCTCCTCTTCTACCCCATCGTCGCTTTGCTCGCCTTGCAACTGCTCAGTGGAGAGAAATCGCGGCTGACGGTGGGACTCTGCGTCCTGTGGATTGCACTGCTAGCCTTTTCCGAGATCTTCTTCGTGGACGACCTGTACGGGGGCAAGTATGAACGCTTTAACTCCGCCTTGAAATGGTGGGCCTGGATCTATTCCGGCGGTATCCTTCTGATCGGCGGCTTCAACCTTCGGGCCCGGTCGCGCATCTGCCGCTGGGGAACCACAGCCGTTCTACTGCTGGTCTGTTCTTTCGCGGGGGAGTTGGGGGCTTACTATTGGACGATGTCCAAGCCGCACCCGGGCCAATTGGACGGCGCCGCCATAATCCGCGACGATGCCGGGGAGAAAGTGATGCTCGATCTCCTCCGGCACTCGCCGCCGACCATCGTGCTGCAGCGCATGCCGACCGGGGCATACACAGCCCAGCCCGCGCTCACGATCTTCGCCGGGCAGACGGCTTTTCTGGGCTGGCCGAATCATGAGAACGTCTGGCGTGGAAATCGCTCGGACATTGAGGTCCGGAGGCACGAGGTCGAACTCTTTTTCCGTGGCGAAATACCGGATAGCTCCCGTTGGCTCGCCGACAACGGGATCGGCTTTGTGTTATGGGGGAGGGACGAGAACCAATTGCCTCCGCTTACCTTCGATAGGTTGAACGATCTGATTAAGGATCGGTACATCTGGCACGGATACTATGAAGTGGGAACCTACCACGTCGGGCTCTGGCAGATTCGCCGCTGACGGATTTGCGGCGGACCAGGCTATACGCCGTGCCGCTTTCGTGGGCGCCGACGGAGAGACGGGGCAGAGCCCCAACCGCCACCGGGAAACAACCGGCGAAGACCTCCCTTCTTAAATTCCTCAGGGCGCTCTGCATGGTCTGAGACGCGACTGCGGCGTCGGAATCAGGATCTGCCAAGGCAGTGTGCGCGGCAAAGCCAAGCAGATAGCTCATCCCCCCTACCAGTGGGTACAGTAGACACCGTTTACTTTACATAGGAACTAATAGTTCCAGTGCTTCTAATCTAATGCGTTTTCGATCACGCCCACGGGGACGCCGCGTTGGAAGAGTTGCGTAGCCAGCACTCGGTCCGGACGGCGGACAGTCCCCATCGTACCCGGCGTTTTGCAGTACGATTCCAAGACTGGCGGATGTATTCTTCCTGGCCGCAGCCATCCAGGTCGCGCAGCGACGGGCCGTTGATGCTCACCGTGTAGCAGTAGTGCCGCACGCAACTGCGCAGCGCGTCTACCGTCGATTTGTTGCGGAGAAAATTGTGCCGCTGGTGAAGATTGGTGGCGCGAAAGGGTCTGTGGTATCCTCAGAAGGCAGCTCACGCGCGGGCCTTCCGCCTGGACGAGCCTCAGCGTACGTGAACCGAAAAGAACGAGGTACGCTGCGCGGAAGGAAAGAGGGCCCAAGTGCAAGGCCACGGTGTCTTCGCGGCGGGAACTGCCGGGTTGTGCCGCGTAGAGGCTGACCGACAGTACAGATCAGCTATTGAAGCGGCGTAACGGCTTTCGGTCGAGGCTCTGAGATCATGGCAAGTCGAACCGACCCGCGGTCCCCAACGACACCCGCCCGGAAGCTTCCGCGGATTTCACTACTCCCTCTGTTAGCGGTTGGAACAGCGCTGGTCTATTACTTCGCAAATTGGGAGCGCCATTCCCCATTTGACTACACTATGCGCTTCGCACAAAGCATGCTCCAGGGACGCCTTGGATTGGATCAGCCACCACCGCCGTGGCTGAACGAGATGATCCCACATCACGGGTATTACTACTCTAGTTTTCCGCTTGGGGCCGTACTTTGCATGATTCCGGCAGCAGTACTCAGAGTGGCCGGCATAATTACCACGTTTCCCAGCGCGGCCATCGTGGCGGTGCAGGCTGGCGTTGCAGTTGTCTTTCTCTTCCGGCTTACATCGCTTTACGACGACAAGATTGGCAGGCGCTTGTTACTGGCGAGTTTTCCGCTGTTCGGGACTTGGGTACTGTGCAATCTTGCGTACGGCGGCGCCTGGCAGATTGCACTCGGCTTTGCACTGCTCGGCCAAGCCGGCGCGCTCTATTTCGTGCTTGTGGACCGGCGACCCCTAATAGCCGGCCTGTTCTTTGCAATCGCTTACGGAAACCGTACGGAAGTCATCCTTACTGCGCCTGTTTTTCTGTACTTTTTGTTGCGGCCCACCGGCGCGACGCCATCGGGGTGCGGGCAGATCGCGCACGCCATCAAGCTCAGGGAAGCGCCGAGGAGCAGCGCAATATTCCGGCTCGGCGCTGCCGAGCGTGTGGCCTATGTCATCAAGACGCAAGCCCCGGCAGCCCTGCGCTTTTTGATTATCCCTTTCCTATTGGGTACCTGCACCTTAGCTTACAATTACGCGCGATTTGGCGCGATGACCGACTTCGGCAACGCACGCATCCCGGGCGTATTGATGGAGCCATGGTACAGGCATGGAATTTTTTCGCTCGGGGCGATTCCTGCCAATGCCAGCGCGATGCTCTTCCAGGGTTGGAAGCGCGTCCCGCAATATCCTTACGTGACGCCAGGCGGCTTTGGGGGGTCGATCTTTCTTAGCTGTCCGCTGCTTTTGCTGTTGTTCCGTACTCGAGGGGGCGCACGCGATCAGGCAATCAAGTGGGGCTCCTGGACTGCGATTGTTTTGTTGACGCTTTTGCTCTGGACCCACGGCAACACGGGGGGGTGGCAATATTCCTATCGTTACGCGACGGTATTGCTGCCCTGGATGTTCATGATCCTACTTGAATCCGGGCCGCCAGGATGGCCCTGGATCGAAAATGTGCTTTTCGGAATCTCGGTGGCAATTAGTGCCTGGGCCACGTATCTGTTCTTGTGGACGCCGTACGTCCAGCCTTGAGAGCCCATGGTTTCGTTTCGACCTCCAGAGCAGGTATGACTCTCTCGCCGTCCCTGCTCATGGATATGCTCGCTGAGGGAGCTTGCTAGGTCGGCCAGGGTTTCCGTCCCTGCCGATCTGGGGAAGCCGGCGGCAATAGACCATACGACGCGCAACCTGTCCCGGCGCCAGGGACTTTCCACGACGGCCGCGAGTTTCTGCTTGGCNNTCAAGAATTGGGGTCTGGGCGAGAATCCGTAAAACCGCTGAATGGATCGGCACTCTGAGAAATCGATTTTGGGTTAAATTCAGAAGTTGCCTAGCGACGACGAATATTCACGCAAATCCTGCAATGGCCCGGTTACCGGGTGTACCGGCGCAAGATCGACGAAAAGAACAAGCTCCTGGAGCTATGGGTAAGGCGCAAGTGTGGGAGCAGCAAGCTGGAGTGTTCCCGGCTGATTAGGATAAGGGACCGGTACATCTGGCACGGATACTATGAAGTCGGAACCTACCACGTCGGGCTGTGGCAAATCCGCCCGAACCCAGCGCCAAGGGTGAGTCCTGGAGAAGCAGGAAATTCGCCCCGGCGCTGGAGAACTGCTTGCCCTGAAAAACTCCGCGAACCAGATCCGTTTACCCTGAATCCGCCAGTTGCTCACACACAAAAACGGGACCATCCATCTGTCTCCGCAACTGTTTGCTGAGAGCGGTTGCCACCCAAAAGGCGAGCTTCACAGCAGTAGGAAAAAACCACCGGCAACCGCCGGACAGGGTCGGGGGGAGCAGGCCGAACCGCCAGATTTCAATTTACGCGCAAGCCGCGCATGCCCAGGAGTGGCTGACACGGTTAGACTCCACTAAGCTTTACGCAGCAGCGCGGCCATCGCAGTCCCGATAAGCAGGAAGGCCAAAACCGCCAGCCACCACTCAGAGAGAGCCGGAACGGGAGCCGGAGTTGGCGTCGAAACTGGCGTCGGTGTCGGGTTTTGCTGCACCGGTGTTGGCGTCGGTGTTGGCGTCGGAGTCGGCGTTGCAGTTGGCGTCGGCGTCGGCGTCGGCGTCGGAGTTGGCGTCGGAGTTGGCGTCGGCGTCGGCGTCGG
>PLRZ01000309.1 GCA_003164075.1 Bryobacterales bacterium | reverse complement strand
CGTCGGGAAGCAGCGTCAGGTTGGTCGCGGAGATCGATCCAAGACTCGAGATAGTTCTGTCCGGTGTGACGCGCAAGATGGTTCCGTACCCGGGGTCGGCGATAAACATGGTGCCATCGGCGGTAACAGCGACGGCTTCGGGACGATACAGTTGATCGGTTGTTGTCGGACTTCCTGTGCTCCACGAATAAAACGCCGAACCGCTGCCGGCTACCGTGGTAATCACGCCCTTTGTGTCGATGCGGCGGACGGTGCCATTGTAGCTGTCGGCGAAGTATAAGTTGCCCTTGGAGTCGAGCGCCATGCCCGTCGGGCCGCTCACCTCCGCGGCAGCGGCGGCGCCGTTATCGCCCGAGAATCCCGGATGGCCGGTGCCGGCCACGACATTTACCACACCGGCAGTCGTGAGCTGCCGAATTTGATTGTTCCCGGTATCGGCGATGTACACCGACCCATCGGGCGCGGCCAGCACGAATTGGGGATTGTTCAGACCGTCGGGACCCGCGACAGTGTGCATCACGCCATCGGTGGTCACCTTGCGAATGCGATTATTGCCGGAGTCGGCTATATACAGGTTGCCGGCGGCATCCAGACTCAAAGACTGCGGTTGGAATAGCCAGGCCGCAGTTGCTTGTTGACCGTCGCCGGCATAAGTGGAAGGCGGCCCGGCGACGATGGAATTAGGACATTGCGCGCGCACAGCGGCGGCGAGTAGGATCGGCAGGATAACGCGCCGCGAAACAGTTAGCCACGGCATCTCCACTTAGTCTACTCCCATTGCACCCCCAACGCCTGATACAATTCTTTCGCGGGCAGGAGGAGCAATTATGAATCGCCGAGCATTCGTTTCGTCTTCGGGAGCCGTGGCCGCGGCACTTGCGGGAATCGCACCGGGATCCGCCGGAGCGGCGCCATCCAAGCCGGCCATGATGAAGCTGGGCTGCCAGAGCGCGCCCACCAGCGAGCAACACGTGCAATACTTCGCGCGCTATGGCGTCCAGGGAATCTGCGGCTATCCCGAAAGCGTCCCCGCGCACCTCTATGCTACCGTCGACGAACTGAAGCGCCTGCGGGACTTGACGGAGAAATATCACGTGAGTCTGGATTGCATTGCGCCGCCGTTTCTGGAGTCGACGCATATCGACAAGGAAAAGCATCCGGCAGTGATGCTGGCGGATAGTCCGCAGCGCGATCGCGACATCGAAGACCTGCAGACGCTGATTCGTAACTGCGCCGCGGCGGGCATCCCGGCCATTAAGTACAACATGAATCTGTTGGGCGTCCTGCGCATCGCTCCTACTAAGGGACGCGGCGATGCCTCTTACAGCACCTGGCGCCTGGCCGACGCGCATCCGGAAACGCCGCTGACCCGCGCCGGCCGTGTGAATGCCGACGCCTATTGGGAACGCATCGCGTATTTCCTGGAGCGCGTGATTCCGGTGGCCGAGGAGTACAAAGTGCGGATGGCGCTGCACCCGCACGATCCGGGTGTGCCGCCCGAGGGGTATCAGGGCGTGGACTGCGTGCTGGGCACGGTGGACGGCCTGAAGAGAGTCATCGAGATCAAGGCCAGCCCGTATCACGGCCTCAATTTCTGCCAGGGTACGGTCTCGGAAATGCTGGCCGACCCGGGCAAGGAAATCTTCAACGTGATCCGCTATTTTGGAACGCGCCAGAAGATTTTCAACGTACACTTTCGCAATATTCGCGGCCATCGCAACAACTTTGTGGAGGTCTACCCGGACGAAGGCGATGTCGATTTCGTCAAGGCGATTCAGGTCTACAAGGAGGTCGGGTACCCCTATCTGCTGATGCCCGACCACGTCCCGCAGGCGCCCAACGATCCCGGCGGCCTGCAGTCGTTCGCCTTCTGCTACGGCTATATCCGCGCGCTGATACAGGCGGTGGACCGGCTGAGCTGATCGCCGCCCCGGCGGATGCGCGACAATGGAAGGAGTCGCACTCTTCCCGGAATGTCTATCTTCACAATCGCTCTCGCCATCATATTGGCCAGTCAGTTTTATTGGGTATGGCGCGGACTGTCGCTGGCGCGCCAATGGATTCCCCGGCCCGGCCTCCGGCGCATTGTCGTCGGATTGTCCGTGGTGGTTATCGTAGCGCTGTGGGCCTACAATTTCGGTTCGTTCCGCCGGAGAACGCCGATTCATCTGACCCTGAAAGAAGCCTTGCTGGCGGCGCCGTTTCTGACATGGGCGGTGAGTTCTCTGGTGGGCGCCCTGATCGCGCTGCTGTTCGCCATCCCGCAATCGATTGTGGGACTGGCGCGATGGGTAATGGCCAAGAGACGTGCGCGGGCGGGCGGGGACAAGCTCGCATCGCCCTCGCGCCGCGTCTTTCTGGAACGGACGGCACATGTGGCCACCACCGCGCCTTTTCTTGCCGGCGCGTACGGCCTGCTGTACGGGCGGCTCAACCTGGAAATCACGCTACAGCCGGCCCGCTTGCCCCGCCTGCCCAGGGCCTTCGAAGGCTTTCGCATCGCGCAACTCTCCGATATCCATATCGGACCGTTCATGCCCGCCGAGCAGATCCGCAAATATGTGGAGATGACCAACGCTCTGAAGCCCGACCTGATCGTGCTCACCGGCGACTTTGTCACCACCGACCCGAGCACCGAGGACGCCGTAGTGGAAGCGCTCTCCGGCCTCGCCGCGCCCTTCGGGGTGTTCGGATGCCTGGGCAATCACGACGGCTGGTGCGGCGTGGAGGCTTCGATTACGGCTCTGTTCCGGCAGCGCGGAGTGCGGATTCTGCGCGGAGAGGCGGTGCCGATCGCGATCCGGGGCGAGTCCATCAATTTGATCGGCACCGATTTTCAGAGCCACCGCAGCTTTGGCCCGTCGCCGGCGGTCGCCAACCTCCTGGCGAACATCGAGACGCTGATTGCGCGCGACCGGGTGAACATCCTGCTCAGTCACAATCCCGACACGTTCGACCGCGCGGCGGAATTGGGGGTGGAGTTGAGCATGGCCGGCCACACCCACGGAGGGCAGGCGGCGCTGGAGTTTATCAGCCCGGAGATTGCGCCCAGCCGGCTGGTGACGCCGTACGTCGCAGGGTGGTTCCGCAAGCCCGGCGGGCAGCTTTACGTGAATCGGGGGATCGGCACGATCGGAGTGCCGATACGGATCGGCGCGCCGCCGGAGATTACGATCTACCAGCTATTTCGGGGACAGGCTACACAACCTCGAAATTCGAACGGGTGAGCGAGTTTCGAGGTTATGTAGCCTGTCCCCGAAATATACCCCCAATTGGGATAATAAGAGTCTTATAATCCTATTATGCAACTCACACGAGCCGCCGACTACGCCGTCCGGGTGATGGTTCATCTGGCCGGCTTGCCGCCTGAGACGCGCGCCAGCCGCGCGGAATTGGCGGTAGCGGCGGAATGTCCCGAGCAGTTTCTCTCGAAAGTGCTCCAGAGCCTCACGCGAGCGGGCTTGGTGCTCTCGCATCGAGGAAATACCGGCGGATTCGAACTGCCGAACATCCATCGGGCGGCTACGCTGCTCGAAGTGGTGGAGGCGATCGAGGGGCCCATCCGGCTCAACGTTTGCCTGAATTCGGACCGCTCCTGCACGCGGCAGGAATGGTGCCCGGCCCACGATGTATGGGTTAGCGCGCAATCCGCCGTGGCGCAAGTGCTGCGCGACGCCACCATCAGCGTACTGGCCCAGCAGGCCGCCGTACGCAAACCGAATCCCCTGGTCAACGCACCGAAATGGAACTGACCTGGATCGCCGCGCTCGCCAGTTTATTGATGGCCCTGGCCGCGGTGTGTGTGTTCATTTTCGCCGTGAAGAAGGACTATTTCCGCAACATTGAAGACGCCAAATACCAGGTATTTTGGAGCGACCTGGAGGATGGACCGCTGCCCCCGTTGGCAGCCGCACAGGAGAAACGCAATGAAGGTGGCGCCGCGAAGTCACGATAAGCAACTCCTCACCGAAGATGCACAGATGCCGCGCCGGCGGCTGCTGACATGGCTCTCCAGCTTCGGATTATTCGCCTCGGTGATTCTGGCCGCCGTGTCGGATTGGCTCTTCTTCAAACCGCGGGTGACGTACGGCCCCAACGCGCGCTTCGCCATCGGGAAGCCTGACGATTTTCCGCCCGGCACGCGCATCGCCCGCGACGTGGAGCGCGTCTGCATTGTGCGCGAGGGGAATAAGATCGCGGCCATCTCTACCACGTGCACGCACCTGGGATGCATCGTGGGAATCGCCGACACGGGGTTCGCCTGCCCCTGCCACGGGTCGCATTACGACCAGGATGGCAACGTCACCGGCGGGCCGGCGCCCAAGCCGCTGCCGTGGTTTCAGGTGACCCTGGCGCCCAACGGCGACATCGTGATCGACAAGAACTCATCGGTCGACCCGGGGACTTACTTGACGGTATGAGCACACCCACACAAGAGCCCAGGACGGCGCTCGCCACGCTGCGGGAGCTTCCACAGAATGTCTGGAATTCCATCTTCCGCAATCCCCTGCCATCCACGGATCTGGAGCGCGCGTCCACCAGCTTCACCAATTTTTTCCTGCATATCCACCCGGTAAAGGTCAACAGGAACACGCTGCGGCCGGCGTACACCATGGGGCTGGGGCTGATCGCCACGTTCCTGTTCGTCATCCTGGTTTTCACCGGCGTGCTGTTGATGTTCTACTATGTGCCCTCCACCACGCAGGCGTATGACCGCATGCTGGATCTGCGCGGCACGGTGGCGTTCGGCATCTTTCTGCGCAATATGCATCGCTGGTCGGCGCATGGCATGGTGGCCATCGTCTTCCTGCATATGTGCCGCGTCTTTTTCACCGGCG
>PLRZ01000580.1:939-9901 GCA_003164075.1 Bryobacterales bacterium | reverse complement strand
GAGGACCTCACGTTCGAGCAGTGGAGCGCAGTGGTCGGAGTTAATCTTTCCGGCGCGTTCCTGTGCGCGCAGCAGGCCGTCCGGATGATGAAAGAGCAGCGCCCGCAGGGTGGCCGCATCATCAATAACGGTTCCATCTCCGCGCACGTCCCGCGCCCCAACTCCGCGCCTTACACCGCCACCAAGCACGCCATCACCGGACTCACTCGCAGCATTTCACTCGACGGCCGCGATTTCAACATCGCGTGCGGGCAGATCGATATCGGCAATGCCGCCACCGAAATGACCGGGCGCATGAGCGACGGTGTCCCGCAGGCCAACGGCTCTATTATGGTGGAACCCCGCATGGACGTCCGCCACGTTGCCGAAGCGGTGCTGTACATGGCGAACCTGCCCCTCGATGCCAACGTGGAATTCATGACCGTGATGGCTACCAGGATGCCGTTTATCGGCCGGGGTTGATTTCCGGGTACTTACTTAACTGCCCGGTCTTCTTCAGCAGTGCGCCGGGCGCCGTTACCCAGCCCTTCTTGACTACGCCGTATGACTCGAACAGAGCGGTCTTGTGTTTTCTTAGAAAGGCTTCTACTTCCTCTTCAAGCAGCCGGATGCCTAACGTGCCGGTCTGATCGAGATAAGTAAACATGTGTCCATTCGCGGAAGTATATGGATGGACATCGCCATTGCGTTCGATGTTCGGTTTGGTCGCAGCCATATCTTCCCCGTGCCCTACCCGCGAATTACCGAGTAACCTTCGGGAATCTGAAATGCCGACGCGGGAGGTTCCACCGGCGTGCACTTACAAATGCAGGTGCGCACGCCGAAACTGCCTATCGTCCGCGTGAATACGGGCATTTGCAGCTTGGTGCTGACCCACGTTTCCCAACTCGTAATAGGAGGCGGCAATATCGCGTCGATGGCAGCGAAGACGTGGCGCACGCCTTCCAACTCCAGACCGTCGACAACAGCCTTGCCGAGCGCGATCACGTTCGGTTCCGGAGGAAGGCCGGGAGCAGTCGGCAGCCCGGGAATGCCCGGCACAGACAACTGCGGCGGAGTGGGGACTTCAGCCGCCAGGATGCGAGCCTCCAGCGCCAGGTGGTTCAGCACAATCCGCTCCCCGGTGGCGGGGTCGGTGATAATGGAAAAGCTTTCGAAATCCACGCGCAGCCGGCCGTCGGCGGAGCGAAACCGCCTGATGACAGATGACGCCAGTGCAGCGCCGGGCAGCGCCGGCACCGTCGTCTCGACGCATTCGGCGCAGGCCGCAACCAGGGTTGGTTCAGCTTCCACGGGTCCACTCTATCACTTTGCGGCTAACGTGCGTAATATCCGGCGCGGGTCTGCACCACCAGATCTTTCTTCTTGGCCGTCGCAGTAAGATGGATGTGCCGGTAGGCGCCCGCCTCGCCGGGTTGATCGGACGTATAGCCGATGTTGTATTGGGTGCGGAGTTCCTCTTCGATGTCCGCGAAAACCTTGTCCAGCGGAAAGTGAAACCGCCCCACTTCAAAGAAGCGTCCGCCGGTTTCCAGGGCGATCTGTTTGAGTACTTTCTTGCCGTCCGGCACTTCCTGCCCCCCGCCGCCCGGCGGCGGCATGGGCATCCGGCCCCGGCGGCCCATCCCGGGGCTGCCATAGCCGGGGCTGCCGTAAGCGTTGGGGTCGGCAAAGAGCACCGAGTAGACCAGCGTATCGGCCTTTTGCGCCGCGCGGATCCCTTCGTACAACGTGACCTTGCTGCCGGTATCCACGCCGTCGGTCAGCAGGACCAGCGCCTTGCGGCCCTTCTGTTTGCTCATCATGTCGTCGGAAGCCAGCAGAATAGCGTCGTATAGCTTGGTCCCGCCACGGCCGCTGCGTCCTCCCGATGGATACCCGCCGCCTTGCGGATATCCGCCGCCTTGTGGATAGCGCCGGCCACCGCCGGGATACCCACCGCCTTGCGGATACCCGCCACCCTGCGGATTCCCGCCCCCCTGTTGCTGCGTCTGCTGTTGTTGCTGCGGCCGGGCCACTTCCAACAGGTCCAGCGCCTTGTCCAGCTTCTCGCGCGACGGGGTGAAATCCTGCAGCAGTTCGATTTCGTAGTCGAAATGGATGACAAAAGCCTGATCGCGATCCGCTCGCAGAATCTGGTCGAAAAACTTGATTCCGGCGCTCCGCTCGTCGCCCAGCACCCGGCCCTGGCTGCCGCTGGTGTCCACCAGCAGGCCCAGGGAAAGCGGAAGACTGCTCTCCGCTTCAAAGAATTTGATGGTTTGCGGATGCCCCTCTTCGTCCAGCGTAAAGTTGTCCTTGGTCAGATCTTTCACGATCTTCCCGGACTTGTCCCGAACGGTGGCAAACAGGTTCACCAGCTTGACGTCTGCCGAGTACTGTGGCGTTTGTGCGGCAGGCGGGCTCTCCTGGCCGGAAAGCAGGCGCGCGGCGGGGATCAGAGAGAGGGCCGAGAGCAGCCGTCTCCTCGTAAGCTTATTTTCGATCGACACTTCGAGTAGGGAGATGCGCGGGATCGGGGTTACGTTACCAGGAATGTAAGATCCCGCGCCGGCCGGCTACCGCCACCAGGAATCGCGCATGGCTTTCGCCACCAGGGCGCGGGCACGCTCCGCATTGCCGCGGGCGGCATCCCGCCAGGGCATGGCGCCCCGATTTGCCTCGGCGAAAGAGAGGTCGCCAATCGCGGCATCCAGCACTTCCATGGCTTTCCGAAAGCGGCCCTCCCATCCCGTACGCGTCTCGACCGGCGGATGGTCGTCGATGTTCTTGCCGTCATCGATGGCCGCGCGTTTCGCTTCACCAATGGCGTGGTCGATCTCCTCGACCGCGGCGCGCTGGTCGCGCATCACGTCGCGGAAATCCGGCCTCCACAGCAAGGCCCGCGCGTAGCGCAGATTGGAAATGGCGCTCAGGTATCGGGGGTGAATCGAGGGTCCCGGAGGCGGAGGGGCCATTTGGTCGGTAAATCTATCGTAGCCACCCTGGCGGACCCTGGCCATGGCTCCATCCACGTAGCCGAAGGCGCGGTTCCGCCATTCCCGGGCGCGCGGATTATCTTCCTCGCCTTCGATATCGGCGCGCGCGCTGCCGAGCAATCGCAGGATTTCGCGGAAGCGGCTGCCGCGGCCGAGGCGGGTGTCCACCGAAGGGTTGTCGTCAAGGTCCCGGCGGTCGAACATCGCCGCGACGTCCAGTTCATGGATGGCGCGTTCCACCATGCCGGAGGCTTCCCGCATGTCGCGCATCACGTTGGGTTCGTCGGGAATCCGCATCAGGAGAATGGAACGGCGCAAATCGGCGCGCGCGTGAATGTAGCGGGGGTGACGGCCTTGCGCCGCCAATTCAAATTGAGGCAGCGCTGCCAGCGCAACGGCTGTAACCAGGCCAGCTTTCCATGGAATTCTCATATCTCTGGCATTATAGACCTGGAAGTGCCTGGAATGCCGGGAGGGTCTCGCCCCTGGTACCATCCAACACGCTTTTATGGACGCCGTATCACGCTTGCGCTCGATAGAACACGTACAGAAACACGGTTAGACTAAGGCTGGCCAGCACGTGAATTGCCGCGGCTAGAAGAGTCATCGCGGCCACCGCCTCCCGCAGGAAAGCAGTCAAGTCGCGCAGGAAGCCGGCAGCATCCAGGACCGTCAACAAAATCATTCCGATCAGTGCGAAGAACGCGGCAGTCTTGAGGCTCATGCTTGCAGTATAAGGCCGAAGCGGCCCGGACGCGAGCGGCGTTATCTTCCGCTGAGAGCCAGCACGGAATACGCCGTGGCGGCATCGCTCATGAAGCGGCCGGCATCCGACGCCGGATCGCGTTCTTTGTTCATGGACGTGCTCAGCCACGCGCCCGACTGGTCCTGGTGGCGCTCCAGCCACGCTACCCCTTTGGCGATCGCGGCCTTCGCCGACGGGCTGCCCGATTGCTCCAGCGCCGTCACCATCAACCCCGTGCCGTAACCGTCGCTCCCGGCGTCCAGCGGCGTGCCGTCCCGGCGCTTCCACTCTTTCACTACCAGCGAGGACTCGCTCCAGCCACCGTCCTCACGCTGCTTTCCGGCGATCTCTTCGACAATGGCCGACCGCTGCTCCGCCGTCAGCAGCAGCGGCAACCTGCCAGCCGCCCAAAGCGCCACCGCGCGATTCAGCGTCGACTGGCTCTGCTGCTCCCGCTGCAGGTACTCGCCGAGCAACGCCAGATTCTCTTGGACCTCGGCGCTATTCCGGTCTGCCTCCGGAGCCCACCCGGCCGCCAAGCCAGCCAGCGATGCGCCCCAAAACGCCGAATCGTCCGCTTCCCACGGCTCGTTGTGAAAATTCAACCAGGTCCACGAGCCGCGTTTTTCGCCGGTCTTCAATTGCAGCGCCCACATATTGCGGAGCGCGTCTCTGGCCGCGGGCGCTTCGTAGCGGGCCAGCACCAGCGCATTCAGCACCGCCTCCGTACCGCGCGCTTCGGCGGATTTCGGGACGCCGTTCTTGGCGTCGCTATAGAACGGCAGCACCTCCTGCCATAGCGAGACCCGTTTGGAGATGTTATCGATGAATGCGCGTTCGCCAGTCGACGGACCGTGCTCGGCCAAAGCGGAACGTAGCGCGGGCCGCGCCAGGGCATACGGCAGGGTGGTGTGGCACGAGACGCAGAAAGTGTCGTGGTCGCGCGCCGCCGCGGGCCATGTTTCCCACCAGTTCATTCGACCGTCCAGATAGGCGGCCGCTGCCTTCCGGTCCCATGATTTCGTAACACTCGTCTGAGCCTGTAAAACGCAGACGAAAGAGATCGCCAGCAGAATCGTTCTCATGAGCGCCCCTCGTTTCAATAGTGTACTACCTTCGAACCGGCGGCTGGCTAGCCAGGAGCGCGAGAACTTCGAGAATTTCCTTGCGCTTGGACGGGTCCGGACGAAGATACTTCCGGTCGCCCTGGCCGGCAGTAAAGTGTGTGACGCCGTTCGATTCCACCTGCACGGTGCCGGCGCCAGACAGGTCGAAGTAGCCGTGCGCCGGCCGCACCGCCTGGAGGACGGCCGTAAGATCCCATGTGGGCCGATCATAGGGCATCTTATGATAAGCGCGATAGGATTCCGCGATGGGGTGCGGACGGGCGTACGAGAAATCGTGTTCGATGCTGTCGGCGGGGTACAGCAGGTCGCGCCCGATTTCGAAGCCGCTGAAGACGATCGGAGTGGGCCAGCGCTCGAAGACATCCCGGGCGGAAGCTACGTCGATTTTGACGTTGTATTCCGGTGCGCCATCGGCGAAGTTACCCGCCATGGCGACTACCAGCGCAACTTTCTCCTTCGCCAGCGCGACGCCGTCCGGAGAATCCAGCAGAGCGGCGAGATTGGTGCTGAAGCCGGTCTGCACGATCACTACTTTTTCGCGCGCGTTCGCGAGGAGTCGCCGGAGAAGCGCCGGCGCGGCTTCGGCGGGNNGCTTTGATCGCGGCGCCTACCGGCAAATCGCCGCGGCCGTAGAAGCGATCGATCATGCGGATATACGGAACCGCCGCCGGATTCGCGTTAGTGAGCGTGACGCCGATCAACTCGCACTCGCCGCGATCGCTCAAAGCGTGCAGCATGGCGAGCGCCAGGGCGTCATCGATGTCGTTGCCCATGTCGGTATCGAAGATCACCGGACGGGCGGCGAAGCCAACGTTCGCAAGCAGACAGACAGCTACAGGAATCCACCGCATTACGGCAATCAGTATAGCGGAGCGCGCGGGGGACGGTTACTCGCCGGGTGCTTACATGTTTTCGGGAAGCACGCCTCTGAACGACCGCTCCCTCGCGGGGCGCCCTCTGGGCCCGGTTCGGTAAACACCTACAAACAACTGAAATACCATGCCGAGCCGCGCGCGCCAGCAAGCGGTTCTTAGGAGCCGCGAAGAAATATCCTNNCGCGCGCGGCTCGGCATGCGCATTTCACGGAGCCGCGACCGTTAGGGAGCGTATTCCGCGGCTGTGCCACGGGGTTACTCGCCCCCTCTACCACCGCGTCCTCCCCGGCCGTTCTGCTGTGTCTGCGTCCCGCGACCCGCGGCCGGCGGCGTCGGCCGCTCGCCCTCCTGCGGCTTCTCGCGATTCAGTTCCCACATGTCCACGCTCTGGTCGAAATCGCCCAACAGGTACTTGCAGAAGTAGTCGGCGCGAATCCACGAGAAGTACTCCGCCTCCGGCCCATACGCGTGCCGCTGGCCCGGCAGAATCACGAAATCGAACCGCTTGTTGGCCTTAATCAGCGCATCCGCCAGGCGGAGCGTGTTACCGGGGTGAACGTTGTTATCGATATCGCCGGTGGAAATCAGTAAGTGTCCCTTCAAATTCCTGGCGATCTCCGAGTTCTTCTCGATGGAGTACTCGAACGTAACTTTCCCGTCCTTATCGGTAACTTCTTTCACGCCGTGATGCTTCTCACTCCAAGGCGCGTTGTAGATGTTGTTTTCGTGGTTGCCGGATTCCGACACCGCTACCTTGAAGAAATCGGGGTACACCAGCATGGCCGCGGTAGACATGAACCCGCCTCCGGAGTGGCCCGTAATGCCCACGCGGTCGATATCGATCCACGGATAGTGCGCCGCCAGTTGTTCCACGGCGGCTTTCTTGTCGGCCAGGCCGTAGTCGCGCAGGTTGCCATAGCCATAAGTGTGATACCACTTCGAACGATGCGGGTTGCCGCCGCGGTTGCCCACTTCCACCACGATGAAGCCCAGGTTGGCCAGCGCCACGTTGGCATGGCGCGGGGAGAACGTCTGCGTCACGCTCTCGGTCTGCGGGCCGGGATACACGTATTCGATGATCGGGTACTTGCGGTTGGGGTCGAAATCGAAGGGTTTGTACATCACCCCATAGATGTCGGTAATGCCGTCGTCGGCTTTCACCGTGAACGGCTCGGGGTACTTATATCCGGCGGCCATCAGCGGACCCACGTCCACCTTCTCGAGCGGCATGGTCAGAGCGCCCTGCGCGTCATAGAGCAGCGACTGCGGCGCACTATTTACTCGCGAGCTGTTATCCACGAAATACTTGCCGTTGTCGGCCATCACCACCGCATGCGACGCGTCGCCGGGATCCAGCAGCTTCGTGCCGCTGCCATCCAGATTCACCCGGTAGTTATGCATGAAATAGGGGTTCTCGCGGTCTTCGCGGCCCGACGCCGTCATATAGAACTGGCGGGCTTTCTCGTCGACATAAGAGATATCCTCCGCGACATACTCGCCCTTATCGGCCTGGCCCTTCAAAGTGCCGTCGGCGGCATATACATAGTAGTGGCCCCAGCCGTCGCGTTCCGACCACCACAGCAGTTCCGAATCATTACTGAGAAACTTGATGGGCTTTTCTTCGATGTAGACGTTCATGCGCTCCTGAACGATCGGCTTCACTTCGCCCGTCGCCGTGTCGGCCACGCAGACGTCCAGGCGATGTTCGTCGCGGCTCAATCGCGTGAAGTAGAGCTTGTCGGACCCGACGGCGCCGGCCCAGGTGGTCTCGGTCTTCTCATGGTCGCGGTCGTAGGCCGAGGGTCGATCGGTCTCCAGGCGGATGCGCTGGTCTTTGAATCCGGAGACATCGGCCTTCATCTCCAGGCGGGCCTTAGTGGCCACGTCGAAGACCTCCAGGTGCGCCTGCGGGTAGTCCGTGTCGCCCGGCATTTCGTACTTGTAAGTCTCCAGCGTGGGCCGCGGGTTGGCCAGCGAGTTGATCACCCACAGCGGCTTCACCTTGCGGGTATCCTGCCGCGTGAGGGCGAATTTCTTCGAGTCCCTGGACCAACTGACGTTGGCGTCGCCGCGCGCGCGTGCCGCTTGGGCCTCATTCTGCTGATCGCCGTTATTGTCCTGCTGCTGTTGCTGTTGATCCTGCTGCTGGCCGCCCGCGCCGCCGCGCCCGCCGTAGCCGAAATATTCCTCGCCGTCCTTTGTGATCTGCGTTTCCACGATGGAAGTGTCGTCGGCTTTCTTCAGCGCCTTGGCGTAGTTCACATCGTCCATCATGTAAAGGTTGTGGTTCCGCGTGAACACCACGGTTTTCCCGTCGGGAGAAACACTGGCCCACGCCGGTTTGCGCGTTGGAGGCTCGTCCAGCAGAGCAAGCTTGCCGGTAGTCAACTCGTATTCGAAGGCGAGCTGTTTCTGATTCCGTCCCGGCGGCGCTGCAAAGGCGACCCCGCCGCGGCCGCCCTGCTGCTGCGGATCGCCGTTGTCGTCATCGTCATCCGCGGCGGGGTCCGGCTGGTTATTCGCATCGGCCGACGTAACGGCGGTGGTCTTCTTTTCGCCGGGAATTACGGCGTCGCGCGGCACGTTGATTTCGAATTGGATGGAGCCGTCGTTCTTGACGTACCGGATGGTGGTGATGGGCAGGTGCTGCGAATCGTAGGGCAGCCCGGTGGCCGCCGTGAGGCTGGCGGCGAGTTTCACGGCGTCAAAGACAAAGATCCTGGTCTTCTTAGACGGGTCCACCACGTAGAACTTGCGCCCCGCGTTGCTTTCGAAGGTGTACCAGAAGCGGCTCCCATCGGCCAGCCAATGCGCCGTCACGGCCATGTCGAAGACCAATTTGGCCACTTTGGACGACGTCCAGCGGGCCGCCAATTCGTAGTTGGCTTTGGTAGGTTTCGAGGGAAGGTTGGACGCCGGCTCATCGGAGCCGGCCCCAGGCAAAGACGCCGCGAGTAAGATCGCGAGGCCGCCCGACACAACGGCAATGCGCATGATTTGACGATGCATAGCGAAACTCCTCTTCAATGGTTCTATTAAGGCAGTTTCGACTACTATATCTCAAACACACGCCGGCATTCAGGGTGGCTGCAGCGCGGGTAGCCGCCCGGAACCAGCACCCTTCGCTGTAAAGTGCTCCTCCACTGCTACGACGTGGCGCAGACACTCTTGTCTGCGGCGCCGAGACTCCTCTCGGCGCTTCGGGACGCCTGCTGCCGCTCTCGAAGAGGGTCGAGA
>PLRZ01000580.1:0-919 GCA_003164075.1 Bryobacterales bacterium | reverse complement strand
TTCCACGACATCAGGAGTTCTGAGTCTCGACCCGGCAGGCAGGAGTGCCTGCGCCACACTACCCCATCGGAAGGAGTATCGCAGGGAAAGCTGCAAGGCTCCAATCGCGGAAGCCCGGCCCGGCCTTTTTTGAGTCACAAACGTACCCGCCGCCGGTTGGAGAGTATAGTTCCCGTATCGGGCAGTAACTGTAACGTCTGTCTGTTAAGACCTGGTTGAAAGTGAAGTGACCCCTCCCAATCGGGGGCCTTGTGCCGCCGTTCCCCAGGAGGTAGCCTGAACGCATGTCCCTTCGACCACCACTGTTGGCAGTTGCCTGCCTCGCGTCGTTCGCCGCGCTCCAGGCGCAGACCGTACAAGCCCCCGACATCGCCAAACAGCCAACGCTCTACGTCGTGCCCTATGCCCATCTCGATACCCAGTGGCGCTGGGAGTTCCCGCAGACTATCAGCGAGTACCTGCTGAAGACCATGCGTGTGAACTTCGACCTCATCGAAAAATATCCGCACTACGTTTTCAATTGGACCGGCTCCAATCGCTATCGCCTGATGAAGGAATATTTCCCCGCCGACTACGCCAAGGTCAAGAAATACGTCGCCGCCGGACGCTGGTTCCCCGCCGGATCGTCCGTGGAAGAGGGCGACGTCAACCTGCCCAGCGCGGAGGCCATCATCCGCCAGGTGCTCTATGGCAACACCTATTTCCGCCAGGAATTCGGCAAGGCCAGCGCCGAATATATGCTGCCCGATTGCTTCGGCTTCCCTGCCTCGCTGCCCAGCCTTCTGGCGCATGCCGGCGTGAAGGGCTTCTCCACGCAGAAGCTGTCCTCGGGGTGGCAGCCGGCGCCCAAGGTCGGCGGTCCCGATTCGCCCGAACAGACCCCCGTGGGCATTCCCTTTAACGTGGGCATCTGGGAAGG
>PLRZ01000513.1:4120-7746 GCA_003164075.1 Bryobacterales bacterium | reverse complement strand
AAACGGGCTCATCCCAAATTCCACGGCGTCAGGAGTTCTGAAGTTCTTGATTCTTGGTCTGACCTGGGCTGCCTCCGGAGGTGGGGCAGGCGAGCACCGCCTGCCCCACCTCGGGATCTCTCGCCACGTTCCCAGGCCACCCGATCCTGACTCTCTGGAAACTGCGCGGCACCCGTGCTGCAAGCTGCCCGATGATCGCTGAAAGCCTCTGTGTGCCATAATTGTCCCGAGCGGCCCCGTCCGCCCTAATCGATCCATGGAGAGACACCTGATGAAGCGTCACGTTCCCGTTGCACTACTCGCGCTGGTCGCCGTTGCGCCACTTGTCGCCCAATCGCCCGCAGGCTGGAAGATGCGGGTGGACCGTAGCACGTCCGCGTCGGACCCTGACGCCGCCGGCAATATCAAATTTGTCAAAGAAGGCGCGGGATTCCACTGCACAAATCCGCAAGCCGCCGTTTACTGGAATCTGACCGGTACCGCTACCGGCGCCTATACTCTGAAGGGCACATTCACGCTGATGAAACCCAGCGGCCACACCAATTATTACGGCCTGGTGTTCGGCGGCAGCGGTCTGGAGGGCGCCGACCAGGCGTATTTGTATTTCGAGGTGGCACAGGATGGCACGTGGCTGGTGAAAACTCGCAACGGCAGCGCGACCCCAACCGTCGGTGTCAAAACGTCCAGCGACCTGGTGAAGAAACCGGACGAAACCGGCAAATCCATTAATACTCTGGAAGTGCGGGTGGGTGCCGACAAGGTCGATTTCGTGGTCAACGGCACAGTCGTGCACACCGAGCCGAAGACCGGACTGCTGGCCAAGACCGACGGCATCTACGGCATCCGCATCAACCATCTTTTGGAAGTGCAGGTGGATAATTTCGGCGTCTCGAAGTAGCCGCCGCGTTTTCCCACGTCATAGCCGGAACCGGTAACGGATCTGCAAATAGATCTGTCTGGGGTCGGCGTAGTGCGTGCCGCCAAACGTCTGGCTGTTGTCGAGCAGGAACCGCCGATTCCCCACATTCAGCGCGGTGACGGAGAGCGTCAGGTTCTCAGCCACCGTTTTCCCCAATGAAAAATCGACCGTGTTGTGCCCCTCCAGATGCGCCGGCACGTCGCTCGACCCGTCCGTGAATCCCGAGCCGTAATACCAATTCGCGCCCGCGTAGGCGCGCCACGGGAGATTGAAATTGAACCCCGTATGGAGCGTGTGCCGCTGATCGTGATCCAGCAGGAAGTAGCCGCTCGACGGCGGAGAGAAATCCGTCAGACCGCCGCTGATGGCGCCCTCCCCTTCGGCGTGGGCCAGCGCGTAGGTGAGATATACCTCGCCCCGCCGCGCAATCCGGGGCGATCGGATGGTGACCTCCCAACCGTACAATCGCGCACCCGCCACGGTGAGCGGGAAAAACACGTTGGAGTTGCCAACGGCGTTGTGGTCGAAATAGTTGCGGGCGCGCTGGTGATAACTGTTCACGTCGAACGACCATCCGCGCCACGGAATAGTGAGNNCGGCGGCGCCTGATAATACTCGCCCCAGAAGCCCCGCAGCACCCAGTTCAAATGCGGAATCCGAAGCGCCGCGCCGGTTCGCGGACTGGCCGCATTCTCTGAAATCGCGCCGCTGAAGTGCGTCAAACGCATGCCCGCGGTCAGCGTCAACCAGGGAAACAATTTGTACTGGTCCTCGAAAAACAGGGCCTCCAGGTGGCCGGTGGAGATCTTGTCCTGCGCCAGCGAAAGCCCCGACCCGTCATTGGCGATCAGCCCCACGAACTCATCGTCATGCTGGCCGAAGCCGTACACTCCCAGGCTCGCATTGTGCCGGCTGGTCACCTCGCTCAGTGCGATTTGCGCGCCGCCGTATTGCGACCCGCGATGCTGCGTGGTGGCGATAGGCGTGTCGGCGGGGTCGCCATCGTAGTTGGCTCGATTGTAATGGTAGAAGGGCGAGACGGTCAGCAGCAGCCCGGGCTGCAGCGTATGCACCCATGAAAAGCTGGCCATGGCGTCGCGCTCCCGCTCCATGTCGCGCGTGTCGCCGGGGATCTGATAATCGTCCGAGCGCAGCGACGTGACGAAACGGAACTGATTGCCGGCATCGCGATTGTAAATCAACGTGCCCATGCCGCCGAGCCCCCACACGCCGTCGTGCGCCACTTCCGGCCCGGGGGTCTCCAGGCCGTAATCGCTGCGGTTGCCGTTCATGCTGGCGAAGTAAGCGAACTTCTCGGTGTGGTTCCCGAAATTCACCTGGTCGTTGGTCTGGCCGAATGTGCCGGCGGTCGTGAAAAGCTCGCCCTCGGCGTTGCGTTCGAAGCCCGACCGCGGCACCACGTTGAAAACGCCGTAGGTGCGGTCGCCATAGGCCGCCGAGTAGCCGCCGCGTTGGGCTTCCAGGTAGTCGATATCCTTGGGATCGATCTGCGGCCCGATATTGCTGGCGATATTGGTATTGGGGATGGGCACGCCATCCACCGCCCAGGTCACCTGGTGCCCGCCGCGCACGTGGAGCTGGTCGTGCGTCATCCACGAGCCCGGCACGTAGTTGGTGATGGCCGTCAGACTATTGCTCAAGTCCGCCCCCGGGGTCATGGCGATTTCGTCGCGGCTGACGATGGTGGCGGGCGTCATCTGTTCCGCATTCACAGCCAGCGCGCCCTCGGCGACGGTCACCTGATCGCTGCGCGCTCCCACTCGAAGCTGAAAATGAAGCACCGGAGCGCTTCCCGAGGCAATTACAACTTCCTCAACGGCCGGTGCGAAGCCGTCCTTGCTCACCGTCACAACGTACTCGCCCACCGGTAGCGCGCCGGCTTCGAATCCTCCGTCGGCGCCGGTAGCGACCTGCTCGCTGTAGTCCGAGTTCGCGGACTTCACTACCACGAGCGCTCCCGGTACCGGGCGATGGTCGGGATCGTGCACCACCCCGCGGGCCGTGCCGAAGACCGCGGCCCATATGCTTGCCGATAGTAGAAACACAAAAACTGCTTTCATTGAGTATGTCCCCCTCAAAGACACAACACCTCTGTTCACACACCTTGCAGAACTGGTTTGGGACTTACGAGAGGAGTATTGGAGGCCCGCGCTTCTGACCGGCGCGGCTATAAGAGATGCGGCACAGGGCTTCGGTTTGCGGGCACACCGCCGGATGGCTGAGCCATCCCGCAAAGATCGCCGCGGCAACTCCCGGAAGGCTGATCGCCGGACCCGCTGGAATCGCTGGCGCTCCCGGGAAGAGCGGGCACCGATTCGACTGTATGGAAGGGCCGGACGGCGAGGCCTGCTGGTTCGCCATCATGGCGCAATGATGCTTCCCGTCTCGCCGGCAGCACGGCGGCAGTTTCGACTCCGGATCGGAGGCAAACACCGCTGGCGCGATCGGCGAAAAGCTGTACACTGCCACCAGCAGGATTGCCCAAATACGGCGCATTCCAGCGATTGTACTATATTCGGCGATTTGGGACTTTTGACTCCGTAATACCGGTTAAGTGCGTAACCGATCTGGGGAAGGACCGTCACCGGTGAACGCTCCCTAACGGGGTGCCCTCTGGGCCCGGCTCTGTAACTAATCGCAAACACGCGGGCACTCGTTACAGTCAGAACTCCTGACGTCGTGGAAT
>PLRZ01000513.1:0-4087 GCA_003164075.1 Bryobacterales bacterium | reverse complement strand
CCGGCCGACATCAGGAGTTCTGAGCGTATTCCGCGCCTGTGCCACGAAATCCCCAGATCGGTTTAGGATAGTCTGACGAACTATGTTCGTCAAGAACGATGTTCGTAACGAACTCCGTTTGCATTACTCAGAAAGCTGCGCCGGGCATTTTCAGCCACTGCCGCCGGCCACGGCCCCGCCGGACTCATATATGGGCAGAGACGTAACTCCATTTTCCCGGGCCAGCTTGAGGTCCAGCAGGTATTCGAACGCCCCCTCCCTACGGATTTTGGCGCCCGCGACATCCACCGCCGTCCAGAAGCCCATGCCGGAATTCAGGCCAATGGTCTCGACGGGAACCATATCCCCTGAGTCGAGCAGTTCGCGGATTTCCCCAAAGCACTCCTTGCCGAACATCCACGGAGCCTGGGAGGAATCCTCCACCATTTCGAGAAGGCTCTGCAACTTCGGCCGCGCTTGCGCATCGCGAAGATAACCGGGTAGCGCGTGGCCCTGCAGCAGAAACACGACCGGTTCCAGATCGATGTACTCCAGACAGGAAGCAAACAGCAGCGATACGTCGAGACAGGTTCCCCGTTTTGCCTTCAGCATCTCACTGGGAGTGCGAATCCTTTGCGCCCCCTGACTGCCGGGCAGGCTGTACGCCGGTAGGGGATTCACGTAGTTGAGCGAAATGTCGTTGGTGAGCGCCCACCAGATGGCGCGGACCTGATTGTTTACCGACTCCGCGCGATTCTCCTGGTATCCGGCGAATCCCGCGCTCGCGTCGTCCGCCAGCGCGAAGAGGTAGCGCTGGGCATTGTCGATGATGCGGATCACCGCGGAATCGTCGGGCAAGATGAAAGACGGCAGCCAGCACCGGTTGTCGTCGTCATCCTGCCACTGCTCGATGGGGAGCAGGCGCACGGAGTAAGTCTGGCGGAAGATCTCGTTAGTACCCACCGATACCCGGACCAACAGGCTGGTTTGCAGAATCGAATGATTAGACCGGGCCTGCCGTGAAGTCAGGGGAAGACGAATCTCTTCGGAAAGGTCCCAGTAGCCGTACATCATATCGGCGGTGGTTTCCCAGCGGATCGGTTCCTGCCCGAGGTCGAAGGTTACTTCGACACTAATGGCCCGCAGCATGCCCAACGGCGCTTTTTTGTGTAACACGAACCAACGGAAAATCGGGCGCTGGTTCTGCAGCAGCGAGCAGTTGATGGCGGTCAGCGGCTCAATGGCGTAGAACTCCACAGGCCGGCCTTTGACTTGGTCGGGCTTGATCTCCGTCTCCCGCACATCCCGAAACTTGTCGCTCAGGCCGGAGGAAGGTCCGGGGGCATTCTGCGGGTCTTTCAGCTTCAACCAACTGCCGTCCGCGGCCTGCAGGAGCGAGCGGCTGGTCCAAAGCACGATGCCGGTGGCCAGCCGGTGCCGGGTTTGCTCGCTCAGATCCGTGAGCGCCAGCCGCAAGGCGTCCAGCGTATCCCAATCGGAAAGGCGCCATGCCAGGTAGAAGTTCGCAAAGAAGATCTCGGAAAGATAGTCGTCCGGACGCTGCTGATCGGTGACCGAGTCCTGAATTCCCAAGGCCACTCGCGCTCCGGCCGCCACCAGTTCGGCGCCCACTCGCGCCGCGGAATTGTAAAAGTTGCATCCCACCAGCAGGGGGTGGGCGATCGAGAGAATGCCGGCCAGTTCCTTCGCGCCGACCTCTTCGGCCACCTCTTTGCCCAGCACCATGCCATCCATGGGGTCGCCGGTTCCCGTAACCTCAAGCTGGCGGCCCTGATGGATGTCGACGCCTACCAGATGAATCACGTCGGGGCGAAGACCGCAAAGGGACTCCTTCAATTGTGCCAGAGAGTAGTTCGGGGCGCTGGTGTTCTTGAGGTCCAGGTTAGCGTGCATGACCGCTTCCTCGGAGTCGAGCGTGGCGGAGGAGTACGCCTCCCCGAGCACTCCCGGATTGCTTTTTACGGTGAACATGGTGGCCGGTTCCGTGCGCCATTGGCCATCCGGCAGGTCTTCGATGTGCCGCACCACAATGGGCAGGCTCCTGGCGCCGCAAGAGATAGCCAGAGACGTGAGAATCAGCTCCCAGGGCAGCAGCCAGGTCCAGTGCTCCTCCCGATAGGGGATCCCGATCTCGATCACTCCGCTGCGACGGCACGAATCCTTGATCCTGTCGAAGTTCGCGCCGCAGATCTGTTCCATGGTTTGGAGCGCCCTCTTCACCTGCTCCAGGCGGGCGGAGTCGGCCAGCACCCAGCGGCGACGCGTACGGGCCACTTTGATCCACTCGCTCAATTCGGCTGGTTCTACGTCGCCGGTGAGCTGGTATTCGGCCTGGCAGGAGAACCGCAGACTCAGCTTCCATGCGGTAGTACCAGGTGGCAGAGGGGTGAAAGAATTTTCTGTCACAAAGACTCCCTGTTAAGAGAACTCTAATATATACTATCGGGGGGCTAAGAAAACCTGGCTGTTTCAACTAATTCGCGAAAGAGGAGAAGCTATGGGACTCTGTAAGGACAAATCAACGACCTATCTGGCTGGTTTGGGCTACAACGTGGTGAGGCACCCGAGCGCCGGCTTCCGGCCCTTGGGACTACTGGGCCGCCAGAATAAAGCCACATTGCAGCTCGGTCCGCTGAATCTGCTGATCACAAACCCTCCCGGCCCCCTGCCGGCCATTACAAGCGACGTTCCGGCCGCCGATATCAACGGCCAGACTTCCAGCAAGCTGTCGATCGGGATCGGCATCAACATCCTGGGCACCCTGATCGGCGCCATGGGCGGCGGAAATCTGGGCGCCAATCTGAACTTCACCAACGCCCAACAAGTGGAATTCTCCTACACTGACGTGACCAACGACTCGGCGGTGCCGTTGGAGGTCGGCAACTATCTGCGGTCGGCCGCGGTCGACGCCGGGAACCTGATTCTGGAACAGTATGTCCTCGGCAACGGCGAACTGTTCCTGATCACGAAGATCGCAAAATCGAAGAAATTCTCCATCAAATTCGAAAAAAGCAACGGCGTGGATGCCAAAGTGGACGTTCCCGCGATTCAGCAGATCGCGGGCGGTAAGATCACGGTGGGCGCCAGCGGCGACAGCAAGTCAACCTTGTCCTTTGAGGGCGCCACACCCCTCAGCTTTGCCTTCCAATGCTTCCAGGTGGGAGTGGTTGACGGAGTTTTGAGCCTGACCTCCGTACAAGCCGGCGCCGTGCCCGCGGCTTTCGCCGGCGGCGAAAAAGCCTTTGCTCTGGTGACCAACGGCTTGCTGGATCTGGAAAAGGGACCGGTGGTCACTTAGCCGGTTCTCGACACGGCCATGGCTACCGAGCAGTTTATCCTGTTGCCCGAGCACAGTTTCCGGGTACCGGTTTCCAACCGCCGGGCTTTCGACATAGCCAGCGATATGCATGCGGCTTCGATCGCCCGGCGGCCCATGCGTCTGGCGTTTCCCGGCGTAGCGCCGCAAGCCATCAACATCGTCGACTCGGTGACGAATGACGGTCCTAAGTTGGTGGAACTGGACACCGGATCGAACGCCGCGTTGCGCGTCCGGCAAATGGGAATGCGGCTGGAGCCGCTGCGGTATTACCAGCCGGCGGTAAACACTGCGTTCAATCCCGACCCGGCGCCGGACGCCTCTGCCCTGCCCCCGGTCACCGTAAGAGTGGTCTCCGCGCAAGACGGTTCCGGTCTGGCCGGCGCAGTGCTCACGGTGTTTACCGATTTCCCGAACAACGTTGGCGCGACCGGCACTACCGGCAAGAACGGAGACGTTGCGCTCAGCCTGGGCACTCCACCGGTCGCAGTGGACCGCTGGTTTGTAACGCCACCCCCCGGCTTCTGGGGCAGCTTCCGGACCGCAACCTCTCTGAGCCACGGAGGGCAGATTGCTCTCACGCCCGTCACCCTGCCGTACTCCGACGCTCTGCGGCATTATTACCCCCACGCGACGAAAACCGACGGCCAGGGGATCCGCGTAGCCGTAGTCGATACCGGCATCGATACGACGCATCCGGACCTTATCGTGACGGATGGACGAAATGCCGTCACTGGAGAAACAAGCGGCGACTATGGAGACAATGGCATT
>PLRZ01000552.1 GCA_003164075.1 Bryobacterales bacterium | reverse complement strand
AGCGCTTCTCGATGCGGTGCTCTGTACCGTGCATGCCGGTGGAGAGCAAGGCTGGGAATCGGGTCACTTGGAACCACTTCTTTTTTGTCCCGCCTGATGCTGCGCGAACTACTGTGAGCCGCGCGAGAGCAGCATGGCTTTCACCGTGTGGAAGATGATGTAAGTGTCCAGGCTCAGCGACATGTTCTTGATGTAGTACAAGTCGTATTCCAGCTTGGTCATGGTGTCTTCCAGCGTGTCCCCGTACTTGAAGTTGATCTGCGCCCACCCGGTGATGCCCGGCCGCACGCAGTGGCGCTGCCGGTAATACGGGATCTTCTTGGTTAGCTCCTGCACAAACTCCGGTCGCTCCGGCCGCGGCCCCACGATCGACATATCGCCCTTCAGCGTGTTGAACAACTGCGGTAATTCGTCGAACCGCAGCTTGCGAATGATCCTCCCCACCCTGGTCACCCGCGGATCGTCCTTGGACGCCCATACCGCGCCCGTCCCCGCTTCCGCGTCGACCCGCATGGAGCGAAACTTGTAGACCGTGAACGGCACGTCGTCCAGCCCCACCCGCACTTGCCGGTAGAGAACCGGGCCGGGCGAAGAGAATTTCACCGCCAGCGCCGTCAACGCCATCAGGGGCGAGGCCACAATCAGCCCGGCCGCCGCCGTCAAACGGTTCAGCAACGATTGCACCAACAGGCTCTGCGGACGCGGACCCAATTCGCCCGTATAAATCAATTGCGCGGGGCGCAATTCCTTCAGACAGACCCGGCCGCACAGCCGCTCAAATGCGCCCGCCGCTTCTTCGATGATGTTCCCCGCAAACCGCAACTCCAGCAGGTCGGCGACCGGCATCCGGTTGCGCCGTTCGGTCATCCCCACCACGATGCGATTGGGGTGGGTAGCCTGCACAATTTCTTTCAAATCGGGAAGCGTGCCCAGGACTTTGCCACCCCGCAACGCCTCTCCCGGCTGGTGCGCGTCGTCCACATACCCGGCCACTTCCAGACCCAATTCGGGATGCGCCTCCAGGTGCCTGGCGATATCTTCCAGCAGCGGACTGCCTCCCACTAACAGCAGTCTGTCCCGCCCCATCACCTGAATCGCAAACGTGCTGAAGAGTACCCGCCAGAAGTAAATTGCCACCACCGCCAAGCCGCTGCCCACGGCCATCACCCGGGCCGAAACGCGCAAATCGGGGCTGATATAGCTCAATAGTCCCTGGACTAAAAAGGCGCCGCCCATCACCAGGCAGAGCTGCTGCACCAGTACGATCCGGCTCTTCACGTAGAACTGCGAATAGAGGTCGTTAAAGTGCATCCCCAACAGGATGGTGACCAGCACCGGAATCAGGTTCACCATGCCGCCATCGTAAAACAGGTTGACCCACGGGTCCACGTCCAACGTGAGGTACACGGCCACAATAAAGGCCGACGCGGTCAGCAGGATTTCCGAGACGAGCAGGACCACTGCCGTTGCGGGAACGAAGACGCGAAAGAAGCGAGTCATCCAAGGTGCGCGGCGAAATGCGCCAGTCCCACATTATAGCGACACGACACCGCGCCGCGCCGAGAGCTCGTACTAGGGGGGGTGCTTACACGGTTTCGGGANNAACATTGAGACGCCATTCTGAGCCGCGCGCGCCAGCAAGCGGTTCTTAACCAAAATCCCGAAACTGTTTAAGCACCCGTACTAGCTAGGGGTGCCCCTTCAAATCGTAAACCCGAAACGAATCGCCCACCACATCGCTGGGCTGGAGACGCTTCACCCAGTCGTAGCTGCCATCGAGGGGTGGCCATTCGTACAGGACGCTGAGGCTGGCTACCAGCAGACAGCCCTGTGCGCGCGCGTCCCCGGCACTTCTCGGGACGGGGTGCGCCGTAATGCCGAAGTGCGACGGGGGAGCGGGCGAGAATGTGGCCAGGCAAACGTTGCCGCCGCTCCCTCTCCGCTCCAGGTACGCTTGCAGGCGCTTCATATCCTGACCCCAGTCCAGGTTGGAATCCACCACATATTTCCACCCCTGACTTCGCCCCCCGCTGGCCCAATTGAAAAATGAGATATAGCGTGGGAACGCGGCGGCGGACTCCACCGCCACCAGCGCCAGGCAGACGGCGGCGGCCCATCGGAAGAACGCCGACAGACCGGGCCGGTGGCGGGCGAACAACATAGCCGCGGCGCCAACCAATAGGAACGGATAGACCGGCAGGATATGCCGTACGCCGACATTGATATGGGTAGTGGTGGAAATCAAAAAATAGACGAACGGCGGAATCGTCAGGGCGTACCACTCGGGACGCGCGCGCAGCACCTTGTAAACGGCCGCCCGCGGTCCGGAGCGAAGTACCATCAGGAAGCCGGCGGCCACTGCCAGAAGCAGGAGTGCCAGTAATCCGGTGGGCGTCTTGACGCCGAATACCACCGGGAAGTAATACCACCAGCCGCCGGTACTGGGGGTCTGCCGCAGAAGATAAGCGGTGTGGCCGACCGCGTTATGGTGGGAGATATTTAACAGACCGCGCAGGAACGTCGGGACGGGGATGGGCAGATCGAGCGCTGCCTTGTCGACAGCGCGCGCCATGTCCACATGCCGCAAAAGAAGCGCGCCCAGCGAAGCCGTGTAATGGTTCTCCGCCAGGACCGTCGACAGTGGCTTGTCGCTCAACTCCGGCGGCAGGAGGGGGCGAGTTTCGAATCCGTACGACACGTACAGAGCCGCAAACAGTCCAGCCAGCAATATGGCCATGCTGCGAGCGAAGTGACGCGGGGAGCAACGCCAGCGCGGCGGCAGTTTTCCCGCGTCCGGCTCCAACGCAGCCGCCTGCTGGAGCCCGTGGATCAGATACCAATAGGCATACAACACGGGCAGCAGCAGCGCCGAATACTTCACGGCCAGCGCCAACCCGGTGACGATTCCGCACAGCAACGCACTGCGCCAGTCGCCCCGGGCTAGAAACCCATTCCAGGCCATGCAGCCGGCAAAGAATCCAAAAGCCGCCGCCACGTCGGTGGTGGCCAGGTGGCCGTGGGCGATGAAAGTCGGATCGAAAGCGAACAACAGCAGCGCCGCCAGTGCGGGTGCGGCGCCGAAGTGGCGTCTGGTCCACCAGGCGATGACGGCGCCGAACGCCAGCGTAAGTAACACTTTGGCTGATCGGCCGGCGGCCAGAATGGTCTCCGCCGGGACACGATTGTCGTACAGGAAAGCCGAACCGTTCGTCCATCGGTCTACTTCCTCCGATGAGGACGAAACCGCCGGACGTAAGCGCAGATCGAACAGTAACAAAGGAAGGGCGGAAATCACTTGCGCCAACGGCGGATGCTCGGTCACCGCCGGCAGCCTGCCGGTTTTCAGAAAGCTGTAGCCGCTAGCCAGGTGGTAGGACTCGTCGACGGTATCGCTATCGAGGAAGACGCCCGCGAACATGGCGATGCCCATTGCCGTCAGCAAGGCGGTGGCGATGGCCAGGAAATGCCGCTCGGGAAACCACGCCCCCACCGGCGAGGTCCGCGGAGCTGCGGCGACCAGAAGATCCGTCATAGAACGATCAACTGAAAGCGTAGCACCGCATTCCGGCCCTGCCGAGTTCCCAAAGGTGAGTTATCCGGCCGGGACCATAACTTCGGTTAGTCACCAGTTCCACAACCAAAATGGATCTAGAAGCGCGTTGCCTTGCCCCCAATAATGGCCTTGATCGAGGAGGCCGGCTTCGTGAAGGTTGTCATTCTGTGCGGTGGCTTGGGAACGCGTCTCCGCGAGGAGACCGAGTTCCGCCCGAAACCGATGGTGGAGGTGGGCGGCCGCCCCATCTTGTGGCACATCATGAAGATCTACGCCCACTATGGCTTCCGCGAGTTCGTCCTGTGCCTGGGCTATCGCGGCAACAGCATCAAAGAATACTTCCTCAACTACGAGGCCATGAACAACGATTTCACCATGCGCCTCGGCGAGAAATCGCACATCCAGTGCCATGGCCATCACTCCGAGGAGGGCTTCAAGGTCACCCTCGCCGACACCGGCCTGGACTGCATGACCGGCGGCCGCCTGCGCAAAGTGCAGAAGTACGTGGATGGCGACACCTTCCTGCTGACCTACGGCGATGGCGTCAGCGACGTCAACATCCGCCGCGTCCTGGAGTTTCATAAGAGCCATGGCAAGATTGCCACGGTCACCACGGTGGCGCCCATCTGGCGCTTCGGCATGTTGGAAGTGGCCGGCGAAGGCCGCGTCACCAACTTCACCGAAAAGCCCAGAGGCGACGGCTCCATCAGCGCCGGCTTCTTCGTATGCCAGCGCGAAATCTTCGACTATCTGGGCGGCGACGACTGCACCCTGGAGCACGAACCGCTGGAACGCCTGGCCGCCGAA
Organism: Bryobacterales bacterium; assembly: GCA_003164075.1. Next base: position 5,455 of record PLRZ01000552.1, on the reverse strand, counting down.
GGGCAACTCATGGCCTACCGTCACGACGGCTTCTTCTACGCCATGGATACCTACCGCGAATATCAGCACCTGAACGATCTGTGGAACCGGCAGGCCGCTCCCTGGAAGCTGTGGGACGATGCTCCAGCCGCCCTGCCGCGCCTGGTGAACTACCGGTGAAGCACCTCTGAGCCCGTCATGGAGAACCGCCTGTCCCAAGATCTCGAGCACGTCCTCCAACACACCGAGGATCTCTGGGAGGACATGCGCGGCGAGAGCATCTTCATTACCGGCGGCACGGGCTTTGTCGGAAGCTGGCTTCTGGAGAGTCTTCTGTGGGCCAATCGCCGGATGGCTCTGGGAGTTCGCTGCGCGGTACTGACGCGCGATCCGGCGGCGTTCACCGCGCGGCTGCCGCACCTGGCGTTCCATGAAGCCGTGACGCTGGTGGCCGGCGATGTGCGCACCTTCCGGTTTCCCCCGGGTTCGTTTCCGTTCGTCATCCACGGCGCGGTGGACGCCCGCGAGAAGCTCAATCGCGAAAACCCGTCGGCGATGCTGGAGACCATTGTGGATGGCACGCGCCGCACCCTGAGTTTTGCGGAAACGGCGGGAACCCAACGCCTGCTCCTCATCGGCTCCGGCGCAGTCTATGGCAAACAGCCCCCGGAACTGCGCCACGTTCCGGAAACCTACCCGGGCGGTCCGGACTCCGCGGACCCGCTGTCGGCCTATGCCGAAGGAAAACGGCTGGCGGAGTTGCTTTGCTCGCTGCACTCCGCCAGGGTTGGTTCAGACTGCCTGCTGGCGCGCTGCTTCGCGTTCGTGGGCCCCTATCTCCCGCTCGACGCGCACTTCGCCATCGGGAATTTTATCGGCGATTGCCTCGACGGCCGGACGGTCGAAATCCGCGGCGACGGCACGCCCCAAAGGTCGTATCTTTATGCCGCCGATCTGGCAATTTGGCTTTGGACCATCCTGATGCGCGGCCAATCCCGGCGGCCGTACAATGTGGGCTCGGAAGAGGCCCATAGCATCGCGGACCTGGCGTACATCGTGCGCGAAACACTCGGCGTGAGGCAACCGGTCGAGATCGCGGGCAGGCCGCGTCTCGGCGTGCTCCCCGAGCGCTACGTGCCCGATACCTCCCGCGCGGGTTTGGAGCTGGGGCTGGAACAGTGGATCCCGTTGAGGGAATCCATCCGGCGGACGGCGCAGTGGCACATGGCCGAGGTGGCGGCATGATCAAGCTCTCGGATTACATCGCCGGACAACTCGCCGATTGGGGCGTGCGCCACGTGTTTCTGGTTCCCGGCGGCGGCGCGATGCACCTCAACGATTCCTTCGGCCGCGAACCGCGCATCCGCTACGTGTGCAACCACCACGAGCAGGCATCCGCCATGGCGGCGGAGGGCTACGCGCGCGTTACGGGAAGAACCGGAGTGGTCAACGTGACCACCGGTCCGGGCGGAATTAACGCGCTCAACGGGGTGTTCGGAGCGTGGACGGACTCCGTGCCGATGCTGGTGATTTCCGGCCAGGTGAAGCGCGAAACCTGCATGGCGACTACCGGCTCGCGGCAACTCCGGCAGCTTGGCGACCAGGAAGTGGACATCGTCCGGATGGCGGGCGGGATTACCAAATACGCGGTGTTGGTAGACGACCCGGAGAGCATCGCGTACCACCTGGAGCGGGCCTGGTTCCTGGCCGGTTCGGGACGGCCGGGGCCGTGCTGGCTGGATATTCCGGTGGACGTGCAGGCGGCCCGCATCGATCCCGAAAATCTCCGCGGGTACGATCCCGGCGAGGACGCGCTTTCATGGGACGGCGAAACGGTGGCGGCGCAATGCCGTGACACCATCGCGCTGCTGGCGGATGCCGAGCGTCCCGTGCTGATGGCCGGTACGGGAGTTCGCGCGGCGCAGGCGTTGGAGGAATTCCGGGAAGTGGCGCAGTTCCTCGGGATCCCCGTCACTACCGCCTGGACCCACGACTTGATCGCCACCGGAGACCCGTTATTCTGCGGGCGGCCGGGCACCATCGGCGAACGCGCCGGGAACTTCACGGTGCAAAACGCGGATGTCTTGCTGGTGTTGGGATCGCGGTTGAACATCCGCCAGGTGAGCTACAACTGGGCGTCATTCGCGCCGCATGCGTTCGTCGTGCAGGTGGATGTGGACGCCGCGGAACTGGAAAAGCCCACGGTGCGGCCCGATTTCGCGATCCACTGCGACCTGAAAGTCTTTCTGCGGGAAATGCTGCGGCAGCTTCCGGCATCGGGGTATCGCGCCGGGCGGCATGCGAGCTGGCTGGCGTGGTGCCGCGAGCGGGTGGCGCGATACCCCGTGGTGCAGGAGAGGCATCGCGCCGCCGAATCGCCGGTCAACCCGTACTACTTCATCGAGCGGTTGTTCGAAATGCTGGCCGATGACGACGCCATCGTCTGCGGAAATGCCGCGGCCTGTATCGTGCCCTACCAGGTGGCGCGGCTCCAGGCCGGCCAGCGGCTGATTTCGAACTCCGGCGCCGCTTCCATGGGTCACGATCTGCCGGCCGCGATCGGCGCCGCCATCGGGCGCGAGGGCCGCCGCGTCATCTGCCTGGCCGGCGATGGCAGCATTCAACTGAACATTCAGGAACTGCAAACCATCGTGCACCACCAATTGCCGGTGAAGATTTTCGTGCTGGATAACGGCGGGTATCTTTCCATTCGGCAGACGCAATCCAATTTTTTCGGAAAGCTGGTGGGCGAGAGTCCGGCGAGCGGCATTTCATTTCCCGATATGACCCGGATCGCGGCGGCGTACGGACTGCCTGCGATTCGGGTGGAACGCGCCAGCGAGCTTGGCTCCATGGAAGCGCTGTTGAACGCGCCCGGTCCGGCGCTGTGCCACGTACGGCTCGATCCGGCGCAGGAGTTCGAGCCGCGGCTGAAATCGCGGCAGTTGCCCGATGGCCAGATGGTTTCACCCAGTCTGGAAGACATGTATCCGTTTCTCTCTCGCGAGGAACTGCGGGAAAACATACTGACGGGCCAGGAGGCGGCGCGATGAGCCCGGTGCGCCACGTCATTTTCGACCTCGACGGCACGCTGGTGGATTCGCTGCCGGGCATCGCATTTTCCGTGGATGCGGCGCTGGCTGCGTGCGGGTTGCCGCAGGCGGGCGTCGACCTGGCGCCGTTGATTGGACCGCCGGTGCGCGAAATTCTGGCGGCGGTATCGGGCGCGACGAGTAGGGAACTGCTTGACTGGATGGAACGCAGTTTTCGCGCGAGCTACGACGCGGAGGGATGGCGCCGGACGGTGTGCCTGCCCGGCGTCCCGGACATGCTCCGGCGGCTGATGACCGGCGGCGTGGACCTGTGGATCGCGACCAATAAGCCGGCACTCCCTACCGGCCGGATTCTGCGCGAGCTGAATGTCGGAGGTGGGGCAGGCGGTGCCGCCTGCCCGCGCGCACGGAAGCAGGATCGAGCGAAGGCGAGCACCGCCTGCCCCACCTCTGGGCTCCTCACAAATTCCACGACATCAGACGCCCGCAGTCTCGGTAGCTTCTTTCGCGAGGCGGCCTGCCGCGATTCGCGAACGCCGCCCTTCGCGTCCAAAGCGGAAGTGCTGCTGGACCTGCTGGCGCGCCACCATCTGGACCGCGCCGCTTGCCTGATGGTGGGCGACACCGCCGAAGACTGGCACGCGGCGGAAACGGCGGGAATTGCCTGTGCCATCGTCGGACCCGGTAACGGTCCGCGAGCGCTGCCGGAGGGCTGTTGCCGCATGGGCGGATGGGAAGAATTGGAAGAGATGGCACTCATGGAAGAGGTGAGCGTATGATCGACCGCGACATATTCGACGAGCTCTTTGTCCTGGAGATGGCCAACAACCACTGGGGCCGCGTGGAGCGAGGGCTGAAAATTGTCAACACGTTCGGACAAGTGGTGCGCTTCAACAACGTGCGCGCCGCCATCAAGCTGCAATTCCGCGACGTGGACAGCTTCATTCACAAGGACTACCTCCGCCGCAGCGACATCCGCTATGTCAAAAAAACTCTGGACACGAGGATGTCCAAAGACGATTTCGCCGCCCTGGTGAAGGCCATCCGCAAGGCTTCGTGCATGCCGCTGGCGACCCCCTTCGACGAGAAATCGGTGGACCTGTGCTGCGAACTCGGCATCCCCATTCTGAAGATCGCCAGTTCGGACCTGAACGACTGGTTGCTGCTGGAGAAAATCGCCAAAACCAAAAAGCCGGTGATCGTCTCCACCGGCGGCAGCTCCGTCAAAGACCTGGACGACCTGGTGACGTTCTTCCATAACCGCGGCATCCCCATGGCCATCAACCATTGCGTCTCCATCTATCCATCTGAAGACCGCGAGCTGGAGCTGAACCAGATCGATTACCTGCGCGCGCGCTATCCCTCGCACACCGTGGGCTTCTCTACCCACGAGCATTCCGATTGGGCCGCTTCCATGCTGATTGCGTATGCCAAGGGGGCGCGCACTTTCGAGCGGCACATCGATATCGAGTCGGATGGAATTCCGGTGTCACCCTACTGCTCCAAGCCCGAACAGGCGGACGCCTGGTTCAAGGCGTTTCATAAGGCCAAGGAAATGTGCGGCGCGCCGGGCACGCAGAAGCGCATGCCGCCGGTAAAGGAAATCCAGTATCTGGACTCGCTGGTGCGCGGCGTGTACGCACGGAGAGATTTGCCCGAGGGCCACACTCTCACCGACGACGATGTGTACCTGGCTGTTCCCCTGCTGCGCGGCCAGATTTCCTGCCGCGAGCTGATGAGCGGCGAAGTGCTGTTGCATGCTCTGGGCAAAGACGAGGCCATCATGATCGACGACATCGACAGCCCGTATGCCAACATTCCGTCGCTGCGGGAACGCATTTACAGCCGCGGTTTGGACGCCGCCGAGCGGGTTCTGCAATTGCCGGCCAATTTCGTGGAAGGTCCGCCGATTGTGGTGCGCGCGAATGGCGAGGCGGAGAGCGTGCGCTTTGGATCGTTGGGAGGATGCCGATGAAGACGATTAGCGTGGTCAGCCCCTGTTACAACGAAGAGGGCAACGTTCAGGAATTGTACGAGCGCGTGCGGGCCGTTATGCGCCGGCTGGGCCGGTACCGCTACGAGCATATTTTCATCGACAATGCTTCCCAGGACGGCACGTTAAGCATCCTGCGCCGGCTGGCGGCGCGCGACCGGAATGTCCGGGTGATCGAGAACACCCGCAATTTCGGCCACATCCGCTCTCCCATTCACGCTTTGCACCAGGCGTCGGGAGATGCCGTGATCGTCCTGCTCTCGGACCTGCAGGACCCGCCGGAGCTGCTCGAGGACATGATTCTCGAATGGGAAAAAGGCACCCCGATCGTCATTGGAGTCAAGAAGACCAGCGACGAGAACCGGCTGATGTTCTGGCTCCGCAAGAAGTATTACGAAGTCATCAGGCGCATGGCGGAAATCGAGACCTA
>PLRZ01000535.1 GCA_003164075.1 Bryobacterales bacterium | reverse complement strand
TCTCGGCGCCGCAGACACGAGTGTCCGAGCCACGTCATGGCTCAGGTCAATTTCCCCAACTATCCGAAATCCCCGGCCGACATCAGGAGTTCTGACCTCGGGGAGTCATCCCAGGGCTGACAAAGAATCAAGAAGTTGCGAGCAGTTTCTGGAGAGCTACGCCGCTCTGTGCCACCGCCGCCACCGCAGAGGGACTTTGCAGGATTGCCGCTAACGCTAGCGGTCACGGCTCTGAAACACACATCGGAGCCGCGACCTTTGGGAGCGTTTGAATCTCTAACTCTTACTGTCCGCCGCCGCTGCCGGTCGTGCTATCGCGGCGCTTCAGGGTCGGCCGCTCGTCGGAATCGGTCTTCGGGGAGGCGCCATCGTTGTCGTCCACCGGTCCGGTGCCGGTCCCCGGCGCACGGCGCAGCTTGGGACGGTTGGGATCGTCCTGCGTCACCTTGCGGCGATTGTGCAGCATGGAGAGGCGACCCTTGACATCGTTGAATTCGGAGGTGGTCACCACGTACTCGGGCTTCGGCGCCAGAATCGTTTGAATCTCTTCCTGGGACTTCTTGATCCGGTCGTCGGTCATCGGGTGGGTGGAAAAGACTTTGGCCACGCTCCCCGGCTTCTTCTTTTCCAGCGTCTGGATTTTTTCGAAGAAGTCCACGAACGAGGTTGGGTCGTAACCGGCCTTGTACATGTACTGCAGGCCCAGATAATCGGCCTCCGACTCCATGGCGCGAGAAAAGGTCAGGAATCCCATCGGAATCGCCAGCCCCATGCCCTGCCGAATGGCGTAGCCCGTCCAGCCGCCCATGAAAATCAGGGGGATGGTCGCGATCTGGGCTATGTCTCCGCGGGTAGCCTGCCGGGTGCCATGGCGCGCGGCCACATGGGCAATCTCATGAGCCATCACACCCGCCAGCTCGGCTTCCGTGTCGGCTTTCAGGATCAAACCCGAATTCACGAAGAAGAACCCGCCGGGCAGCGCGAAGGCGTTCACTTCTTCGGTGTCCAGTACCTTAATAGTGAACGGCACCTTGGCGTCGGAGTTGCGGACCAGATTCTGGCCAACGCGGTTGACGTACTCGGCGATGATGGGGTCGTCGATTACCTTCGCCTCGCGCTCCACTTCCTGCGCCAGTTGCTTTCCGAGAGCGATTTCTCTGTCCAGGGAGTAAAAATTCACGCCCTTCCCGATATCGCGATCGCCGATCGAATCGGGATCCTTTTTCTTGGCGTCATCGCTTTTGGGTTTGTCCGCGGCAGCCTTTTTCTTGGCTTCCTTGGCCGCCGCCTTTTTCTCAGCATCGGTCATTGGCTTGGAGGCGTCGGTGGACGTATCCTGGCTCGCGGCGGTCTGGTTGGCGTCGGCGGTGGCCACGGGTTGCTTCGCCTGGTCGCCGGAGGTGCTTTTGTTATCCTGGGTTGTCTGAGCCACGGCAGTCAGTGACAGCAAACTGAATGCAGCCAGGGTGGCGACGGGAAGGTTCCAACGGTTCATCGTCCGACACTCCTCTTAGATTCCACTATACCCCTAATCATATGGCGGTGCTGGGCCTATGTATTAAACGCCGCGAAGGGGTTGCCGGTTTCGGAATTGTTGCCTTAGCAGCCGCGAAAAAATATCCTGTGCATNNGCGGCTCGGCATGCGCATTTGACAGAGCCGGGCCCAGAGGGCACCCCGTTAGGGAGCGATTGCGCACGTTCGAGACATTTGGTCAGCTTATTTTTTCGCGGCCCCCTAGTACATCCCTAAGCTAATGACCTTACCTGCGGCATCCACCAGTACATCCAGCCGGCGATCCAGGTAGGAATAAAAGGTTCGTCCTTTATTCGCCTGGGTGGACCGCGCATTCACTCCAAATGCGTGCCGGCAGTCCTGCCAAGTCATACTATGGGGGTATACGAAGAGGGTGCGGAGCAGGCCGGTCTCGCTGTCGAAGTCCAATTCCAGCTCTTTGTAACGGCCGGTGGGGTCGGCGAAGGCCAGAATCCGGCCGTTGACAGTCTGGTCGTCGGCCAGAGCGGCCCGTTGGCGCACTGGTTCGCCGAGCAGGCACTGGGCATCCACCTGCTGCCAGATGCCGATTTGCTGGTTGAGGAAATCGGCGCTGTCGCGCTCAAACTCGGGCGGATATTCGTGCTTCGGGCGGCGCAACACGGGGCGATCCGCGTCGGGAGGCGGAGGCGCGAGGCGCACTTCGGTGGTGGACAGACTCCCGGGCGCTGCCGCTACCGCCTGTGCCGCCACCGCCGGACCCGGCAGGGTCACGACCACGCTGTCGGTTGGCTCGAATTTCCGCAAAACCGGGGGCGACGTCACACTGGCGCTCTGTTCCGCACCCGGTATGGGCTGGCTGACCAAAACCACCAATAAAAGGAGACGGAAGCGTTTCATACCTGGGCTCAATCTACCCGAAGGAGTCATCTTCTGTAAGCCTGAATTTGGAGAGCATTTCCCTGTTTGCCTTAGTAAAGCCCCCCTTTGTCACAAACTCCCGCCGGCCGGTGTTGGTATATTGTGAACGCACCCAGCGGAGCCATCGACCCGGTGGAGATTCAGGTGGATTCCTTCGATTTCGAGGCGTTCTTTCATGCCCACTACGAACGCATCGCGCGCGTGATTGCACGCGTCGTAGGCGACCATGGGCGGGCGGAAGATCTGGCCGCGGAGGCCCTTTGGAAACTGTGGCGCACTCCGCAGGTGCACGGCCAGAGCGCCGGAGGATGGCTCTACCGAACCGCGGTCCGGATGGGTTTGAACGAACTGCGCAGCGGCCGGCGCCGGCTGCGGTATGAGGCGCTCTGGGACGCTCCGCCCAGCGGCCTGACGCCTGAAGAGGCCCACGCCGCCGCCGAAGAGCGGGACCAGGTTCGCCAGACGCTGGCCGTCCTGCGGGAGCGCCAGGCGGAGTTGCTGATCCTGCGAGCCAGCGGGCTGAGTTACGAGGAGTTGGCGACCGCCCTGGGATTGAACCCGGCTTCCGTGGGGACCCTCATCGGCCGCGCACAGCAGGCGTTCCGAAAGGAGTACGTCAAGCTATATGGAACACGACGAAATGGACGTTAGCCGATGGGTGGACGACCGGCTGTCGTCACTCGACGCTCCCGGCAATTGGCGGCCCGACCCGGCCACCGCATTCGGGAAGTTGTGCCGGCGCGAGAGGGTCCGGCGCTCCCGATGGTTCCTGTGGGCCACGCTATCGGCCACCGCAGTTGCCGCGTGCGCCGTTTTGCTGCTGTTGGTGTCCGCCCCGCCGGCGTGCGCCAATCCGCTCGGCTGTTCGCAACCCGCTCCGCCCGCGCGTTCGGCCTCAGCGCTGCCCGAGCCGAGGCCGAGTCCCGCGGTGGCTCGGGCTCATCGCAGCGTGCCCGCCCACAAACCCAACTTCAAGGAAACCGGATCGCCCACTGCGCCGGTCATCTGCGAGTTGTACAGCGACTACGAATGTCCCCACTGTGCCAGCTTCCACCTGGAGATCGTGCCCCAACTGGTGGCCCGGTATATCGACACCGGGAAGGTCCGCTTGATCCAGCGCGATTTTCCGCTCGCCCGTCACCGCTATGCCCGGATGGCGGCGCGGTACGCTAATGCCGCCGGCGAGGCCGGCTACTATCGGGAGGCGGTCGACAGGCTCTTCCGGACGCAGGCGGTATGGACCGGCGACGGCAACATCGATGGGCAGGTGGCACACGCGGTGCCGCCCGCGGCGATGGAAAAGGTGCGCGCCCTGGTGCGGAACGAGCCATCGGCGGACGACTCCCTGGCGGCAGACGAGGCGACGGCTCGCGAGAATCACATCGACAGGACGCCCACGCTAGTATGCAACCGGGAGGTCATCGCCGGGAGTCTCTCGCTGGGCGAGATTCAGGCCAGGCTCGATCGGCTACTGGCGCAATGACAGGGCGGGTCACGCTGAACGGCCGGCGGCGAAAATGAGCGGAGCCACTCCTGGCAGTCCCGGTAACATTTTCGAACTCAACCGCCGCTCGTTGGCGAGCGTTTCGGAGGTGGGGCGGGCGGTGCTCGCCTGCCTTCTATCCTGTTTAGTTTCTGTCGCGAAACTCAAGAAACCGCCCCCTTGCGGTCCCTTGCGGTCGCGGCTCTTGTAACGCTGCGACTGATTCCACGGAACTTGTTACCGAGCCGCGCGCGCAAGCAAGCGGTCCTTGCCACTTGAAGGCAGTTTCGCGACAGAGACTATTCAGGCAGCGGGCTTGTTCAGCGAGGACGGGCGGGCAGGCGAGCACCGCCTGCCCCACCTCCGGGCTCATGCCCGCGCCACGTCACCGGTCAGCGGCCTCAACCCGCGGTGCTTACTTCGCAGCGAAGTTCAGGCGGAAGCCGGTGGAGAGAATCACGTCGTTGCGCAGGCGCCCTTGCACGGGGTCGCTCAAGTAGCGGTCCGCGAGCGTGACGTGCCAGCCCAGCCACTTTTTCAAAGCGGTGACGGCGCTCAGGTCGAAATTCATGCGGTACTGTCCCGTGTCGCTCAGGTTCGGATACATGCGGAAAGACTGCGTGACGCTGGTAACGGCCGAGAACTTATAGAGCAGATCGTCCCCGAAATTCACCTCGGCGGAGTTACGGTTGTTGTGGTCCATGAAAGCTTCCCGTTCGTAATCCGCGCCGGCTTGAAAGTTGAGGGCGGCTTTGCCCTTCTTGATTGCGTTCCAGCCACCGGCGGCGCCGAATACGGAGCGCAGGTCGAGGTTCTGAAAGCGGTCGTGCTCGTATTCGTTGATGGTGGCTACGAACAGCCTGGGGGTGAAATCGCGATTGTAGGCCCACCCGCCGCTGATCGAACTGGCGGTGGCGCTGTTCACATTGTTCGCCAGGGAACTGGCGTAAATCTGGTTGAAGTGCACGGTGATCTTGTCTTTGGTGGTGACGCGCGCGGCGGTGAAGCTGTTAGTGAACGTGGTGGTGCGCGCGTTGCCACGCGTCAAGGCCAGGCCCAGATCGTAGTTGCCGGTCCAAAGTTCCAGGATGCCGGGATGCTGGAGCCGTTCCCAGGCGTGCTGCTCGGCGTCATCGCGCACGGCGGTGACCGCGACCAGCGGCGCCGATTTTTCACCGCCCGCGGCTGCCACGGCGAGGTTTTCGCCGTTGGTGGCGACCTTTCCTTTGACCGACTCGCCGCCCGGTAGAACCACGACCAGTTCCTGGTCCGACTTCAGGCTTTTGATCGCCGTCCAGGGAATCGAAACCTCCCCCAGGAACTCGCTCTTGAGCAGCAGCTTGGCGCCATCCTTCTTAATGACGCTGCCGGTGATGATGTCGCCGTTCTTCAGCACCACCTGATCGGCGGCGAACAGAGTACCGGCACACAGAGAAAACAGCATGATCGAAGTACGCAAGAATTA
>PLRZ01000448.1 GCA_003164075.1 Bryobacterales bacterium | reverse complement strand
GGCGGGCGGCGAGAGGCCAAGGTCCTGGCTTGGGACTCCAAGGCCATGAAATTCACCAACGACGACGTGGCTAACAGCCTCGTCGATACGCCCTACCGCAAAGAGTGGGATGTCTGATTCGAATGAAAACGGTGCCTTATGTCGTCCAATGAAGTTTCGAATGGCCTGATTCCCCGGCGGACCATCCTGGCCGCCGGGCTGGCGCCACTGATCGTGCCTCGTCACGTGCTCGGCGGTCCAGGATATCAGCCGCCCAGCGACACTCTCACGATCGCCGCGGTCGGCGTCGGCGGCATGGGGCGAATCTATCTGGATGGCTGCCAGACGGAGCGCATTGTGGCCGTGTGCGACCTGGACTGGACCCGTCCGACAACGCAAGGAGTTTTTGAGAAATTCCCTTCCGCCAGACGCTACCGGGACTTCCGGCAGATGTTCGACAAGGAGGAGAAGAACTTCGACGCTTTCATCATGGCGGCGCCCGACCACTGGCACGCCATCCTCCTGATGCAGGCCATCCAGATGAAGAAGCACATCTATGGCGCCAAACCGGTGGCCCATTCCATCGGCGAGGTCCGCAAGGTGCGGCAGGCGCTCGCGTCCAACCCGCGGCTCGTCACCAAAGCCAGTATCCAGGACTCCTGCACCAGTTATGCCCGGGCTACCACGGAACTGCTGCTGAGCGGCGCCATCGGGCCGGTGCGGGAAGTGCATGTGTGGACTGCTCACCCAATCTATCCCTGCAATGTACTGCGCCCCACAGAGGTGCAGACCCCGCCGGAGGGCATGGATTGGGATCTGTGGGTCGGCCCCGCGCGCTTCCACCCGTACAACAGGGCGTATCACCCGGAGATCTGGCGCGCGTGGTGGGATTTCGGCACCGGAGATGTTGGCGATATGGCCTGCCACACGCTCCACACTTTTTTCGAGGAACTGCAGCTTGGAGCGCCGAAAGTGGTCTACGGCTGCTCGTCGACGCGCACCGATGTCTACAACACGCCGGTTGATACGGCGGAAACCGAGGGTTACGCCAATACCGTCGTGTGGGAATTTGGCGCGCGAGGGAACATGCCGCCGCTCAACCTGTATTGGTACGACGGCGGAATCAAACCGTCCCGGCCGTCGGAATTGGCCCATAGCGTTGCGCTGCCGAGGGAAGGTGTGCTCTATGTCGGCGACAACGGCAAACTCCTGGCCGGATACTATGGCGGCAATCCATTCCAGTCTACCGGCAGAGCCGCGGCCGGTAACCCGCCGCGGGGTCTTGCCGGCGGCCTGCTGTTGCCGGAATCCAAGTTCAGAGACTTCCAGCAGCCGGCGCCAACCCTCCCGCGCGTCGAGAAGGCGGATCATTACACCGAGTGGACCCGCTGCGCCAAGGAGGGCCGGCCGACCTGCCTACCCATAGAATTCGCGAGTCATCTCACGGAATTGGCGCTGCTTGGTACGCTGGCCCTGCGGACCCGGAAGGTGTTGGAGTGGGATCCCGCCGCCATGCGAGTCACCAACGAAGCGAGCGCCAATCAGTTTGTCGATCCGGCTTATCGCGCTCCCTGGAAGCTGCCTGCGGTGTAGATGCGGGCACTTGGTCACAGCCGCTTTGTGCAGGCGCACCAGGCCGTCTCCCGTGCCGACCCAGATATTGTTCTCGTGATCCTGATAGAGCGCTAAAACAGAAGTGCTGGGCATTGGCTCGGAATCTTCAAAAGGAACGATACGGCCGCCGCGCGCCAAAAAGAGCCCGTTGCCGGCACCCACCCAGGTGTTCCCCGAATCGTCCCGCAGCAGCCGCAGCGGTTCGGCCGCCGGGGAGGCAATCGGCTTCAATCTGCCGTCTTTCATTTCCATCAATCCGTTGGCCGTAGCCAGCCAGATCGAACGATCGGCCTGTTCCTGGATTGCGGTCATGCCCCGCGTCAGGCCGCTGTCCTGCTTAACCAAAACGCCGTCTTCCAGTCTATAGATCCCGTTTCCGAATATCCAAAGCCGGCCATCGCTGTCTTCCCGGATCTCAGCAGCGCTCACGGGAGGCGTCTGCGGAGTTCCATCCAGGCGCACAAACCGCTCGCCTTGCCTCCGGAAGACGCCCCGATCCGTGCCCACCCACAATTTCCCCGACCGGTCCTGGTAGATCGCCCGAACAAATGTATTCGTGAGGCCCTGCTGGGTGGAATAGCGCGTAAATATTTTGTGCGAATAGAGAATGAGCCCGCCGCCCTCGGTGCCGATCCAGAGGTCGCCGTTGGTCAATGATAGCAGGGAGAGAACGCTGTTATCGGCGAACGCCCGCGTATTAGATCGATGGAGGCGCACCAAACCGCCAACCACAGCTACATCGAGGAAGGCGTCCGACTCCTGGAACTGGCGCACAATGCGCACGCCTTGTTCGAGAGTCAGCCCCCAAAGAAAAAACGGAAGCTCCTGGATTTTGTACTCTCGAACTGCACGTGGAAACAAGGCGAGCTCACCGCGAAATATCGGCAACCCTTTGACCTGTTGGCGGTTTCGGTTGCGTCGGAACAGCAGCGAGTGGCAGGAGGATCGGCGGAAACGGCCAGAAATGATATTTGGCTCCCCGGCATGGATTCGAACCACAATAAAGACGGGTCTTTATGAATCTGTAAGTTACTGATTCTTTAATGGTTTAGAAGGCACAGAAAGGATCAAAAACACCACACTTTTACAACACTTTTACACGGATTTAGGCCCAAATTCGCAGTCTGTCCGCGTTCGCATCCCACCTACATTCCCACCGCTTCGAGTGCGCCCAAAAATACCAAGTCCGTCACATCTTCCGGCCGGCAATCTACCCGTTACGTCGCCAAGATCGGAAAAGGCGGTTCCGATCATTTCGAGCGTGGGCCGGAATGCCCCAGTTCGTTCGCCGCACACCTCACGTGTTCACCGATACCGGGGATTGCATATCGTGCCACTCGCCGAAATTGCTCCGCAGAACGTCGGGTGCATAAGCGTGCGCTCGTTGACATGCCGGAACGCGGACGATAACCTCAAATCACAATGCAAGCAGAATTTCTGGCTGAGGAACTGGCGGAAGTCGGAAGAATATTCCATTTTCGCGACGAAAAGGTGCAAGTATTCATCGACAAGCACCCTGACACGTTGCCCCTGCTACGGATGACGCATACCGCAATAACCCGGCATTTCAGCTCACACGTCCGCAGGATTGACTTGGAAGCTGCTGGCATGTGGGGTGACGGTACAGGTAATGAGCTGTTCGTCCTGATCCGTTGCGACCTCGAAGCGGACGCTGCCGTGGAGATGCTCGATGACTTCGACCATCGCTGGTGGTCGTTTGCTTCACAGCTTGAGGATTGGCCAATTTATATCGAGGTGGAGTATGCCGGCGTTTGAGCCCCATGATTACCTCGATCTTGCGGGTGATTTGGCCGGTCGGTCCAATGATGCGGCGTTTCGGTCGGCTGTAAGCCGAGCGTACTATGCAGCACTCCTCGCGTCGGAGGCGGTGGCGAAGAAGAGATTCGGTATTTCTTGTAAGGCAGGAGACCACGAGGGATTTTGGATAGAGCTCCGTTCCAAGCTGAGACTCGTCGGCGATATTGGATACAGCCTGCGCCAATTGCGCAACCACGCCGACTACCACCTGAATTTCGTCCCGAATGAAGGCTGGAGTGAATGTGCAAAGGGTTCGGTCGGCCGCGCAAAAGAACTCTTTGGATGGCTCGCTAGTGCGGATGACGCTGCACGTTTGGCGGATCGGCAGAGACGAGATAAAGAACGAGCGGTCAAGAACTATTATGAGAGACAAAATCCCGTCCGCCCGACGCTTGGACGGCCGAAACCCAAGGAGTAGAGACCCTACGGATACCAGCGACGGAGGCGCGCGGCACATGCAAGAACCGAGATGGGAAAATGCACGACTGTGGGCAGATTTCCGCGCCACAGACGTTTCTATCGAACGTTTCCCGGAAGACTGCGACAGTGGGGCAGCAGCATACGAGGCTCTCGGCGGGCTCGTGGGAGATCTTCGATACCAGGGTTACATCGAGGGCAAGGAGAACGGTTATCAGGTCAATCTGAACTTTGACGACAAAGTACACGAGCGGGCGTGCTCGGAAGGGCAGGACTGTGCCAGCGAGCCGGTGTTGCGCGCTCCACGAGAAGTGGCACGAGCCGTCGGCCGAAAGGCTGACATGCTACTTCGAGTGCCCGGAACCGACAGTGTTGTAGTCGTGGAAATCGAGAAGGCTAATCGTGAGAAGATACTACGCGACATCGTAAAAATGCTGCTGTTCTTTGAATCGAGCCAAGCTGATCTCGCCGCGCTGATATGCCCTCGGAACTACGTCCATACCAACGGCGTGTGGAGGGTTTTCGATACGGCCCGACAGGTCCTCCGGGCCTTCATCCGTGTTACTGATTTGCCTCAGTCGAAAGCCAGCCGTCTTGCCCTGATCGGGTTCACCCAGGAGATCTTTCTTGGAGGGAGGTGGATAACCTGGGACGAAACGGCACGCGAAGACTTCCAGGCACAGGCCAGAGAGCATTTCGACGCGGTTTAAGAGTCGCAGTCGAGCTGCCTTTTCTACCTGCCTTCTTCGCGTGACACGTCGCTGGGCCGTCCCTTTATCGTGACCGTTGGGCCGTTCGTTTGTGGGTGGAGTGTGTCTACAATCGAAATATGGTTTCCTTGCCCATGAAATGTGCCATGCTGCTACCGCGATATAAGATGCTGCCACCGCTAGAACTGTAAAGTGGACCCCATTGTCAAGACCATTTTTCGGTCGCAATAAGTTACGGATCGGCGGGGTCTGATTTCAGGTTAGGGGCGGCCGAAGCCGCCCCGCCATTCCAGCGCTTGAGTCGGCGCTCGGGTCGCATTCCTGCGGAGCCCTATCCTCCGCTCAAGTGCTGTCATTGTAGACCAACTATTCCGGCCACAAAGCGTAAAATTCCGGGGGTTTGGGGGCAGAGCCCCCAACACGG
>PLRZ01000471.1 GCA_003164075.1 Bryobacterales bacterium | reverse complement strand
ACAGCCACTTGATCTTGCCCAGTTGGATGTTCCACAGGTGGGAATCCCACGCCGTGGGCGCGGTGCCGTACTCCAATTGCAGGCGGTCGTAGGAGATATCCACTGCATCGCCGCCAGCATCGGGGTACAGGATGATGTACTGCGAGCCGGAATCGGCCGTGAAGGTCCAACTCACCCGCGACCAAGTGGTCCCGACCGTCAGATTGCTGCCGATGGTGCCTTGATAATCCACACCCAGCCGGATCGTCTGTGCGCTCCCGGTGTTCGAGATCGCGTCCAGGGACAGCGTGTAAGTCACCCCGGAGGCAAACACAGTCGGCGATGTCGTAGTGTACGCGATGTTGCTCCCGCTCACCTGTACCCGGCTGGCGATTTTGAGGCCGTCGCGGTTCAATGCATAGTTCGCCGTATTGATGCACGTCGCGTTGCACTGCGACAGCATCGTCAGCGAATTGCCAAGTAAATTGTTGGTCACTACGTGCGGGTACACGGAATTGAAAGCCACCCGCCCCACCTGTTCGTCCAACCGGTACTCGGCGACCAGCCCTCCGGTGAGGGGCGACGGAGTGGTTCCGCCCCCGCCGCCCACCGGCACCCAAGCCGATCCGGTGCTCATACAGAGCATCGGGGTGGTTCCGCTGGTGCTCGTGCAGTTTGTCGTGTTGCTCACCACCAGAATCTGGTTGGCGTTCTGCGACGAAGGCGCGGGCAGCGCCGAGACCGCCACCGGTGCGCTGACGACCACCTGCGGCGTGTTGATGCAGGTTTTGTTTTTCACCGGTTGCGGTGCGAGTTGCTGGCCAGGGCCGCACTGCCCCCGAAGTGCCAGCGCGCCGGCAAACACGAGTAGCAAGGTTCTCATTTCGATTGGTCCTTTCTGATCACTCGTAGCTGAGCGTGGCGCAGTTGTCCCAGACGTTCGTCCGCTGAGACGATCCGTTAGCCCACTGCTCCAGAACGAGTCTGTTGTTGCCGTCGTAGGTGTACTGCTTGATCGCCCAGACCGGCTGGCTGGGCTGGGGATTGCTCGCGGAGTTCGCCCATCCCTCATACTGGAGCAAGCCGGCGGCGGTGTAGGAATAACGCTTGGTGTCCGGAACGATGGGTGGAGCATCCGGGGAGTGAACGGGATACGGTGCCATGGTGATGTTGTCCTTTCTTTGACGAAGCTGTAATCGAGGAAGGCGGAAGGTGGTCCTGGTATTGGAAGCTCAGAACAACCGGGCGCGCCGTTTGTTGGTCGGCAAGGGTAGCGGCCAACTGAGCAGCGTCAGATGATCGACCGCCCAAAAGCAGATCAGCGGTATTCCCGCGTTTGCCGCCGCCAGGTATTGCGCCGTCCAGGCGCAAGCCCCGTTGAACCAAGGCATGAGGTAGGCCGTCGCCGACTTGGTATAAGTCAGCACCGCGCACCCATAAGCCATGGCCGCCTTCGCGAGATCCAGGTTCAGGTATGAAGCACCCCAGGAGAGCGCCTCCAACTTCACGCGGTCAATGTCCCCGTTCGGAGCTATGTACTGGGAGGGGATGTTGACGTAGTTGTTCATCCGGCCGCCCTGCGGGTACGGATACCCGGCGTTCCAATAGACGGTCGGATTGTTGGTGTCGAGCGGTAGCAACCACTCGATCTTCGCTCCCGAGTACGCAGCCTTGACCGCCTGCGCGATGGCATGCATGTGCGTATAGACCAGCCCCCGGAGGAAATTAGCGTCCGCATACGAGTTGACGCTCGGGTCGTCGTCCTGCGTCCAGAAGCTGGCCAGCGCGCGCCCCAGCGCCGTCAGAGCCGCCGCCGCGGTGTAGGCGTCGTAATATGCCATCCCGCCGCCGGACACCGTACCGCCGCCCGCACACGCCGCATTCCCGCTCGATCCCGTCTCCGTGAAGTGCGTCGAGTCCGTAACCGTGATCGGCCACGTCCCATTCGCCGCCGTCGTGCCCTTCACCGCCGCCACAATCGCCGTCTGCCCGCTCGCCAGCCCGTGCGCCGCCACCGTGCCGATGGAAACCGGAGCCGTCCAGCTCGCGTACCCGATAGCCTCATTCATTAGCCGCGAGAAGAACCACCAGCCCACCTCCCCAAATTGCAGCCACGGAACCAATCCCGCCGCCGCCAGAATCCCCGTCGCTTGGAGATAGCAGTTCGTCAAGTACGCGGTGACCGTTGTGGGGTTGAAGCAGCATTGCGCCGTCTGAAGGTCGATCAGGGTGGTTGCGCCCGCCGCTACCGTGAACGCCGTCCCCGATACCGGCGTGGTCAACTGGTAGTGGTCCGCGTCCGTGACGGTCACCGACCAGACCGCTCCGTCCGATCCTTGCGCGATGTGCACGCTGTTCCCGGTGACGTACCCGTGTCCGATTTGCTCGACGGTCTGCGGGCCGGACCCGCTCACTCCGTCCACGACGCCCGCGCCCCACGACCCGAACCCGGTAGCCGTCAGTACCGTCGCTCCGCTGGCGAATCGCTGGCACCACGCGCTCGATGCCAGCGTGCCAGGGCCGTTCCCATCGGAAGCTGAACACGCGACCAGACCTGGGCCGGCGGTTATCAACGAAACGTTATTTGCGCTTACGTTCGCCAGGGCCACCGCATTGGGGTCGGTATTCACGAGAAAGGCAAGCGCATTAGCGATATCGCCAGACCCATCGGTTGCGAGTTGGGTGTAGCTGTAGGTGGTAGCGCCCAGCGTAATCGAGTGGACATATCCGGTGCCGAAATAGTTGAAGAACCCGAATGTCACGGACGGAATCGTGCATGTCTGCAAATCCGGCGGGGCGAGCAATTCCTGCGAAAACGCGACTGTCATCGTCTGCCCGGCCGCTTGCACCAGCGCCGCCAAGTCAGTGAGATAGTCCACAAAAGCCCGGTTCAGCGGGGCGGTCTCGGGCACCACCCCGGCAGCGGCATTCTTGGTGGGCGCTACCGCCCAAGTTCCCTCATTTCCCCCTACTCCGCCGATTCCAATATCGCCGGTGACGGACAGGGTAAGCGTCGAATCCGACGAGAGCGAGACGTCCAGGCTGAACCCATTAATCGGACTCAGGACCGCAATGATTAACTGCCCAGGAGTGCTTATGCTGGCCGCGGCCCAGATCCCCACAAACATACCGTTGATCGCGTTTGCCAGCCTCCGCGCGATGGTCAGAAGCGTATCGCATGAGATAGCCGCTGCTCCGAATACGGTCCCGCCCAATACACCGCTCCCGGTAGGATTGCCGCCGGTACTCGTATCGCCGCTCACAGTAGTGCCAGAGCCGGTCGCACCGCCCACCGTAATCCACACGGTGCCGGAAAGAGGAGTAAGCGGCGGCAGCGATAGCGTCACCGTCGCTTGGCGGAAATGACCGCCGTTCCGTACCCGCTTGAGCGCGAAAAACACCCCCGCGTAGAAATCAATGTCCCCCGCGAAACCCGCCTGGCTCAAGATCCACAGCAGGCGAGCCGGCGCGATCTGGTAAGTCTGCCCGGTGTCGAAGTCGCAGGCGCAACTCACCGCCGGGTACGTCGCTGCCAGCGCAACCGGATCGCTCAGGATCGCGGCCTGGAGGTAGTCGAACAGACATGTACCGCTCGCCACCGTAAGCACTACCGCGTGTGTGCCCGCCGCCACGGCCGCCGCGATCAGTCTCCGCCCCGAGGTCGGACTCGCCGCAGATTGCAGCGAGTATGCGCTCACCGCCACGGCAGCCCCTCCGTCCACCGAGACGCTGATCGCGCCGCCCGCCGTAGAGAGCGCCGTGCCCCAATACAGGTTGTGCACCGACTGGCAGGAGTACTTCACCGTGACCGTGTCGCCGGCGTTGGCGCTCTGATACGCGAACCCGCCGCCGTACCACCCGGCCACCTGCGCCCACCCGCTCCCCGCCCGCGTCGCCCACAAATCACTGGATGTGATTGTCACCGATCCCGGCCCCGCCAGCTTCAGCGGAGTCACGCCGCCCGGATCGCCGACCGTCCAATTCGAGAACACCGCGGACCATTCGCACCCTGGAAAGCTCCCATACTGCGGAGACACCGGAGGCGCCAACGTCAACCACACTTGCCGCGCGGACGCCAACCCCAACGCGGAGAAATCGAGGTGAACATGTATCGACGCCGGGTCGGTGCCGCCGCCCAGTAACAGCCACGTTGGTGTGAACGTCGTTCCTCCCGCAGCCATCGCCAGCAGGGCGATATCGTTCCCATCTGCCCCGGCCGGCGCAGTAAACGTCACGTCAGCCCCCGAGCTGCTGGCAGTCAGCGGGTAGGTAGTGGAATCGGTGGCGTTTAGGGTGGCCACTAACCCCGCCAACTTAGCGGCCACATCCGCCACGCTGTCGCCAGTCGCAATAGAGTACGACTGCCCAATCCCGGTGTCGTACCCCGTGTTCCCGAGATAGTAGATGTACAGCCTGTCGCCGGTAGCGGGAGTGCCCGACAGCGTAACCGTCGCCGTCGCGGACGTGCCGCCGGCCGCCGCCCCGCCGAGCAGTGATACCGACCCCTGAATCTCGGTCACCGCGCCGCCACTCACCGTCCGCTTGATATAACTCAGCGACCCCCACGGCACCGACTGGTACTTCTGACTTGCGGGGCTCTGGCAGCCCGTCAGCGCCAGATCGAAGTCGAGCGTCACGCCGGCCAGCGAGAAGTCCGGCAGATATCGCGACGTGTACAAGTGCCCGTATACATCGTCCGCATCGAACAGCACCGCCACCGCAAAGTCCGCCTGATCGCTCCAGCACCCGCTGACCGTAAACCCGCTGGCCGACGCATCGTGCATCGACGCCGCCGCACCGCGCCGGTCGAAGCCGCGCAGATACATCGAGCGATGCGGTTCGAGTTTGGAGATGGCTGCCATGTCAAAGGTAAATGAACGCCGAAAGATCCGACCCCGGAACCGTGGTCCCGACGGCAGTGATGTCCAACGTGATGCTGGCACCGCCGGCAATCTGCCCCCCCGCCGTCAACTGCGCGCTGGTGGCCTGCACCGAAAGGTCCCCCGCCGCAATCGTGAGCGTCATCCAAAGGGTCCCGCCCACGTTGATATTCACCGTCAAACCCGCGCCGGTCGGAGCGGTGCCCACCAACCCAATCACCGCGCTCGGCGTCCGGTTGGCGTTCAACTGCAAGGGAGGGGCCTGATTACTCCCAATCGCCAGCGTCCCGTCCACCTGCAAGGTGGCGCCCGGAGAGGCGTTGTTGCCGGCCGCACCGTAAACCCAATCTTCCCGGATCGGCGCGTCCTCATCGGGCGACTCGTTGCCGTTCGTGTCCACGGTAAAGCCGCCAATCAACATCGGTTGCTTGATGAAGTTCGCCGTCGGCACGGTCAGAGTAACCGCGGTCGCCGGGTCCGCGTTGGGAGCGCTGGTGGAATCCGCCTGGAAAGCCCAGGTTGGACCTTCGACAATCCACCCCGACGTGTTGTCCATGGTCAGGGGAGGCTGGAAACTAAGCCCGGTATTGGTGTTCGCCGTGATGGTGCTCGGAGGCTGCCCACGTCCGGTGTTCGCGATGACCCGGATCAGATTCCCCACCTCCACGCCGGCCGTCAGCCCACCGTACGAGTTGAGCGAGTTCTTGTATCCGTTGTCGTTGACGGAAGTCACCGCCGCCGCCGTGCTGGTCAGGTTGTCCGCCTTATTGCGAATCGTGAATGCATCCCCCGGAAGCACAATCCCGGTGGGATCGCGGTCCAGCGTGAACGTTCCTGTCGATGGCACATGCGCGGTGATATGGAAGTTCGCGAATGGCGTGCTGGCGTTGGGCCGCCCAATGATCGACAGCACCCGCCCCGCCGCGTTGAACGGTGTGCCGGAGGTATCGACCATATCCGCCGAAACAATCGTATTCGTGGAGACGCTCAGAACCGCCGCCCCCACCACGCCCGAATGCCGCAGGAGCTTCGATTTAATCCGCACCTTGCCGACGTAGGGCGAAGGCAGCGCCCAGGTGGACCGCACCACCGGACCCCCGAAGGTGATCGAAGCCGGCGTGTAGGTGTTGCCTGGGCCAGCGGTCAACGTCCCGGTTGCCTGCGCACAAATCAGGTCGGGCTCGGTTCCGGCGAACAGGACGTACGAAGCGAGCCCCGCGACCGCCGGCCACGTGATGTCATGGAGCGTGAACGTCCCGCCGGCCGCTGGACCGGTCCCGATGATCGCGATGTTCGCCGGGATCGAAGGAACCCCGTTCGCATCTAGCGCGCACAGCGATACCCACAGCGTGGTGCTCGCCGGCAACGATCCGCCCGTGCCTCGCATGATCGAGCCGATGCCCGGCGCCCCCGCGCCCGTCGCGCTAAACTCATTCACCGGCAGCTTTCCGGTGATCACTAGGGTGGCTTGCTGGCTTCCGTCCTGCAACGGCACGTACACTTGATCCGAGTCGAATGTCCACTCGCCAGGAAAGAGAGCGTCGTTGGCCGCCGCTTGCACTTGATACGGAGCCCACGCCGGACCGAGCGGAATGGGATTGAACAACGCAGGCATGGGCGCGGGCGCAACGTCCATGGGCTTCGGCCCGACATCCAGGTCATACATCGAGGCAGTCACGGTCTGCCCCTCGATCTGCACGGACCAGTCCTTCTTGAGGCTCCATTTCTGGATGCGGAAGCACATGGTGATGACGTGGAACGACAGGCCGTTCCCACTGGGCGGCGCAGGGTTGGTGGTGATCGTGGAGCCGTCGGCCGCCACCGCCGTGATTGTTAGCTGCGAGCTGCCGATCAGGATGACTTTATCGATGAGCTCGGTGTCGCCATTAGCCGTCCCGGCATAGGTCCACGGATCGCCGCTCACCCAGGTGGCTGTCGAACCCGAGACGTTGCAGGTTCCGCGGGCGCCGGGGATGTCCGGATGGGTCATCGACACGACCTGCCCGACCTCGTTGCCGAGGCCCAGGAGGGTCGTTTGCCAGGAGGCGGCGCGCGCATTGCGCCACTCCATGGGCGTGACACCGCCGATCTCCTCGCGCGTGCGGGTAGCGCCGATGCGCAGGGCTTGGCTGAGCGTCGAGATGCCCACCGAGTGCATTTGGCTGGTGAGCGGCGACCCGGCGCGGCCGTAGTAAGCCGCGTGACTCTTGTCGCAGTAGTCGGCCGTGTTCGCCTGGAACTGATAGGCGACATCGGCAAACGAAAGCACCAGGTGCTCGAAGGCGGCCTGAATGGGCGTGAGCCGCAGGCTCTGGAACAGGATGTTGCCGATGGTGTAGGCGTCCGCGGCGCTGGCGTTGATACGGCAGCCAAGCTTCAACCGGCCAAACTCCCAGGCGTAGAACCCCAGGCAGCAGTTGAGCACCTCGGCGAGCCAGTCGCGGAAGGGCTTCTGGCTGCTGATGATTCCTTGGAACTGGAACTGGGTTTCGAGGATCGTCTGGGAGGTGGCGGTGACATAGCCGGCGGCCAGCGCATCGGCGATATCCAGCACGTTGAGGTTGTCACTGCCATCGGTGTACTGGAACGAGTAACTGCCATCGGGATTCAGGTTGACCTGTGCATCGCTGCCCAGCGCCGCGCCATCGCTGGTGACCGTGTACCAGGTGTTCGTGCCGCCCCCGAGAATCGGCACGACCTGTTCAGCCGCGATTTCCGCAGTACCGCTGCCATCGCCCACGACGAGCGACGGCAGCACGAACGTGGCGAGTTGGTCGGCCGACGCCGGGCCAAAGCCACCTGCGGGATTCGAGTTAGTAGACGGGTCGCCATAGAGGCCCATGGCGCGCAGCAGCATGTTGACG
>PLRZ01000528.1 GCA_003164075.1 Bryobacterales bacterium | reverse complement strand
GTCTCTGTGCCTCTGTGGTGAATTTATTCCTACGCTTCCAGCTTCGCGCTCAACGTGATGTTCGTGTCGTACAACTTCGACACCGGGCAGCCCGCCTTGGCCGCCTGCACCGCTTTATCGAACGCTTCCTGGCTGGCGCCCGGAACCTTGGCCGTCAACTCCAGATGGCTCTCCGTAATCCCGAACCCTTCGGCGCCTTTTTCCAGACTGATGGTGCACGTAGTCTCGAGCTTATCGGCGGTCAACCCCGCTCCCGCCAACTGCGCCGAGAGCGCCATGGTGAAGCAGCCGGCATGCGCCGCCGCCAGCAGCTCTTCGGGATTCGTCCCCTTGCCATCCTCAAACCGCGTGTGGAACGAATAATTGGTGCTCGAAAGCACTCCGCTGGCGGTGGATATCGTGCCCGTTCCGGACTTCAAATCACCGTGCCATTCTGCGTTCGCTGTACGTTTCATAAATGATGCCTCCTAAGGCCTGTAATTGGATGCCGCCCCGCACCGAAAGGTGGCATGATTCCGACTATCCTAGGAACATGGCGCACCGCCAGATCGAAGCTGAAGTCGAACGCCTCAACCTTCTCCGCGAAATCGCCCCCGCCGAGGCCGTCGCGCCTCTCGAAAAGGCCCTTTCGGACCGTGTCAACCTGATCGTCGCCAAAGCCGCCAAAATCGCCGCCGAATTGCGCCTTGAGGACCTGCTCCCCGGCCTTCTCCGCGCCTTCGACCGCCTCTTCGAAAAACCCACCGAGCGGGACCCGCAATGTTGGGGCAAGAACGCCATCTCGAAGGCCCTCGTCGCCCTCAATTATCGTGAAGCCGCGCCCTTTCTGCGTGGCGTTCGCCACATTCAGATGGAGCCCGTGTGGGGCGGGGAGGCCGACACCGCCGCCACTCTGCGCGGTACCTGCGCCCTGGCCTTGCCGTCTTGCTTCGATATCACTCGCAGCCAGATTCTGCGCCACCTGGTGGACGCTCTGGCCGACCGCGCCCTGCCGGTCCGTTCCGACGCCGCCCGCGCCGTCGCTCAAATGGCAGGCGATGAGGCCATCCTGCTGCTGCGCCTGAAGGCCCGCCTGGGCGACGCCGAATCCGAAATCACCGGCCAGGTCTTCGACTATCTTTTCCAGTTGGAGCACGACCAGGCCTTGCCCTTCGTGGCCGAATTCCTTCAGCCCAAGCTGGGCCCCGTGGCCGAAGAGGCCGCGCTCGCGCTGGGCTCTTCCCGCCTGCCGGGCGCCGCGCCCCTGCTGGAGCAATCCTTCGCCCGCCAGCGCGACCCCGATTTCCGCCAGGTGCTCCTTCGTGCCATCAGTTCCACGCGCCAACCGCCGGCCCTCGACTTCCTGCTGAACATGGTCCGCAACGCCCGCGAAGCCGACGCCCTGAGCGCCCTCGAAGCCCTGGCGCTGCACCGCGATTCCGCCGACATCCGCCGGCAAGTGGAGCACGCCGCCGAAGAGCGCGAAGGCGCCGTGCGCGACCAGTTCAAGAAATCATTCGCCCGCGCCGAGAACGCGTGACACCTCGGCCACCGCGCGTTCGACATCGCCATCCGTGGTCTGCCAGTTGCACACGCTCACCCGCATGGCCCGCCGCCCGCGCCAGGTTGTCGCCCCGAAAAAGGCCTCGCCCGACGATACGATCCGCGCAATAACCTCATCGGTCCAACCATCGTGGTCCACTCCCTGCGGGTCCAAAAACCGCACCAGTCCCTGGTTGATCGTCGGCTCCCACAGCACCTCGACACCCAGCAGCGCGCCCATCCCGGCGACCATTTGCCGCGCATGGCGGCAGCAGCGCTCCACCAATTCGGCCACTCCCGCACGCCCCAGTTGCCGAAGCGCCGCGTAAGTGGCCACCCCGCGTCCGCGCCGCGACCATTCCGGAGTCCAATCGAGGGCATCGCGGCCCTCCGCCGCGTGCGTCAGATAGGATGCGCGATACGCCATNNGACTGGCCGCCGCCCACAGTCCGAACGCCCCGTCCACGTGGACCCACGCGCCATATTCATGCGCCAGCGGGACCAGCGTCTCGAAAGGATCGTAGGCCCCGATATTCAGGTCGCCCGCCTGCAGCAGGACGATGGTGGGCACGCCGCGCGCGCTCTCCAGTGCGCCGCGCAATGCGTCTTCCGTCAGCCGCCCGTCGTCGTCCACCGGTAGATCGACCACGCTCGCGCGTCCCAGCCCCAGCAGGCGCAGACTGCGTTCGATGGTGCCGTGCCGCTGATTGCTGGAGAGAATCCGAATGGCCGGGGCGCCGCAAAGTCCGCGCTCCTCCACGTCCCAGCCGCGCGCCGCCAGCACTCCGTGGCGCGCGGCGGCAAGACACGTGGTGTGGGCCATCTGGCAGCCGGTTACAAATGCAAAACTGGCCTGTTCGGGCAGTCCCAAAATCTCTTTGAGCCACGTTCCGGCCACTTCCTCCGCCACCGCCGTTGCCGGTGCGCTGGCAAACAGGGTGCAGTTTTCGTCCCATGCCGAGGTGAGCCAATCGGCCGCCAGCGCCGCCGGCAGCGACCCTCCTATCACCCAGCCGAAGAACCGTCCTCCCGCGCAGCCGATGTGGCCGCCGGCCGTATCGCGCACCAGGCCGGCAACTACTTGTTCCGCGGCGATTCCCTCTTCGGCCAGAGGATTCGCCATCCGTTGGCGCAGCGTTGCCAGGTCCGCTCGTGCCGACACCGGCGTCTCGTCAAGGTTCTCCAAGTACTTCAGTGCCTGTTCCAATGCCAGTTCGAGGGCCGGCCGAAAGCCGGAAGCGGATCGGGTCATTCTTACACTGTAGAGCACTCTCCGTTTCCTAAAACATTGCTATCGTGAATTCATGGCCGCTACTCAATCCACCATGCTTGAGCTGGGAACCGCAGCTCCGGATTTTTCCCTGCCCGACGTACTTTCCGGGAAAACGATTTCCCTGTCGTCTTTCGCCAGCAGCAAGGGACTGCTGGTCATGTTCCTTTGTCCGCACTGTCCCTATGTGAAGCACGTCCAGTCCACTTTGGCCGCCGTTCTGAAGGAATACGCCGGCGCGCCTCTGGGAATCGTGGCGATCGGCTCCAACGACGCCGTGCAGTTCCCCGAAGACGGTCCCGACGGGCTCCGTGGGCAGGCCAAGGAATTAGGATTCGATTTCCCCTATTGCTACGACGAATCGCAGGCCGCCGCCCAAGCCTATCGCGCCGCCTGCACGCCCGATTTTTTCCTGTTCGATGACGCCCGCAAGCTGGCCTACCGCGGTCAAATGGACGGCGCCCGGCCCAGGAACGACACTCCCGTCACCGGCAGCGATCTGCGAGCGGCGCTCGACGCCGTGCTGGCCGGCCGTCCCGTGGATCCCGTGCAACGGCCCAGTCTCGGTTGCAATATCAAGTGGAAAAAGGGCAACCAACCGGCGTATTAGAGGCAGCTTTCAGCACGGGAATAGCTGTCGGGTGGCCTGGGAACATGGCGAGAGATCGCGAGGTGGGGCGGGCG
The DNA here is from genome assembly GCA_003164075.1 of Bryobacterales bacterium. The sequence continues at coordinate 11,976 of PLRZ01000528.1, read as the reverse complement.
GTGCTCGCCTGCCGGTTGCCCGCGGAGAACCAAACCGGCTGACCAAACAGAATTGAGGGCAGGCGAGCACCGCCTGCCCCACCTCCGGCAGTCATCCCAAGTCTGGCAAAGAATCAAGAACTTGCGAGCAGTTTCCGGAGAGTCAAGGCGATGGTCTTCCGCCGCGACAGCTCACCGCTTGCCTCAAATCAGCGCCAGCGCCACCAGAGTCTGCCCTGGTGCGCCGGCGGTCTCTTTCAAGAGTTCCGCTTCCCGGTCCGCGACGTCGAGTTGCACTTCGCAGGCGGCGATCTCCTCGTCGGTGGCGCCGTCAAAGCACAGCTCGCACACTCCCATCGCATCGCCCCCCCACCTCACCGGCGGGCCGAAAACGCGGCAGGTCACCGGCCGCGCGGCATACAGATCGCACGTGCCCGTCTCCGGATCGAGCACCGGACAGCGCTCTTCGTCGGGCAGCGCCTCCAGCCGCGCGTCGAATTCCGCGTCATCCAAGGCGCAGCCGACAGGAAACTCCGGCATGCGGTCGACGGCCTCGCGTGCCCGTTGCCGCACCCGTGCCGCGCGGGCAGGATCGCTGGCTTCCAGGCCGGCCAAGCCGCCCCGCAGACGCGCGGCATCAAGCTGCGTGATCGGAAACGGCCCGATGCAGCACTCACAGCACCCGGGACGGCACACCAGCCATGGCCCGCTCTTGCGAACCGCCTCGGCCAGCGCCGCATCCACAATCTGAATGAACTCGCCGTCCTGCATTCCGCACTAATTGTATCGCGCCGCGCTTGGGAGAACTTAGTGCCGCATGTTACCATCGGCCTTCTCCGAGGTCTTCTTGTTTGCGTAAAGTCCCGTTGATTGAATCGTTGCGAATCATCGGCAGAGGGTCGTTGAACTGGCTCGCCGAACGCCCCATCGTGGTCTCGTTTGAGGTCACCGACGCCTGCACGTGCTGGTGTAAGCACTGCGATCACGGCGGCCCGCGCGACGAGTCCCGCAATCTGAAGCCGGCCGGCTATCGCCGCTACATGGATGCGTTGCGGCCGTGCGTGGTGCAGGTTTCGGGCGGCGAACCGATGATGCGCGACGACGTGGTCGAAATCGTCCGCCAGATCAAGGGTGGGGCCAGGCCGCCCTACACTATCCTGGTTTCCAACTGGTCGCTCATGACCGAGGAGAAGTATCTGGCACTGGCCGATGCCGGAATCGACCAGTTTTCCGTGAGCCTGGATTTCCCCGACGAGCGCCACGACGATTTTCGGGTCTACCCCGGACTGTATCGCCACCTGGAAGCGCTCATTCCGCGGCTGGCCAAACTGGGGCGCGACGACATCGTGCTCAACAGTTGCATTACCAGCGAGAACGTCGGTGAAATTGTCGCCATTGCCGATAAAGCGCGCGAGTGGGGCGTCAACCTCTGTTACAGCGCTTACTCGGCGCGGCGCACGGGTTGCCGCGATTATTTTCTGGAGACTCCCGAGCAGTTGGAGCAATTGAACCGGCAACTGGACAGCGTGGAGGCGCGCCGCGATTCCACGAATTGGATCGTCAACGCGCCTACCACGCTCACCGCCACCCGGCAGTATTTTGCCAACAAGGGAACGCCCGGATGCACCGCGGGATTACGTTTCCTGGTGGTCACCGCCGATGGCGCCCTGCAACCCTGTTCGATGCAGTTCCAGCGCTACAAGCTGGAAGACCGCGCCCGCATGATTGCCGAATTCTCGCGCACCAACCAGTGCGACGAGTGTTACGTCTCCATCCGCTCCTATCTCGATAAGAGCTTCCCGCAGTTACTCCGTGAAAACGTGAGTGAGTTTCTGTCTATTAAGTAACTGAATCGTAGCGCCGTTCAGTTCAGCTTGAAAGAGAACGTCAGGTTGGTGACAATCTCGATGGGCGTATCGTTCAACTTAGAGGGCGCATAGACCCATTTCCAGGCCGCTTCCACCGCGGCTCGCACTAATAGCGGGTGGCCGCCGATTACCTTGACTTCCAGGATGTGGCCGTTCACTCCCACCACGCACTCCAATTTGACGTCGCCGGATACGCGGGTCGTCTTGGCGAGCGGCGGATACACGGGCTCGGCCTTGAACAGCGGTTGGCCCAAAACCACCAGGCCGCCCTGCCTGTACCGCGGTATTACAGGGGCCGCCGCCTTGGGCGCTTCCGCCACGTGGGGCGGCGTCACGCGCAGCATGTTGCTGGACGCGTCCGTCAGAAACCTGGTCATGAAATCACTCGGACCGCTGCTCATTCCGACTGGGGCTCCCATTACCAAGGGCCCGGAGGGTTGTGGTTCCTCAATGAGCGTGTAGACTTTTGTCGGCACGCTGAGCGGTTGATACCTGGTCAAATCCCAGGGCGCTTGTCTCAATGTTCGCACTCTGACCGGTTCCGCCTTAAGCTCCCGCAACGGCTGCGGCCCCGGCGGGATCGGCGGCGCGAGGCTCTCCCAGAAGTGAGTCGCCGGCAGTACCTGCGGCCATACCATGGGCGCGAGTACCGCCATACTGACCAACGCCACCTGGCTGGTCATACCCAGAAAAGTGGTCCAAACCCGCTTGCCGGCAGGACCGTTAGTAAGTGTTGCCTGTTCAAACATGGCGTTGCCTCCTTGTCTTACTCTGTACTGACACACGTCTCCTCACAGCGCCCGAGAGCGAGTTACCGCCTGTTATTTTCGGGAATCAGTTGAGATGGCGTCCGGCTGTTGACATTGTGGGTCAACCTCCATCGAAATAGACACCAGCCCTGCGAATAAAGTTCCGGTTACCATGAAGTGTGCAACTGCCCGTCACGGTGAGGCAACGGATCGAGGAACAGGCCGACGCTTTGGGTTTCACGGCGCTCAAACGCGCCGCCACCACGATGTCGGAGGCCTACCGCGAAGGCCGCGCCCCGCGCCTGGCCAGCGCCGAACGCACCGCCGCTTACCTGGTGACCCGCATGCCCGCCACGTATGCCGCCGCCCACGCCGTGCTCGGCGAAGTCGCCGCGCGTATCGGCGCCATCGGCAGCATTCTCGACGCCGGAGCGGGAACCGGCGCGGCCTCCCTGGCGGCCCGCGCGCACTTTCCCGAGGCGCGGATCACCCTCGTGGAGCGCGACTCCGCTTTCGCTTCCGCGGCCCGCCAGTGGCTGCCGGACGCTGCCCTCATCGCCGCCGACATCGCCCACATGGACGTCCTGCCGCCTCACGATCTGGTGATCGCCGCCTATGCCCTGGGTGAGTTCGGCGCGCCGCTGGCAGCGGCCCTATGGCAGGCCGCGCGTGTCGCCCTGGTGTTGATCGAGCCGGGAACGCCGCGCGGCTTCGCGCTGATCCGCAAGGTGCGCGGCGATCTTCTTGCCGCCGGCGCCCGCATGATCGCGCCCTGTCCCGCCGAGGCCGCATGTCCGCTCACCGATCCCGATTGGTGCCATTTCGCGGCCCGTGTGGAGCGTTCCTCGCTGCATCGCCGCGTAAAGGGCGGGGATCTGGGACACGAGGACGAAAAGTTCAGCTACGTGGCGCTGGCGCGGCAGCCCGTCGATCTGCCCGCGGGCCGCATCGTACGCCATCCGAAACATCATGCCGGCTTGATCGAGATCGAAACCTGCACCGACGCGGGCCTCCGCTCCGAACGTATTTCCAAGCGCGACCGCGACCGCTTCCGCGCCGCCCGCCAAGCGGCGTGGGGTGACGCCGGTATATGATAATCTCGATGCTCGACCGCGAACAGGCTTGGAACATTCTCTGCGAATACACCAAAAGCGAAGGACTCCGCAAACACGCGCTGGCGGTAGAAACATGCGTCGCCGCCTATGCGCACAAACTCGGCGCCGATGAGCGGCGGTGGGCCCTCACCGCTCTGCTGCACGATTTCGATTGGGAGATTCACCCCAGTCTCGAAGAACATCCCCAAAAGGGTGAACCGATTCTGGCTGGGCACGGCGTGGACGAAGAGATGCGCCGCGCAATTCTCTCACATGCCAACCATACCGGCGTGCCGCGCCAGTCCGAACTCGAAAAGACGCTCTTCGCCTGCGACGAACTGGCCGGCTTCATCACCGCTATTTCCTACGTGAAGCCGCATCGCAGCGTCCTGGAAGTGGATGTGTCGTCGGTAAAGAAGAAGATGAAGGACAAAGCCTTCGCCCGGTCCGTGAATCGCCAGGACATTATGGACGGCGCGCAGGAACTCGGCATCCCGCTCGACGACCACATCGATTTCTGCATCAAAGCGATGCAAGCCCGCGCCGAGGAATTGGGCCTGAAAGGCAGCCTGTAGATTGCTATTTCGGGGACAGGCTACATAACCTCGAAACTCCGTTCCGCTCGCCGATTTGAATTTCGGCCTCGTTCGGGGAGTCTGTGTGGGTGACTTTGAGCGAAGAACGGTCCTCGGACCTTCGCCAAACCGCTGGTAGATGGAGCTTTCAGTGATTCTGGAAGCTCGGGGGCACCTGTTGTTTTTCGTAGCCAGTTTTCTTAGTGTCGTTTTGCGGCTTCTCAGGTGGCTGTCGTTGATTCATCCGGGATCGCTCTTGACGCCCGGTCCTTTTCCCCCAAGCGGCGCCAAGCGCCCGGCGGACGGTATGACGGCGGACTTCGAGGGCCTTGTGCCCACATCCAAGCGACGGGGCGGTTGCTCCGACTCGAACGCGGATTTCAGCGGTAATTCTGGTTGAAGTTACCCACAGATTCCTCGGACGAGCCGAATTTCGAGGTTATGTAGCCTGTCCCCGAAATAGCAATCTTCGCCGCATTGGCTCGAGCACCAGCCTTGCCAGCAACCCGGCGCCCAGGCTGGAGACCGCCATCGCCAGCAGGACCGCCGTCCATGTGCCGGTGGCCGCCACCAGGAAATTGGCCAGGGGAACTACCAGCGCCGATGTGCCCTTCGCGGTATACAGGAGCCCGTTGTTCGCGGTGGCATTGTCGACGCCGAACGTGTCGCCGCAAATCGCCGGGAACAGCGAGAAGATCTCGCCCCAGAACAGGAATATCAGAGCCGCGAACACCACGAATGCGAGCGGGCGCCGGCCGAAAGCGGACATCGCCAGGAAAGCCACGCCCTCCGCGGAGAACATCAGCAGCATGGCGTTCTCGCGCCCGATCTTGTCGGAGAGGAATCCGGAAAACGGCCGGGTGAGCCCGTTGGCGAGGTTGTCGATGGAAATGGTCATGGTCAGCAGCGGCAGGGAAAAGCTCAGTAGCGTCACCACCTGCTTATCCACGCCGAAATCGTGCGCGATGGGTCCAAGCTGCGCGGTCACGATCATGCCGCCGGTGCCGATCATCAGGTAAATCGCGTAAATGAGCCAGAACACCTTCGTCCGCACGGTCTGCGACGGAGTGAACTCGCGGCGGGGCAACGTCGTCGCGATGGCCGAGGGCCGCAGATCCGGCACGCGCGGCCTGATCAGCATCGCCCCCAGGCAGACGATCGCCGCGCCCTGCAGCAGTCCGAACGTGGAAAACGCGTGACGGTAACCGCTCGCCAGGATCATCCTGGAAATAGGAATCACCGTGATGGCCGCGCCCAGGCCGTATCCGGCGGCGATCATTCCCGAAGCGAATCCGCGTCTCTCGGGGAACCATTTGAGCGCCGAACCCATGCACGTGCCGAAGACGCACCCCATGCCCAGCCCTCCGATGGCCGCCGCCACGTAGAGCGTCGCAAGCGAGTGCGCACGCGCGTTCAGCACCCATGAGCTGCCCGCCGCCAAGCCGCCCAACATCACCACGAACCGCGGGCCGTAGCGGTCCGCGACCCAACCTTCCAGCGGCGCCAGCCACGTATTCAGGAAGATCAGAATGCTGAAGGCAAACTGGATTCCCGCCATCGCCCAGTGCGTTTCGTTGCGCATGGGGTTGACGAACAGCGTCCAGCCATATTGCATGTTCGACAGCATCACGGTGGATAACACCATCACCGTGAGTTGACTCCAGCGACTTTGAATCACCGGTGTCCGTTCGTCGAAACGGCGTCCCTTCGGGTCTCGGTCAGGTAATCGAGAGCGGCGCAGATTCCGCCTTTCCGATGGCGAATCCCCGCCAGTTCCAGTCCCATCTCCACACCGGCGAGCGTGCCGGCCAGCATTAGATCGTTGAAATCGCCCAGGTGGCCGATGCGAAAGACCTTGCCCGCGACCTTTCCCAGGCCCGCGCCCAGCGACATATTGAACCGATCCAGCACCAGCGCCCGGAATGCGGACTCGCTGACGCCTTCCGGCAGCAGGACGGCGGTGGTCGAACTGCTGTACTCCTCGGGATTGCTGGCCCAGATCTCCAGATCCCAGGCGCGCACCGCGCGGCGGGTCGCCTCGGCCAGGCGGTCGTGCCGCAGGAAGACATTTGCCAGTCCTTCCTCGCGGAGCATGGTCAATGCTTCCCTTAGGCCGTAAAGCAGGTTGGTGGCGGGGGTGTAAGGGAAGAATCCCGTGGCATTATTGGCCAGCATTTCCTCCCAACGCCAGTAGCTCTTGGGGAATTTCGAAACCTTGGACGCTTCCAGGGCTTTGGGACTGATGGCATTGAAAGAGAGGCCGGGCGGCAGCATCAGACCCTTTTGCGAGCCGGACACGGTGACGTCCACGCGCCATTCGTCATGGCGGTAGTCGATCGCCGCCAGGGAAGAGACGGCGTCCACCATCAGCAATGCGGGATGCCTGGCGTCGTCCATGGTGCGGCGCAGAGCGGCGATACTGCTGGTGATGCCGGTGGAGGTCTCGTTATGCACCGCCATAATTGCTTTGATCCGGTGGCTCCGGTCGGCGTCCAACTTCTCCGCGGCAGCCGCCAGGTCCACGCCGTGTCTCCAGTCGCCGGGCACATAATCCACCGTCAGGCCGAGATTTGCCGCCATTTTCGACCAGAGCGTGGCGAACTGTCCCGTCTCGAACGCCAGTACGCGGTCCCCGGGACTCAGGGTGTTGACCAGTGCGGCCTCCCACCCGCCGGTGCCCGAGGCGGGGAAAACAATCACGGGATGCTGAGTCTGGAAGACGGGTTTAATGTTCTCCAGGCAATCCTTGGCCAGCGCCGCGAACCCCGGGCCGCGATGGTCCATGGTCGGGTTGTCGATGGCCCGCAGAACGCGGTCGGGGACGTTGGTGGGGCCGGGTATCTGGAGAAAGTGCCTGCCGGTTGGATAGGTCGCCATGAATCACATTGTACAAGCGCCGGCGGCACGTCGCCGGTGGACAGGCGTTACTGTGGCCGGTGGCCTTCTTCAAGGGCCTTGAGCCGGGCTGCGAGTTGATCGATGGCTCGCTGTTGAGCGGCTTGGGTGACGAGGTATGCGCCGGTGTCGCGCTCGATGCGGTCGGACTACCGCGTAAGTCCGCTCATGCGCTGATCGATGCGGAGCACGATGTTGAGTTGGTTATCGAAGCGGCGTTCGATGGTTTCGAGGCGCGCGGTGAGCTCGGCGCGAAGGGCTGAGAACTCGCCGGCGATGGCCTCGACGCCGCGGTCCAGCATAGCTTGCAGAGCGGCTCGGTCTTGTTCGTTCATGCGCGTGGGTTCCTTTGAGTGTGGCTTTTTCCTTGGTCTGATTATCTCACTCCCCTTACGGGCTGGCGGGCGTCGTCCTTAAGCCAGCAGATTCGGAAACTCGAAGACCAGATCGTGCAAACCCCTCTGTTCCGGCGTGACAAACGCCACGTCGAACTGACCGAGGCGCGTCGGGGCTTTCTTCCGGAGGCCAGAGCGATTCTGGCCGCCTCAATGCAGCGACCCAGTTATCCGCTCGCCCCCTTGCGGATCTAGGCGGTAGCCGCATAGTGGCCTGCATAAACCCGTTAATAACGGTCTTTAAGGTGCTAAACTTCTGTTTATAAGAGTCGAAGGAGGACCTGATGGACGACAAGTCTGGTGCCGACGAAAAACGCCGGGCGGCGTTCAGCCGCAGAGGCTTCTTTAGCTCGCTCGCGGCCGGCGCCACCGAAGCCGCGCTGGTCGGGGCGGCAATCGACACAAAGGCCCACGCGGGTGGGATGGAAGCGATAGAGGGCGAATCGGTCAAAGTCGTTCTCCACGTAAACGGCCAGCCCCATACCGTTCTGGCCGAGCCGCGCTGGACGCTGCTGCACGTCCTGCGCGATCAATTGGGCTTCACCGGTACAAAACAGGGCTGCGAACGCGGCGAGTGCGGCGCCTGCACTGTCCTCATCGACGGCTTGGCGCGCAATGCCTGCATGACCCTGGCGGTGGAAGCGGACGGGAAGCAAATCACTACCGTGGAAGGCCTGATGAACGGTGAGGAGTTGGGACCGGTCCAACAGGCATTCCTGGAAGAAGACGCCTACCAGTGCGGGTACTGCACTTCCGGGCAAATGGTGAATGCGGAAGGCCTCTTGCGGAAAACGCCCGACCCCACCATCGAGCAGATTCGCCAAGGCATGAGCGGCAACCTGTGCCGGTGCGGAGCGTATGGCCACATCTTTCGCGCCATACACCGCGCCGCGGTACTCAAGAAAGCGGGGAGGTGAGCCATGGCGGACACGAATCCGAAACCCTGGAGTGAAACCACGATTGTCGGGAAAGCCCTTCCGAAAATCGACGGCCGGGAACGCCTGGCCGGAGTGGCAATATACGCACTGGACCGAAACCTGCCGGACATGCTGTATGCCGCAACCTTGCGATGCCCTCATGCCCACGCCCGGGTAGTGAAAGTGGACCTGAGCAAGGCCAAGGACATGCCGGGCGTCCGCGCAATCCTCAGCGACGCCGATAAGGAAGCCAATATTCCCTGGTTCCGCAGGCCCGGTGGCGCCCCGGGAGCGGGCAGCCGCCTGTTCGATCCGCATTGCCGGTTCGAGGGCGAGGAAGTCGCCGTAGTCGCGGCGGAAACCCAGCAGCAAGCCTGGGACGCGGTCCGCGCCATTCAGGTGCAATATGAGCCGCTGGCGTTTGTCAGCAACATGGAAGACGCGCTCAAGCCCGGCGCGCCGGCGGTTCAGGAGGGCGGGAATGGCGGCCAGCCTAGCGCCTATAGCCGCGGCGACGTGGCCAAGGGCTTCGCCGACGCCGACGTGGTGGTGGAAGAAACCTACAAGACTTCCTGCGAGATTCATACGCCGCTTGAAGTGCACGGTTCAGTGGCCCAGTGGGATGGCGGCCATCTGACGCTCTGGGATTCCACCCAGGGGCCGTTCACCGTCCAGAGCACCGTGGCGGGATTGCTGGGCATTCCGCTCAGCAAAGTGCGGGTGATCTCGCGCTACATGGGTGGCGGCTTCGGCAGCAAGCTGGAAGCCGGCAAGTACAACGTGATTGCCGCGTTGCTGGCGCACCGGACCGGGCGTCCGGTGAAGTACTGCCTGAGCCGCGAAGAGAGCTTCCTGTGCGTGGGAAACCGGCCGGCTCATACCTTGAAGTTGAAGGCCGGGGTGAAGAAGGACGGCACGTTGACGGCGCTCGAACTGAACGGGACGGCGGAAGTGGGGGCCTATCCGGGAGGCGCCACGGCGGGTTACATGGTGCGCGAGTTGTACGTCTGCCCCAACGTCAAAATCAGTGAAGTGTCGGTGCAGATCAATGCCGGACAGAGCCGCGCCTTCCGGGCACCCGGCTTTCCGCAGTGCGCCTGGGCTCTCGAGCAGATGATGGATGCCCTGGCGGAAAAGATCGGCATGGACCCGGTGGAGTTCCGGCTGAAGAACGTCTCCATGGTGTGCGGCGTGGATGGCAATAAGCCGTACACGTCCATCGGTCTGCCGCAGTGCCTGACGGATGGCGCCAAGGCATTCGGGTGGAACGAAGCCAAATCGCGCGCCCGCGGCGATGGGCCGATTGTCCGCGGCGTGGGCGTGGCCAGCGGGATGTGGGGCTCTCTGGGGCGGCCGAGTTCGACGGCGATCGTACGGTACTACGCCGATGGCAGCGTCAACCTGAACATGGGCGCGGCCGATATCGGCACCGGAATGAGGACGATCATGGCGATGGTGGTGGCCGAGGAACTGGGAGTGCCGCTCGAACGGATCGAAGTGGACAACGCGGACACCGGGATCTCGCAATTCAGCGATGGGGCCGGCGGCAGCAAGACTACCATGATCGATTCACCGGCGGTGCGGGCCGCGGCCATCGAAGTGAAATCCAGGCTGCTCGATATGGCGGCGGAACAACTGAAAGTACCGGCGGCGGACCTCAAGCTGGCCAATGGCGAGATCTCCGGGCCGGGCGGCAATCCCAAAATCGCGGTGGGGCAGTTGAGCGGGCTGCAAATGCAGCGGGTGGTAGTGGGCGTGGGCACGCGCGCGCCGCACCCCACCGACAAGGCGATCCGGCCGTTCGTGACGCATTTCGCCGAAGTCGAAGTCAACAAGCGCACCGGCGAAGTGCGGGTGGTGCGCATGCTGGCGGCGCAGGATAGCGGGCGCGTGATGAACCTGCTGACGTACCGGAACCAGGTGCTCGGAGGGCTGACCCAGGGCATCGGACTGGCGCTGACCGAGCAGCGCGTGCTGGACGGGGGCACCGGAAAAATGGTGAACGCCAACTGGCACGACTATAAGATTCCGACGGCGATGGATGTTCCGGCGGAACTGACGGTGCTTCCCATCGACCTGCATGACATGGAGGTCAACTCCACCGGCACCAAAGGGCTGGGCGAACCGGCCCTGATTCCCGCGGCGGCGGCCATCGCCAACGCGTTCTACCATGCCACCGGGCTACGGGCGACACAGGCGCCGATTACACCGGCGTCGGTGATCAACCTGTTGAACCAGGGCAGAAAGCAGGGGTGAGCCATGTTGCAGAAATTCTCTTATAAGAAGGCGTCGTCCGTACAGGAAGCGGTGGTGGCGGCAGCCCGTCCGGGAGCTCACATTCTGGCGGGCGGCACGGACCTGCTGGGATGTCTGCGGGACGGAGTTTTTACGGCGGAGACGGTGGTCAGCGTCGCCGGCGTGGCGGAGATGAAGGGTATCGGGCCGAGGCCCGGCGGCGGACTGCGCATCGGCGCTCTCACCACGCTGAGCGAGATTGTGGCGAACAAGCAGGTGGCGGAAGGGTATCGCGTGCTGGCGGAAGCGGCCGCATCGGTGGCCAGCCCGCAACTGCGCAACCAGGGGACTATCGGCGGAAACCTCTGCCAGAGGCCCCGCTGCTGGTACTTCCGCGGCGACTTCCATTGCCGGCGCAAAGGCGGCGACACTTGCTTCGCGGAGACCGGTGAGAACCAGTTCCACGCCATTCTGGGGTGGGACTGTTGCTACATTGTTCATCCTTCGGATACCGCGTCGGCGCTGGTGGCGCTGGGTGCGCGGGTGACTATTGCCGGGCCGAAAGGGCGGCGGACCATCCCGCTGGAATCCTTCTTTGTGCTGCCCAAGGTGAGCATCCTGAAGGAAAACGTGCTCCAACCGGGAGAAGTGGTGACCGAAGTCCTGTTGGACGCGCCGGCGCCCGGTCTGCGCAGTACCTACCGCAAGGTTCGGGAGCGCGGCGCCTTCGATTTCGCGCTGGCGGGGGCGGCCATTGCGGTGACGCTGGCGGACGGCAAAGTGGCGACTGCACGGGTGGTGCTGAGCGGTGTGGCGGCCGCGCCGTGGAGGTCCGCTGAGGCAGAGAAGGCACTGGCAGGCAAGCCGCTCGATAACGCCACGGTGGAAGCCGCGGCCGCGGCGGCGGTAAAGGACGCGGTGGCGATCGGCAAGAACGAATATAAGGTTGCGATGGTGCGCGGAATTCTGGAAGAAACGCTGCTGGGACTGGCCTAAGTCCAATACTGTTCACTTTGTACCCACGGGACTGGGAATTCTCGATTGCCGAGCCGTGGGGCAGACTTCAGAGAAACTTGCGGAATTCGACGAAACCGCTTGCTTGCGCGCGCGGCTCGGAAAGGTCACATTCAAAGGCAAGCACTTACCGAGCCGCGACCGTGAGGGAGCGGGTTCGCCACCGAATTCTGCAAGTTCCTCTTCAGTCCGCCTCCGGCGAACGGTGGGAATCCTGCCCCACCGGGCTCACTAAGGGGCCGCGAAACAATAAGC
>PLRZ01000286.1 GCA_003164075.1 Bryobacterales bacterium | reverse complement strand
CCAGAGACTCATCTCGACCCTCTTCGCGAGCGGCATCCGCCGCAGGCAGGAGTGCCTGCGCCACGAAAACGGGCTCATCCCAAATTTTACGACGTCAGGAGTTCTGACCTTCGGGCTCACCAAGCCCTCACTTGCCGCGCTCTTTGGGTAACAGGAGCACCTGTAAGGCGCAGTTCTTCGCCGGTACATGGAACGCCTGCGGACCGGCTAACAGGGTCGGGTTCACGGGGTATCCCGCGGCAAAGGCCGACAGCTTATAATCGCCCTCGCCCAGTCCGTCGAACACGAACCGGCCGTTGCGGTCCGACTCCGCGAAGCGCGTCAAACGATCGGATTGCAGCTCGACCACCACACCGGCCATAGGCGACTTCATCGTCTCCGGGTCGTGCAACCGGTCGTAAGTCAGACGATACAGCTCATCGGTAGTCGTAAAACCTTCGAGCCTGGTGGACGCCGCAGGTTGGTCCTTGTAGAAGAAGAGATACGCCAGATCTTCACCGGCTTCCGACAACCGGCGCGTTCGCGTGCAGGCGTCCGTGGAGAGGGAATTCGACGAACCCTCGTCATTGTTGGCGTACACCAGGTAGGTCTCGCCGGCTTGAAAATCGACGCCGCAGTCGCCGAAGGGCGTCCAGATTTCGAGAATGTCTTCGGCCGCTCGCGCGCTTTTGGGGGAGTCGTCGTCATCTTCGCGCCTGAAAAGCGTCTTCACGCGGAACCGGATGTGCATCCCGCGGCCCAGGCCGGAATAGAAGAGGGACGCCACGCCGGCTGCCGTCCTGGCGCTCCGCAGGCGGTCCTCCCGATCGGCGGCAACGTCCGGGAAGGCCGTGCGGTAAGCATTTTTCAAGCGGTCGACAGACGCGTCGGAAGGGTGCTGGCGCGCGTCGAGGTAGGCCTCGTTGAGCGACGCCATCGACAACCGGCTCGACAGGTTCCAGCGGTTCAAAAACACTGGGTCCATCGCTTCCACCGTGCCGATGAAGACCACGTCGCTCGAGCCGGCTTGATTGCACGGGGAGAGCGAGCTGATGCACTTGCAGGCCAGCGCCGGCCGGCCGAGCGACGCCAGCGACAGGAAGCACAGAATCGAAAGTTTACGAACCATCGCTCCCCCGATTCTATCCGATTCCGAAAAAAGCTTGAACAAAGCGTATCCGCGGGGAATCTCCAGGTGTGCACTTTTTCCGCGCCGCTCAGGGAGGCGCGATCCTCATTGTTGGCGCGCTTCTGGGAACGGCGGCCATGCTCCGGGCACAGCCTGCGACGGGCGAAATCCGCCTGGAGGTTCGAGACCCCTCAGGAGCGCCGATGCAGGCGTCGGCAAGACTGCGGAGCCAGGGCGCGGGTGTCGATCGGAGCGTCCTCACCGAAACGAAGCGCCCGACGATCTGGACCGGCCTGCCTTACGGGCGCTACCGGCTGGAGGTCTCGAAGGCCGGGTTCGCCACTCTCTCGGCGGCGATCGATGTGCGGTCCGCGGCGCCGATTCCGCGCACCGTGACTCTGGCGCTGGCCACGCAGGCGTCCCGCGTCGATGTAGTGGCGGCCACGCCGCTTGCGGGAACCGATCAGCCGCTCGACGAGATTCCCGCGCCGGTGGAGACTGCCAACGCGCGCGACCTGGAGCAGAGCGGGGCGCTGGATCTTTCCGATCTCTTGAATCAGCGGCTGGGCGGCATTCACATCAACCAGAACCAGGAGAATCCCTATCAACCCGATGTCAACTACCGGGGCTACACTGCGTCGGGGCTTCTGGGCACGCCGGAGGGCATTTCCGTCTACATGGACGGGGTTCGCCAGAATCAGCCGTTTGGCGACATCGTCGCCTGGGACCTGATCCCCAAGATTGCGATCTCGGAAGTCGCGTTGATGCCCGGGTCGAATCCCATGTTCGGCCTGAATACGCTGGGCGGCGCGGTATCGGTGGAGACCAAGGACGGTAACAGCGCGCCCGGGGCTTCGCTGGCGGTGAACGGAGGCAGTTTCGGACGCCGGGCGGTGGAGGCGGAGTACGGCGGGTCCGGATCCGATGGGCTGAACTGGTACCTGGCCGGCAATTTGTTTCGCGAGGACGGCTGGCGGGCCGACTCCCCGTCGGAGGTCCGGCAGTCGTTCGGGAAGCTGGGATGGCAGCACGGCAACACCATGCTGGGTCTTTCCTTCGCCTACGCCGACAACTGGCTCACCGGCAATGGCCTGCAGGACTTCCGTTTTCTGGAGCAGCGCTACAACAGCGTCTACAGTATCCCCGATGTTACCTGGAACCGCTCGCCGTCTCTCAATCTTACCCTGAGACATAACATCAATAGTAACTTGACCTTCTCGGGCAATGCCTATTTCCGCTATATCCGCGCGGACACAACTAATGGCGACATTAATTCGCCGTCGTTCGGCGAGCCGCTCTACGACCTTTCCGCGGCCGATATTCAGGCGTTGACCGCGGCAGGTTACTCCGGCTTTCCGGTCACGGGGAACGCCGCCAGCGATCCGTTTCCTTACTGGCTCTGCATGGCGCAGGGGCTGGAACTGGCCGATCCGAGCGAGACCTGCACCGGTATTATTACGAATACATTTACCAAGCAGCATAACTACGGGTTGTCGGGCCAGGCGTCCTGGCTGGTTTCGCATAACCATGTGACGGCGGGCGCCGGATGGGACCGCAGCAGCATGATTTTCCAGCAGGCGTCGCAGTTCGGATATCTGAATTCCGACCGCATCACGATCACTCCGATCGACGCGTTCGCCGACGGCAGCACCAGCCAGGACGGCGTTCCCGTGGATACGCGCGTGGACTTGCGCGGCCTCATCGATACGTTCAGCCTGTATGCCATGGACACGGTGAATCCGGGCAAGCGGCTGACGCTCACGCTCTCCGGCCGCTACAACCGCACTTCGCTCGACAACACCGACCGCCTGCCGGCCGCCGCGGTGGCCGGGTCGCGCGGTTCCCTCGACGGTCAATATGTATTTGCGCGCCTGAATCCGGCCGTTGGGCTGACTTATGCCGCCACTCGCTTCGCCAGTTTTTATGCCAGCTATAGCGAAGCCAGCCGCGCGCCCACGGCCATCGAACTGGGCTGCGCCGACCCCGCGGAGCCGTGCAATCTGCCCAACGCGCTGGTGAGCGATCCACCGCTGAAGCAGGTTGTGACCCGGACCATCGAAGCCGGCGTGCGCGGGACGCTCGAGAGTAACTTCCGCTGGAACGCGGGCTGGTTTCACGGAATCAACTACGACGATATTCTGTTCGTTGCGTCCCAGCAGACGGGCTTCGGATATTTCACTAATTTCGGCAAGACACGCAGGCAGGGAGCGGAGGCCGGCCTCAGCGGCCGCACGGGTAAGTTCACTCTGGGCGGGAATTATACCTTTCTGGCCGCGACTTACCAGAGTGCGCAGGTTATCGACGGCGGAAGTAATAGCACCAACGACGGCGGACCCGGGATGGATGGCAATATCGCAGTCCAGCCCGGCGACCGCATTCCGCAGATGCCGCGCAATCTTCTGAAGGCGTACGCCGAGTACCAGCCCACCGCGAAACTCTCCGCGGACCTGGACTTCGAGGCGGTGGGCCGGTCTTATGCGCGGGGGAACGAGAATAATCGGGATCAGCCGGATGGAGTCTATTATCTCGGGCAGGGATACTCTCCCGGCTATGGCGTAATCAACGTAGGGGCGCACTATCGGGTGACGAAGCGAGTGCAGTTATCGGTGCAGATCGACAACCTGCTCAATCATCGATACTCTACGGCGGCGCAATTGGGTCCCACACCCTTCGACAACGCGGGAAATCTCGTGGCCCAGCCATTCCCCGCGGTAAGTGGGAGCTACCCCATTCGCACGACGACGTTTTTGGCTCCCGGTGCACCGATCGGCGCGTGGGGTGGGATTCGATTCCAGTTCTGACTTACCACGCCAGCGGGACCAGACGGTATGGTCAGAACTCCTGAGGTCGTGGAATTGGGGATGAGGCCGTTTTCATGGCGCAGGCACTCCTGCCTGCTGGGCCGAGACTCATCTCGACCCTCTTCG
>PLRZ01000293.1:1770-2843 GCA_003164075.1 Bryobacterales bacterium | reverse complement strand
CCGTCGTCCCACATTTCGCTGGCGGCCGGGTCCAGACAAATGGAAATATCTTCGCCCGGCTTATACCCGGCTTTCACGATGGCTTCCAGAATCAGCTCCACGGCCTCGTCATTCGACTTCAGATCCGGCGCAAAACCTCCCTCGTCGCCCACCGCCGTGCTGTAACTCTTGCCGCGCAATACCTGTTTCAGGGTGTGGAACGTCTCCATGCCCATGCGGATGGCTTCCGCAAAAGACGGCGCATGATGCGGCGCGATCATGAACTCCTGGAAATCCACCGTATTGTCGGCATGCTTGCCGCCATTGAGCACGTTCATGCAAGGGACTGGCAGCAGGCATGCGTTGGCGCCGCCCAGATAGCGATAGAGCGGCAGACGATGGGCCTGTGCGGCCGCCCGCGCGGCGGCCATGGAGACCGCCAGTATGGCGTTGGCCCCCAGCGTGGCTTTGTTGGGCGTGCCATCGAGCGCGATCATGGCGGCATCCACGCCTCGTTGGTTGGAGGCGTCCAAACCGGTCACCGCCTTTCGGATGGCGCTGTTGATATTCTTCGCCGCCTTGCTGACGCCCTTGCCTCCGTACCTCTTTTTGTCTCCGTCGCGGAGTTCCACCGCCTCTTTCTCCCCGGTTGATGCGCCGGACGGCACGGCGGCGCGTCCGAAACTCCCATCGGCGAGAACGACGTCTGCCTCCACGGTCGGATTGCCCCGAGAATCCAGAATCTCGCGGCCTTTCACATCGACGATTGCTGTCATGATCGACTCCTTATAAGAATTGGCACGGCCCCAACAAACAAAAAGCTCCTACCGCGGCGGGTAGGAGCTATCGGACTCAAGCAAGTTGAGACGGTTCGCGGTGAGGCTCCATCACCGTTGAAACTTCGGAAAGCTCACTATATCTCAAATCGCCTCCGTTGGCGGGTGCTTACTAACACGTTTTCGGGAAGGCCCCGCTGGCTTACCGGGCACCCTCAGGGCCGGGCCTCTTGGCGGACGATTCTTTCACGGCTTCTAACGACAGAACTCCTGACGTCGTGGGATTTGCAGTGAGCCCGTTTTCGTGGCGCAGGCACT
>PLRZ01000293.1:1587-1710 GCA_003164075.1 Bryobacterales bacterium | reverse complement strand
GTGGAGTTCGCCCAACCGCCGCTCTTCCAGCGGCCAATGACTCCTACAGCAGTCACTGCTGTAGGGTATTCGGCCCGAATTCCCGACAGCAAATTCGAATATCGGAGACCGGTATGGAACAGG
>PLRZ01000293.1:0-1494 GCA_003164075.1 Bryobacterales bacterium | reverse complement strand
TTCCGCACCAAGTGGAAAGAGGCGATGGTCGTCGGACTGGTGGGCTTTTTCGCGCCGTTCCTGGGGGCCGCGGCGGTGGCGCACTTCGTCTTGCGGTGGTCCGTTCCGGCAAGTTGGCTGGCCGGTGTCGCCCTGTCCACCACTTCCGTCGCCGTGGTTTATGCGGTCATGCTGGAACTCGGGCTGAACCGGACCGACTTCGGCAAAGGTATCCTCGCCGCCTGTTTCGTGAACGATCTGGGAACCGTGATCGCGCTGGGTCTCATCTTCGCCCCGTTCACCGTGCGGACCGTCATCTTCGTGGCGGCCAGCGTGGTGGTCTTCGCGGCGCTGCCGTTCGTCACGCCGTGGTTCTTTCGAAAATACGGAGGCCGCGTTTCCGAGCTGGAAGCGAAGTACATTCTTTTTCTGCTGTTCGCCATGGGCGGCCTGTCCGCCTGGGCTGGCAGCGAGGCGGTGCTGCCGGCGTACATCATCGGGATGGTGCTGGCCGGAACGGTGGGCAAGGATCACATTCTCATCCGCCGTCTGCGCACCTTGACGTTCGGCCTTCTCACGCCGTTCTACTTCATTCGCGCGGGATCGCTGGTCTCCGTGCCCGCGTTGCTCGCCATGCCGCTCGCCTTTCTGTCGCTGTTCGCCGCCAAGATGATCAGCAAAATGGTCCCGCTGGTTCCCACCGTGCGCGCGTTCGACCACACGGGCCACCAGGGCCTGTACTACTCTCTGATGATGTCCACCGGGCTGACGTTCGGCACCATCTCGGCGCTCTTCGGCCTCAATCACCAGATCATCACCGCGGCGCAATACTCGTATCTGGTGGCCACCGTGATCGCCAGCGCTGTTATACCCACCGCGATCGCCAATGCCTGGTTCATGCCCCGGCACCTGCTGCCCAAATCGGAGGCGCCCGGCCGGCCGATGGGGACGATGGTGGCAGATGCCGGCGGGGGAGACTGAATATGTTCGATCGAATCCTGGTTGCGCACGACGGCTCCGATAGCGCCCGCAAAGCATTCGATTTCGCCGTCGAACTCGCCGCGCGCGTGGGCGCCCGGCTGTTCATGATTTGCGTGGAAGAGGAGATCCCCCGCCACGCCGAGGTGATCGACGAACTCCGCGAAGAGCAAGATCGCGCCGATAGTTACTTCGGCCAACTGGCCGGACAGTGCCGGGCGCGTGCGGCCATGCACGCCGTCGATCTGGAGACCGCCATCGTGCCCGGGCATGCCGTCAGGGTAATTGGCGACTTCGTGCTGGAGAACGGCATCGATCTGCTGGTGATCGGTTTCACGGGGCATTCGCGGATTTACGAGCATGTTTGGGGCGGCACGGCCCACAACCTCACCAGCACCGTGCGCTGCAACGTGCTCGTGGTCAAGTAGCGGTGAGCTGTGCCGCAACTGCCTTTTGTGAACAGGGCGAAGGAGGTGGAGCGACTGAGGCCGGCGCTTCGCAGCGGCGATCCACTGTTGCTGTTGGGGCCTCAGGGGA
>PLRZ01000520.1 GCA_003164075.1 Bryobacterales bacterium | reverse complement strand
GTCGATCCCCGTCTGATTGGTGATGAGCCCCACCCGTTTCCCCGCCAGCGGTTGAAACTTCTGCTCCACCAGCACGTCGAGGCCGGTCTTGGTTGCGCCATTGCGTTCCACCTCGCGGCGCACACCGGCTCCGCTCAGCGTCTCGTTGTAGCCCGTCAAAGTCACGCCCCGCACCGTAATTCCCACCGCGGCCGCCGCAATGGTGGCCACCTTGGCGCGCAGCGGCACCAGTGAGGGCCGCGCGTCCGGATGCACGCTGTTGGCCAGCAGGATCACGTAGCTCCTGGTGGATGGATCGATCCAGATGGACGTCCCGGTGAAACCCGTGTGGCCGTACGAGCCGATGGGGAAAAGCTCGCCGCGATTGGTGGAGTAGGGAGAATCGATGTCCCAGCCGAGCCCGCGCAGAATCGGCTGGTCGGGCGGTGTTTGCGGCTCGGTGAACTTGGCCACCGTCAGCGGATTGAATACCCGTACGCCGTCCAGTTCGCCGCCGTTGAGCATCATTTGCGCGAAGCGCGCCAGGTCGCCGGCGGTGGAGAACAGTCCGGCGTGGCCGGCCACTCCGCCCATGAAGCGCGCCGTCGGGTCGTGCACCACGCCACGCAGAGGCAGCGCCGATTTGTCGGGGCGCTCGGTGGGCGCAATGCGCGGGGTCCACGAAGACGGCGGCAGAAACGTGGTTTCCTTCATTCCCAGCGGCAGGAAGACATTCTCTCTCGCGTACTCGTTGAGGGGCTTGCCGCTGAGGCGGTGCACCAGTTCGCCGAGGAGGATAAAGTTGATGTCGCTATACACGTGCCGCACGCCCGGCGGACCGGTGGGCTTGGTGGTGTAAGCCAGCCGCAGTCCGGTATCGTTGCCGCTCCATTCCGGCTTGAGGGATACATCCGGCGCCAGTCCCGAAAAATGCGTGAAGAGATTGCGGAGAGTGATATCGCTCTTGCCGCCCTGAAACTCCGGAATATAATCCGTCACTTTGTCGTTGAGCCGGAAGCGGCCCTCTTCGAACAGCTTCATCAGCGAGGATGTGGTGGCGATCACCTTGGTAAGCGAGGCGCAGTCGAAGATGGTGTCGACAGTCATCGCCTCGGCTTGGGGAACGACCGCGCGCTGTCCATACGCCTTGCGGTAGACCACCTGTCCATCGTGTCCCACCAGCAGCACGGCGCCTGGCAGCCGGTTTTGTTGGATGGCTTCGTCGATCACCCGATCGATGGCCGGCCCGCCCGAAAAAGTTTGGCCGGAGAGCGCCGTCGCGGACACCAGGGCACAGAGGAACAGCTTCATAGCTTACATAATAGCTGGAAGCTCTCCGGAAACTGCTCGCAAGTTCTCGGTTCTTTGTCAGACCTGGGATGACTCCCCGAGGTGGGGCAGGCGGTGCTCGCCTGCCCGCCCGCGCTGAATTTGGGACCGCTGCTCGAATAGGATCGAGCGAAGGCGAGCNNAGAATGACTATTCCCAAGCTCGTCTGGCTGGGCGCGGCCCTCACGCTGCTCGGCACGCTCTATGGATTCCAGCGCCCCTTCCGGGAATACCCGGGCGTGGAATACCGCCTGGGCAGTATCCCGCTGCCGTCAGACTGGCAGGAACGCACCGAATGGACTTTCGCCCGCTTGATGTACCCGCAAGCGCCCGGAGGCCGCTACCGTGGCTACGGCGGCTATGGCAGCCGCGGCCAGTGGACCGAGGGCAACACCATGTGGACCCAGGACTACCCGCGCGCCGACCGCCACTTCGTCCAGGCCGTGCGCCGTCTCACGCGTCTGAGCGTGCGCTCCGTGGAGCAGCCCGTCAACCTCGACGACGGCGAGGTCTACGACTGGCCGTGGCTTTACGCCGTGCAAACCGGCCACTGGCAGCTCACCGATTCGCAGGCCAAGAGCTTGCGCGAATACCTGCTGCGCGGCGGGTTCTTCATGGCCGACGATTTCTGGAATGTGGACGAATGGGAAACCTTCATGGCCACGATGCGGAAGGTCTTCCCCGAACGCGAAGTGGTGGAACTGGAGAATAGCGAGACCATTTTTCACTCCGTCTACAACCTGGACGACCGGTATCAGGTGGCCAGCATGGGCTCAGTGAATGCCGGACGTAGTTGGAAGTGCGAGAATTGCCCCGCTCACTGGCGCGGCATCTTCGACGACAAGGGCCGCGTGGTGGTGGCCATCACGTTTCAGTCCGACGTGGGCGATTCCTGGGAGTGGGCGGATTCGCCGAATTATCCGGCGGAATACGCCGCATTAGGCATCCGCATCGGCGTGAACTACATTGTCTACGCCATGACCCACTGATCGAAAAAGACCGACAGAAAGCAAAACCGCGAAACGTGAGTTCCGCGGTTTGGACAAATTCCGATCCGATTCACTATGCGCTAAAACGCTTGCGTGCCTTCCACAGGAGGGCGGCGATGCCACTCCCCATCAATAACAGGGACGCCGGTTCCGGTGCCGACGGACCGTTCGGCGGCGGTGATCCCGCGCCAAAGACCATCGTGCCGGGGCCGAGCGCGAAGTCGTGGTCGGAGCCCGAACCGGTCACATCGAAAGTCAGCGAGGTGATATTGGCGCCGCTGGTGTCGTCGACACCCAGGAACATCGGGGCACTGGTGCTACTGACAGATATGGAGGATGCCGAGCCGTTAATGTCAACGATCGATGCTACAAACGGTTGGCTATATGCCCAAGCTTCAATCAAGGCGCCAAACTCCGAAACCGGGGTGGAAAAGGTCAGGGTCAACCTGTCGGGCGTGGCTGGGGAGGTATCATCCGTCCCCAGAAGATACTGGTTCGTCCAACCGATAGTTGTTCCTCCGCCAAACCAACCCGTCGTCGAGCTTCCCTGCACATACACGAGGCCGGATCCGGAGTCGCTGAAGGAGATTCCAATTGTCTTGCCGCCGATCGTCGTTGCCGAGGTAACGCCGGAGACGACCGGCGTATCATCCGTGCCGATGCTGCTCCAGACGACTGTATCGGGAGTGCCCGTTATTTGCGTTACGTTCGTGAGCTGGGTGAATGTATCCGCTTGCGCAACCAGCACACGCTTAGCGAGGCCCCATTTTCCCCCTAGTACTACTCCGCGGGAGGATCTCTTTTTAAATGAATTGATTACGCGAGCCGGTGGGGAGCCTGCTTATTTCGGATAAACGCGAAAATCGTCAAAATAGATGACGGAATCGGCCAATGCCCACAAACCCACGCGCCCGGGAGCCGAAAACGTGTTGTCCTGGCCTTCCAGAACCCGGCGGTGGTCCACAAATACCTGGAAGTGGGAGCCGCGCACCGAAACCTTTAAAATGCTCCAGGAGTTGGCGGGAATAAGGTGCTTTACGCCACTTAAAATAGGAATTTTACGGCCGTTCTGCACTTTAAATACCGCGACCGTGTTCTCGTTCGAGTCGGCGCGCGCCACGTAATAATTATTTTCGTCGCGATATCGCCATACCACCCCGCCAGCCACGCCTTCCCGCCCGGAAACTGGCTTGATCCGGACGCTGACATCGGCATCGCGCGTAGTGGGGTCGTTCAGAATCGCCAAGGGGGACTTGGTCTGCTTGGGGTCGGCCGAAACCTCTGCCAGAACGTACGGTTGGGTCGGAGCGGTCTGGTCTTTACGAATCTCCCAATCGGGGGCATTGCCCTTGCCCGGACTCGCCACAGTCCAGCCAGGGGGTGCCTGCCCTATCTTGTAAGTGTCGAAATTGACGACTTTTCCCGCGGGCGCCAGCAAACTGAACGTAAACAGCCATGCCAGCGCTTTCATGAACGCTCACCCTCGAACGATAGCGCTAGATATTTCATCACCCTTACCTTCCATTTGTAGCACACGGCGCACACGGCGCGGTAATAACCTTACGGAACGGCTGGCCGGAGCGGCGCCGCAGCCGTCGTCAGGCTCACTACCGCTGGTTGCAGTCCCGGCGAACTTGCTTCTACATGGATCTCATCGGCTGATTTCGACGATTGCACGATAGCCATACACAACCCGTTGAATGCGCGGCGGCTAGCGGCCGTGTCCAACTCATGACTGCTCGGGTCGCCGTTCCCCAGGCCAAGCAACCGCCCGCCGCCGGTAACCTGGAAAGTCAGTTCATTGTCGGCATTGGCCACTTCGCGGTCCTGGGCATCCCGGATTTCCGCCGTGATCAGGGCCACGTCTTGGCCATTCGCCAGCAGCCGCTGCCGGTCGGCGCGCGGTACGATTCCGGCTGCCTCCCCGCTGCTTTCACGCTTCGCCGCGAGCACCTGCTGACCGCCATTATGCCCTTTAGTTTCAATACTCCCCGGAGCATACTTCACCTTCCACATGAGGCGGGTATTGCGCGCCACGTTCCAGGGAGCGGTTTCGCCGTTATGAGTCGGGGGTTCGCGACAGAAACCAGCAAAAAGCCAAAAGCTCTCTCCGGAAATTGCCCGTAAGTTTTTGATTCTTGGTCTGAACTGGGATGACTCCCGAGGTGGGGCAGGCGGTGCNNGCAAATTCCACGACATCAGGAGTCCTGACCGCTTAGCAGCTAGCGAGACGATATCGTCGAGTTCGCCGCAAGTCAAGGAAAAAGCGAGAACTGTCGAACGCGGGACTCAGGCGGGGCGTGCTGCGGCTTTATGTGGATAGGCTGGCTTGCCGGTCACCGTGAGATACGGCGCCAGTTTCTCCATCGCCGCATCCACCGTGATCCCGTACTTCGCGCGCAACGCGTCCACCTTGCCGTGTTCGATGAACTGGTCGGGCCAGCCGACACGCACCACCGGCGTCGCAATCCCGAGATCGCTGAGAGCTTCCAGCACGGCGCTGCCGAAACCGCCGTGGAGTACGTGGTCTTCGAGCGTCAATACCACATCCACACTACGCGCGAAGAACTCCAGCATCTCCTTGTCGATGGGCTTCACGAAGCGGGCGTTGACGACCGCCGCGCCGATACCCTGGACTTCGAGTTTCAACGCAATCTCCTCGGCCATGGGCACCAGCGCTCCCAAGGCGAAGATGGCCACGCGATCGTTCTCGCCATGCTGCAGCAGTTCGGCCTTGCCGATCGGAATGGCAAGGGGCACGTCTTTCACCGGGGTTCCCGGCCCCACGCCGCGCGGATACCGCACCGCGATAGGGCCATCCCATTTCATGGCGGTGAACAGCATGTCGGC
>PLRZ01000270.1 GCA_003164075.1 Bryobacterales bacterium | reverse complement strand
CTTGGCGAGCGGCATCCACCGTCCCGGAGCGCCGAGAAGAGTCTCGGCGCCGCAGACACGAGTGTCTGCGCCACGTCATGGCTCAGGTCAATTTCCCCAACTATCCGAAATCCCCCGCCGACATCAGGAGTTCTGAAGGTGGGGCAGGCGGTGCTCGCCTGCCCCACCCGCGAAGCTCTCAAATCATGGGACTGTCCAACAAGCGGGGTCCGGATCCGCCCGAACACGCTACCCCACCCCCTTCACCATCCCGCCATCCACCGCAATCGACGTCCCCGTGATATAGCTCGCCCGTTCCGACGCCAGGAACACCACCAGATTCGCGAATTCCTCGGGCTGTCCCACGCGGCCCAGCGGCGCCTGACTCGCCCATCGCCGCTCGATGTCCTTCGCCGAGACGCCGGCCTTCCCGGCCAACGTCTCCGCCAGCGAGCCCAGGCGCGCCGTCGCGGTGAAGCCGGGGCAGACATTGTTCACCAACACATTGTAGGGGCCGTATTCATTGGCCAGCGTCTTCATCAAGCCCACTACGCCGGAGCGCACCGAGTTCGACAGAATCAGACCTTCCACGGGCTGCTTCACCGTCATCGATGTGATCGCAATGAAGCGGCCCCAGCGACGCTGCTGCATCAACGGGAGCGCTTCCTTCGCCAGGTAGACGGTGCTCATCAGGTTCAGTTCCGCGGCGGCATGCCAATCCTCCACGCTGGTCTCCGCGAAGCTCTTCGAGGGCGGACCACCGGCGTTGGCCACGCAAATATCCAGGCGGCCGAACTGCGCGGCGGTCTCGGCAACGAAGGCGCGCACCTGTTGGTATACCGTCACGTCGACGGCGCGCGCCAGTACTTCCACGCCCGTCTGCCGGCGGATCTCTTCGGCGGCGGCACTGAGCGTGGATTGCGTCCGCGCACACAGCGCCAGCTTCGCGCCTTCACGCGCCAGGCCCAGCGCCACGGCTTTGCCCAGTCCGGTGCTCGACGCGGCTACCAGCGCCACGCGGTCTTTCAGTCCCAGGTCCATTTGGTTATTTCCTCAGGTAGGCGTCGTCTTTGGTCAGCCAGTCGTGGCGAATGGGGCTGAAGATGTCGAGATCGAGAGTGTCTTCGAGCGCCACCGCGGCGTGCGGCACGTGCGACGGAATGCGCAGTACCTGGCCGGCGGATACTACCACGGTCTGGCCTTCGATCTGAAACTCCAGCGCGCCTTCCAGAATGTAAGTGATCTGTTCGCTCTCGTGATGGTGCTCCGGCACCACCGCGCCCTTGGCCAGGAAAACCTGGGCAACCATGGCTTTTTCGCCCGCGATAATCTTGCGCCCAATGGTGGGGCTCAGAACTTCTTTTTCCATTTCGTCCCAGGTGTAATGTTCCATGTCCACCCATTGTAAACGCATATAATGAAAAAACGTTCTCGCGAGATGTCTATGAATCGTCGTTTTTTCCTGTCTCTATTGCTGATGGCGGGCAGTCTCGCTGCCGCCGACTCGCACATCTGGAAGGTGGCCGGTCCGCCGCCGGAATCGTGGCAGCGCGACCGTGTGGCCGACCTTGCCAGCCGCCGCAAGGCCGTCATGGAGCAACTCGGCGGCAAGGCCATTCTGATTCTCTACGCCGCCGAGCCGCGCAATTACGCGGGCGACGTCGATTGGCCCTACCGCCAGGAGAACGACTTCTTCTATCTCACCGGCATCGCGCAGGCGGGCAGCACGCTGGTCTTGATCCCCGGCGCGGAAAGAATCCGCGAGGTTCTTTTCATGCCGCCCTCCAACCCCGCGCAGGAGAATTGGACCGGCCACATTTTGACCGCCGATGAGGGCCGGCAGATCTCGGGTATTCAGGATATCTGGGACGCGCGCACGTTCAACTCCTTCCTCACGACTTTGATTCCGCAAGCGAAGGATTTGCCGACCGAGCCGGCCGGCGGCAACGGTCGCGCGGGCCGCGGAGGCGGACAACCGCCGCCGATCCCCGTCGAGGGGAGCAAGGAATTCGCCAGGACTATCGCTGCGGTGGGCGACAAGTCCGCGGAGCTCGATATGCTCGGCGGCCGCGGACCGGAATACCGGCGGGAAGTCGACTTTAGCGGCAAGCTGGCCGCGGCTTATCCGGGACTCACCATCAAGAATCCGGCGCAGATTTTCGGTAATATGCGGGCGGTGAAATCGCCGCGCGAGATCGACCTGCTGAAACACGCGGTGGACATCACCGCCGAGGCGTTCCAGCGGGTGTACGCGCTGGGCGTTCCGGGCACGCCGGAGTACGAACTGCAGGCGCAGTTCGAATTCACCTTTCTGCGGCGCAATGCCCACTGGGGCTACCCGTGCATTGTGGCGTCGGGGGTCAACGCCACCACTTTGCATTACGAAACCAACAGAGACACCATGAAAGCCGGCGACCTGCTGTTGATGGACGATGCGGCGGAGTTCGACGGCTACAGCGTCGACGTGACGCGCACTATTCCGGTGAGCGGCAAATACAATAAGGAGCAGGCGGAGATTTACCGGCTGGTGTGGGAAGGCCAGCAGGCCGGTATTCAGTCCGCCCTTCCCGGCAAGACCAACGCCGACATTACCGCCGCGGCCTCCAAGGTGATGGCGGAGGGCCTGGTGAAACTTGGGCTGATGACCGACGGGAGCAGCAAGCCGCAGTTGGCCATCTGGTTCAATCACGGAATCAGCCACGGAATCGGATTGAATGTGCACGATCCGGGACGGCGCGAGTTTCAACCGGGCATGGCGATCACCATGGAGCCCGGCATTTATATCCGCCCGGATGCGCTCGACAACCTGCCCAAGACGCCGGAGAACGAAAAGTTCATCGCGGCAGTCAAGCCGGCCTTCGAGAAGTACAAAGGCATCGGCGTGCGCATTGAGGATGACGTGCTGATTACCACTGGACCGGCGCAGGTGCTCTCGGCGGCGATTCCGTCGAAGCTGGAAGAAGTGGAAGCCACCGTGGCGCAATTGCGCAAGGCGCTGAAATCCACGCCCCTGCCGTGAAACGAATTCTCCGCTTCACTCGGCGGCGCCAGATCGTCATAGAAGGCTCCAAGATCGGCACGGTGGCAGCAAAGGCGAAGCGGTCCTCGCCATTTTTCTGAGTTTTGCGACGGAAACCAGTTAGAAAGCGCGCCAGAATAACTTCGCAGCAAAGCATCGTGGCGCAGACTCTCAGTCTG
>PLRZ01000323.1:2732-3866 GCA_003164075.1 Bryobacterales bacterium | reverse complement strand
CCCACGCGCATGGGGCCCAGGCGCACCTGGAAATCGGCCAGGACCTTGCGTTCCACCAGCACGATGTAGCCGGCCACCAGAGGGAACAGCGCAATGATCGCCAGCGTCACCACAATTGG
This sequence comes from Bryobacterales bacterium, assembly GCA_003164075.1. Next base: position 3,747 of record PLRZ01000323.1, on the reverse strand, counting down.
CGTGAACAGCGGATTTGAGAGTACCGTCTGCAACATATCGTCCTTACCGCAGCAGCGAAGTCTGCGCCAATCTCAGGAACGGCTCCGGGTAGATGCCGATCGCGAGGGTCATCACGCCGCTCACCGTCAGGGCCACCCGCATCCCGAAACTTGTCGCCATAGGAGCCTTTTCCCGTAGCTCGCTGACGAACATGCTCTTCACGATCCGGAAGTAGTAATAGATCGCCACCGCCGCGTAGAGCGTGGCGATCACCGCCAGCGTATATTGCCGCGCCTCGATCAGCGACAGGAAAATGTAGTACTTGCCCAGGAAACCGGCGGTCGGCGGAATGCCCGCGAGCGAGAGCAGGAAAATCAGCATCAGCACGGCGTACCCGGGGCTCTTCTTCATCAGGCCGGAGATATCGTCCATCTCGTCGCCGATGATTTTCTGGCGGCGCAACGCCACCAGCACCAGGAAGGCCCCCAGGTTCATAAAGGTGTACACCATCACATACACCGCGATGCCGGTAATGCCGCGCTCATTGCCGGCCACCAGGCCCAGCAGCATGTAGCCGGCATGCGAAATCGAACTGTAAGCCAGTAGCCGCTTGACGTTGGATTGGTTGATGGCCGCCAGGTTCCCCACCGTCATGGTGACCACGGCAACCACCGCGAGGATTGGCCCCCACACTTCGCGCAGCCCGGCGAACGGCGCCATCTGGCCATAAAAGAGCCGCAGCAGGAAAGCGAACGACGCCGCTTTGGAAGCCACCGAAAGGTAAGCCGTCACGGTGGTGGGCGCGCCTTCGTAAGCGTCCGGCGCCCACATGTGGAAGGGCGCCGCGGCCACCTTGAAAAGCAGTCCGACGGACGTCGTGATCAGCGCCAGGTAGACGACCGGATCCCAGAGGCCCCTGCTGGCGACGGCGGCGGCGACCTCGGTCAGCCTGGTGGAATGCGCGATGCCGTACAACACCGAAAAGCCGTATGCCAGGAAGCCGCTCGAAAAAGCTCCCAGCAGCAGGTATTTCAT
>PLRZ01000323.1:1968-2695 GCA_003164075.1 Bryobacterales bacterium | reverse complement strand
GCGTTCTCCAGGTACCTGTACGACACTACCGAGACGATCAGCGCCGCCACCAGAAAAATCCAGTTGAAAAAGACGCTGAAACCGTCCACCATCACGGTCCCGTGGAAACCGTCCAAGGGGCCGGAGGAGGCGATAAAGGCCTGCTGGCGGAACAGCCCGAAGCCGGTGAAACCCTCGGCGAGGACCACGAAAATCAGGAGCCACTTGCGTTGCCGCGGATCCGGGAACAGCACGAAATCGAAGATCAGGATGGCGCAACCGAACAGCGCCAGCATCACCGCCGGAATGATGGTGAAGTGGTCGTTCGCGGAGTAGAAGGAATCGATCATCGCGCGCCTCCCGCCTGCGCCGCCGCGGGCGTGGCCGTGTTCCGCGCCAGGGCCGGCTGGTTGCCGTTGAAGTATCCCGGCCGCACGCGCTCCACGATCTCCTGTACCGGCTGCCGCAGAATATCGAAGTAAGGTTTAGGATAAATCCCGATCCACACGGCCCACGCGATCAGCGGTACGAACATCGCCACCTCGCGGAAATTCATGTCGGGGATGGTCAGGTTCTTGCCGTTGGTCACTTGCCCCAGCATGGTTCGCTGGTACAGCCACAGCAGGTACGCCGCGCCCAGAATCACGCCCGTGACGGCGAAGGCCGCCCAGGCCCAATTGGCCTCGAACGCGCCCTGCAGAATGGTGAACTCGCCCACGAAGCCGTTGAGCAGCGGCAGGCCCGCGGA
>PLRZ01000323.1:0-1927 GCA_003164075.1 Bryobacterales bacterium | reverse complement strand
TTGGGATTCATGGAGAATATTCCCAGCGTGCAGAAGCCCAGGTGACTCACCGAGGAGTACGCCACCAGCTTCTTCCAATCCTTCTGCATGAGGCAGACCAGCGCGCCATAAATGATGCCGACAATCGAGAGCACCGCCAGGATCCGCACGATGTTCTGGTCCATTGAGGCTTTGGGCAGCAGCGGCAGCGAGAAGCGCAGGAAGCCATAAGTCCCCATCTTCAACAGCACCGCGGCAAGAATCACCGACCCGGCGGTGGGAGCTTCCACGTGCGCATCGGGCAGCCAGGTGTGGAACGGGAACATCGGGACTTTGATGGCGAAGCCGATGAAGAAGGCCCAGAAGACCCACTGCTGCAAATTGAGCGGCATGGCTGTCTTCATAAGCGCGGAGATTTCAAACGTGTAGAAGCCGAACTGCTGGGAGTGCTGGAAGTAGAGAGTCAGGATGCCCAACAGCATGAGCACCGATCCGGCCAGCGTATATAAGAAGAACTTAATGGCCGCATACAGTTTCCGTGGGCCGCCCCAGATCCCGATGATGAAGTACATGGGGACCAGCACCAGTTCCCAGAAAATGTAGAACACAAAGAAATCGAGCGAAAGGAAGACCCCGATCATGCCCGTCTGCAACAGCAGGAACATGGCGTAATATTCCTTGGTGCGGTCTTGAATTCCGCTCCAGGAAACCAGCATGGCCACGCAGCCCATCAGGGTAGTGAGCATGACCAGCAGAAGACTAATGCCGTCGATGCCGATGTGATAGTGAACGCCCAGCGTGGGGATCCAGTTGGCGCGCTCCTCGAACTGGAAGCCGGGCACGCCATTTTGGAACCGCTGGAGCAGCGGGAGAGAGACCAGGAAGCCGGCGAGGGCAGCCAGGTTGGCCCAGACGCGGATCAGGTTCTTGCTCTTCGAGGGAATGAAGAGGAGAATCAGCAAGCCGGCCAGGGGCGTCAACAGGATGATGCTCAGTAAATGCTGGTCCATAGGTTTACCGCACGACGTAATATCCGAACATCAGCAGAACCCCACCCACCACAAAGAACGCATAAGTCTGCACCCGTCCACTTTGTAAGATGCAGACCGGATAGGAGAGCATCTTGACGAAAAACGCGATGAACCGCACCGCGCCGTCCACAATCCAGGTATCCCACCACATGGAGACCGTGGCGGTGAAGCGCGTCAGCCAGCCCGCGCCGTTCACGCCGCCATCCACCACGTTGCGGTCGAAGGCGCCCAGAAAGAGCCCGCCGCCCTTGCACAGTCCGTTGACGAAGAGGAAATCGTAAAGCTCGTCGACGTACCACTTGTTATAGAGCAGCGTGTGCAGCGGTTTGACGGCCTTTTCGATGGAATCCGGTATCTCGGGCTTATTGCAATAGAAATAACGCGCCACCACGATGCCGACAATCGCCACCGCTACGGAAAGCCCCATCAGGACCCACTCGATGGAGGCATTGTGCGCGCCTTCTTTGACGGCCTCCACGGCGGCGGATGTGAAGGCCGGTTCCAGCCAATGCTCGAAGCCGCGCCAACTCTCGCCGAAGAGGGTCCACAGCTTGGGCACTCCCAGCCAGCCGGCGAACACGCTGCCGAAAGCCAACAGAGCGAGCGGCACGGTTATGGATGCGGGCGATTCGTGGATGTGTTTCTCCACTTCGGCGGAGACATGCGACTTACCGTAGAACGTCATGTTCATCAGCCGNNCCGCCACATGTAGAACGCCGTCATGCCGGCGGTAGCCAGACCCACGAACCACAAAAGCCGCGAACCGAGAGGCGAACTGTAAGCCTGCCAGAGGATTTCATCTTTGGAGAAGAATCCCGCGAGACCCGGAATTCCGGCGATGGCCACCGAGCCGACGAACATAGTCCAGTGCGTGATGGGGATCTTATCCTTGAGCCCGCCCATGCGGCGCATATCCT
>PLRZ01000372.1:6971-9280 GCA_003164075.1 Bryobacterales bacterium | reverse complement strand
AAGAACCTGGCGCTGGCCCTGGTGGCCTTCGAACTGGCCTGGGTGGATGCCGGCGCGGCTACCGGCAGCCTGGCCGGTTGCCTGGCGCTTTCGCCCATCCACGAGCGCGGCACGCCCGAACAGCGCGACTACTACATGGCCCGTTGCGCGCCTCCGCAGCCGGGCGAAGACCGCATACCCTGGCGCGGCGCCTTCTGCCTCACCGAGCCCATCCCGTATGTGGGAGTCGACACCGGCCTGCTGGGCGGCAAGGTGCGGGTGGCCGAATGGAAAGAGGGCGAAGAGCCGATGCTGCAAGTGGAGAAGCGCGGCCGCTTCATCACCAATATGGGGTTCGCCAACTTCGTCACCGCGGCGGTGGAGTCCGACGACCCGCGGCTCAAGGGCACCTGCATGGTCATCCTGGAAGAGACCGACCCCGGCACCTTCGACCGCGGCACGCCGACGCGTAAACTGGTGCACCAGCTTTCCTCCACGCGCGACCCCATCTTCAGCCTCAAAGTGCCGGCCAGCCGCATCATCGGCGGATACAGCGTGAAGGACGGCGTGATTGTCCCGCGCTATAGCCACGGCGAGATCATCGAAGCGGTCTTCCGCCGTACCCGCGTGACGGTGGCCATTATGACCTCGGCCAAGCTCCTCTCGGCTGTGGAACCGGTGATCCGCTACGGCCGCGGGCGGTTCCGCGGTAGTGCCGTGGCCACGCCCGGGTCGCCGCGCTATGACTTGGGCTTGCAGATGAAGGCGGACGTGGTGCATCGCCTGGTGGACGTGTGGGCTACCGGGGAAGCCAGCGCCGCCCTGGGCTTCGAAGCGGCGCGCGTGTTCGACCGGCTGGACCCGTTGGAGCGCCGGAAGGACGAGATTTTCGCCGCGCGCGGCATCGGCGGCGGGTCGGCCCGGATGAAGGCCATGCGGCCCATTCAGGCCAGCGCCATCGAGTACGTCCACGGCGCGCGGCCCGAGTTGCAAGACGACGTGCTGGTGCAATACGCGCTGCTCGATTCGGTGGCCAACGTCTTCTGCCCCGCCTGCAAGTTGTGGAACACCGGCCACGGCGCGCGCATGATGCGCGAGGCCGTCAGCCTGATGGGCGGCTACGGCATCACCGAGGATTGTCCCGGATTCCTGGGCCATAAGTGGATGGATGCGCAACTGGAAGCCACTTATGAAGGGCCTGAGGCAGTACAGCGCCGCCAGCTCAGCGTCACCATGACCGACGAGGTCTTCCTGGCGCAATTCAAAGAGTGGATCCGCGAAATGCGGCTCATCGCCAACGAGCGGCCGGGCACCGGCGCCTGCGCCCTGGCCACGGCTATGCAGATGTGGCTGTGGAGCCTGCACCATCTGCTCAAGGCCAGGGACGCCGCCGGCGCCAAGCTGTACCAGAGCTCGCGCCAGGGCGTGACCTTCCCGCTGGCCGACGCCTTGTGCTGGCTGCTGGCCTCGCGCTGCCAGATTCTGGACGTGCTGGAACTCGAAAAGCACGGCCCCGAGAACCCCACCGTGGCCGAGGGACTGCCCGGGCTGCTGGCCTTCCTCACCGACCTGTGCCACGTGCAGGCGGCCCACGCGGCGGGCGAAGTGGGACGCGTTTGCGCCGAGTTGGTGTTCGGCTACAACCGCCATCCGGCGTGGGAAACCGAGGGCTGCGCCACCTGCTACCGCACCGAAGATCTGGACGCCATGGAGTGCCTGATTCCCGGCATTTCGAGTCTGGCGGCAGGCTACAGCGACGTGATCGAAAACGATGGACGGCACGAAGCCAAGGCCGGTCCGTGCGTGCGCTTCGACGGGCTGGACCAGTTCTCCCGCCTGCGGGTGCGCATGGACGGCTGCCTCACCGGTTCGCAACTGGCCAAGGACCGTGCGGCCGACGCCCTCACCAAAGTCATGATTCCGGAAGCGCTGGATTACCCGCAATGAGCGACGGGGGCATCGACCGTCAACAGATGGATGTGGACGTGGTGTGCGTGGGCTTCGGACCGGCCACGGCCGGTTTCCTGACGACGCTTTCGCGCCAGTTGGTAAACCCCGACGGCTCACCGGCGGTGGAGAGCCCCTCGAATCCCGGGCTGCCCCTTCAGGTGGTGTGCTACGAGCGCGCCGACGACATCAGTTTCGGCGTTTCCGGAGTGGTGACGCGGGCGCGCGGCATCCGCGCCACTCTGCCGGATCTCGACCCCAGCCAGATTCCCATGGCCGCGCGGGTCACACACGAGAAGGTGATCTATCTGCTGGACCCGGTGGGCGCCAGCCGCCGCTCACGCACTGTGCGAATGGCAGACCGTCTGATTCGCACTCTGGGA
>PLRZ01000372.1:0-6961 GCA_003164075.1 Bryobacterales bacterium | reverse complement strand
GGCACGGTGCAGATCTGGCCCGGAATGCCCGTGGAAGAAGCCATCTTCGACCCCGACAGCGATCGCGTGCTGGGCGTCCGGCTGTGCGACCAGGGAGTGGATCGCGGCGGAAATCCGGAAGCCGGTTTCATGCCCGGAATGGATATCTACGCGGCATTGACGGTGGTGGCGGACGGACCGGTGGGCGCCGTGGGACGGCAGTTGGACGAAGAACTCGGGATGCCGGACGGCCATCATCAACGCGAGTGGGCCGTGGGCATGAAGATGGTGGTGGACCTGCCGGAAACCTGCACGCTGGAGCCCGGCACGGTGTTCCATACTTTGGGCTATCCGGAGCCGGAGATTTTCGGCTTCCTGTACGTGCATCCCGGCCATGTGGCCACGGTGGGGATTTTCGTCCCCTCGTGGTTCCGCAGCCCCATGCGGTCGTCATACCGGTACCTGCAGCATTTCCTGCTGCATCCGTATTTGTGGCAGTATCTGCGGGGCGGGAAATTACGATCGTGGGGAGCGAAATCGTTACAGGAATCGGGCCGGCGCGGGGAACCGATACTGGCGGGCAATGGTTTCGCGCGCATCGGCGAGGGTTCCGGCAGCACCAACGTGCTGACCGGGTCGGGCGTGGATGAGGCTTGGACTACCGGGTCGCAACTGGCCGAGGCGGTGTTGGAACTGCTGCGCGCGGGCAAGCCTCTGGACCGCGAAAACCTGGAGCGGACGTATGTGGCGCGGCGGCGCGCCAGTTGGGTGGAACAGGAAGGGCGAGTGGCCGAAAAGGCTCGCGACGGCTTCCACCGCGGGGTGGTCACCGGACTGATCGGCATGGCGCTGGCCGGATTCACCAAGGGAAAGCACTCGCTGGCCGGCGAGCCCGGGCTGATGCCGCAGTTGGCGGACTATTACCGCGGCAAAATCTCCCCGGCGGAACTGGAGCAGATGGTCGCCGACTGCCGGCGCCGCGGAGTCTCGTGTCACGATGCGCTGATGGAGCGTTGCGGCTGGCCCGCGATTCCCTTCGACGGCCAGCTTCTGATCACGCACCAGGACGCGCTGCTGATCGGCGGCAAAGTGCAGGCGCCGGGGGGATTCGCCGACCACGTGAGCTTCATTTACCCCGATTTCTGTGAACGCTGTGCGACCAAGCTGTGCATCGAGATGTGCTCGGGGCAGGCCATCACGGCCGGTCCGATGGGCGTCCCGATGTTCGACCGCGAGAAGTGCGTGCATTGCGGCGCGTGTCTGTGGAACTGCACCACTTCGTTGCAGGACGATCCGCAGCGCGGCAACATCGCCTTCCGGCCAGGCGCCGGCGGGTTGCATTCCCCGGAGAATTAGGCGGGGCGCGCAAGGTTCTTCCTACAGCCAACCGACGGCGCCGGGTTCCAATTAGGTTCTTATGGAAAAAGACGAAAAAAGAATTGTCGATCCTGGGCGGCAATCCCCAGAGCCGTGAAGAGATCGCGCGTTCCAACCCGGAGATGTTCGTCATGCTGATCCACGGGTGTGGGATGGTTCGCTTTGGTTTGTGTCGCGGGCCGTTGGCTGGCGGCAAATAACGGCCGGATGACCTTTTCGCGGATGACCACGAGCGCGGCGATGGCCCGCAGACCAGTCGGTTCCGGCTCATAGCGGCGTGAGGTCCCGATCTTGCGCACCATTCCTTTGCCGCGCAGTTTCTTCAGATTGTAGGTGGCCCGTCGCGGCCCATAGGCGGATTCCGCTTCGCCGCTCATGGCGCGCACCTTTCGGGCCAGTTCAAAAGCCGTGAACCCGGTGGGTGCCGTCGATAACGCCATCACCGCCTCTGCTACCCGCCGCATTCCGGGCTGGGTGAAATCGATCCCGCCCACTTTGGTCTTCCCCACCTGGGTGGGCAGCGGCAGGTTTTCCAGAGTCTCGTCAGACACCAGGCAAGCGTCCAGGCGTCCGACCGCGTTCAAGAATCTTTCTAGAATCCCGCGCAGGCGAGTCACGATTTCCCCGAAGCACGGCAGCGACCCGCCCCAGCGGTACGCGCTGGTATGGTGCACGATGACTTCGGCGCGGAGGGGTGCCCTCAGGGCCCGTTCGCCATTGGTATGGATATTCAGGATCATCTTGCCGGAATCCGACTTCCTCGTCTTGAACGCCTTCGACGTCCTTTGTGATCGACTTCGCCGGCCCTTTTATTGCCCAACGCGCTCGAAAGCCGCGCCCTGAATTACAACTCTATGCCGAACGTTTTTTCGATTTCGTCCAATGTTCGGCCGGTAAAGACACCTAGCCAAGCCTTCTGTATGACTCCTTCTGGCGAGACAATAATCGTCTCAGGTGTCGCGCCTAGCCTGAAGTTCCTGATCGTCTCTTCGCTGGGGCTGGCATACACAGGAAACGTGAATTTATTAGATAAGACATAATCGGTCAGCCCGGCGGTCCTCAGTGAAATTCCCATGATACGATAGCCAGCTACTCGCTCACTAAGCTTGACGAACGATTGAAGATTGCGGCTGCACCACGCACAGTCAGGCGCAAAAACATAAAGGATCGTGGGCCTCGAATCGCCGCCCCAGGTCACCACAACACGTCCACCGCGCAGGTCACTGGCCACTAGCGGCTGGGCGTGCTCACCAACGATCCCAGCCGACGGCAAGGCTGGTCCGGCACTAGGCGTGTGATTAATGCGCCAACCGAGGTATAGATTGAGCCCAAGGGAAGCCGCCAACAGGCCGACTGGCAGCCACGAATCGACATTACAGAACCTACGGATGAGGGCAACGCCCACAATTCCCTCCATTGTTTTAACTTAGAGAACGGCTAATGTAAGGCGTCATGCAGAACCGCAATAATGTTAACAGTTGCAGGGCGGGTATCCTGCGAGTCGCCGCCTTCCGAGCCGCACCATGCGAAGCCAAGATTCCGCGCACTCGCAGGCGTACTCCACGCAAGATCGACCGCCCATAAAGCGTTTTCACGGAAAATGTCGATACATCGGCCGCGCTTACGGTGGCAAGCCCGCGGCCCTACTCCTCTATTTGGCGGACACAGCCACAGCGAATGTCATTGCCATCGTTGCCGACGTAACAATAGGAAACGCCAGCGTTGTTAAAACCACAAAGATCAACACATCCCTGATATTGGTCGTCCGTGCACGGCCCCTGTGCCCGCAGTATTGCGGACGACCCGGCTACGGCTATAGCAAGAAGGACAAGGGAGACTACCGTTTTTCGCGTATTCTTAAGAGTCACTAGCTTATAAAACCTCCTGCGCACGAATGTAGCCGGGGGGGGGGTGAATAAGTCAACAGGGAACTTTCCTTTAATATGCCCGATACACCGGGGTCGGCAAGGGGCGGCGTGATGTACCGAAGAAACGTTAAAGCGAAGCTAAGGTGCAATGCGAAAGGAACAACTGTGGCCAAATTGGAGTACTAATATCTTCTTAGGCGTGGGACCAGAGCCGGACAGAAGATCGGCGAGAAGAATACGCCACCGTTCCTTTTCCGCACACCGCCGCGGGATCGCTCGGCCCATGGTGGCGCACCCCTAATGAGAATCTTCCCCCATGGGCCGGGCTTGTCGGCCTTAGGCGTCGAACATCTCTATTTACGGGGTCATCTTCGCCGCGGAACCGCGGCATCCGCTCCGCTATGAACGTGCTGGATTATTCTCGGTTGGATCTGGGGAGCCACTATCTCCCCGACATTCATTCCATCGCGCCGATTTCTGTCTCGCGGTAACTTCGCGGCTGCTGCGGGATAGAAAGTAGTACCGTTGCATCGCATGATCGCGCTAAGATATGAAACGTCATTAATATGGTGGGCACTAATGTCGGGCAGCATCCGAAATGTTGTGTCTCGCAACGTCCACTTCGGACGGAGAGTGTCCGCTTAGCGGGCGCTGGCCTAAGCTGATGTGGCGCGGATAGGCCACCTTGCTCTTTGCGGGAGGAAGACAACCAAACGCGGGCACCCGCACCTGGGAGTGACAGGAGCACGCGCAGATGTGTTGATCGCGTCGATTGCATTTATTGGGAGGCGAAGTGAAGTCGTTTACCATACTTTTTGTGTCTGGGGTTGGAGCGAGCATTCTCGCGAACCAAACTTCCCCACCCGTGCCGGCTTTCGAGGTCGCGTCCGTGAGGCGCTGCCAACCAGGAGGCCGCCCATACAGGAAGGAGGACCCGGCAATGATCAGGTATTTCAATTATCCGCTAGTGCCGATTATGATGCGGGCCTATGGCCTCCCGCACTACCAGATTGTCGGGCCGTCCTGGCTGGAAACCGAGCGATACGACATTGTCGCTACAGTGCCAAAGGGTAGCAACAAGGCAGAAGTTCCTGCAATGCTTCGAGGCTTACTTATGGATCGATTTCACATGAGAGTTCACGAGGAAATGAGACAGACAAATGTGTATGCGTTGGTGGTTGGGAAGGGTGGCCCAAAACTGCGCAGACCCGAGAGTGTGGACGGCCCCGAGGTGATCGAATTTTCCAACACCGGGACACTGAAAGCAAGGACGTTAGCATCGCTGGCGTCGATGCTGTCGAGTGTGGTGGACCGGCCCGTCGTCAACATGACCGGGCTTGAGGGGAATTTTGACATAAGTCTCAGTGCGGCGCCGGAGGATTTTCCCGGACTTCAGCGGATCGCATCTCAACGAGGCGACGCCGACGGCCATCCGCCCGGCGATTCGGAGACCCTACCTTTGCCGTCCGTCTTTACGGCCGTTCGAGAACTGGGCTTGAGGTTGGAGCCAAGGAAGTTGCCCTTACGATGCCTCATTGTGGATTTTGCGGAAAAGCTTCCCCGTGAGGATTAATGGGGCCGGTGCTCATGGCCACATCCCGGGCGCATCGAGCGAAGCGGGCGTCGGCGGGCTGCATTCCCCGGAGAATTAGGCGGGGCGCCACGCGAAACCCGCTCCCGAGAATGGCGCTCCGCCCCAATCGGTTCATAAGCACTGGCTGCGTGAACGTTTTCGGGATTCCGGGCGGTTCCCGCTCCGTTGCCGTCGCGGCTCGGAATCGGTCGCATTGGAGTTACCGAGCCCGGCTCAGAGGGCGTTCCGTAAGCCAGCGGGGCGTTCCCGAAACCGTGTAAGCGCCCATAAGCGCTCGGCGAATAGTCGGGCGGCGCGCCAGACGTTATAATCGAGTTGCCCCAATCCCCATTTAGGAGTTAGCAGCTTGCGAAAGAAAGTTACCGTTGTAGGCGCCGGAAACGTCGGCGCGAATTGTGCGTTGCGAATTGCCGATAAGGAACTCGCCGATGTGGTCCTGGTGGACGTCGTGGAAGGCGTCCCGCAGGGCAAAGCGTTGGATATCCTGCAGTCCGGTCCGGTGCAGGGATACGACGTGTCACTGGCGGGCGCAAACGATTACGAACTGACGGCCGATTCCGATATCGCCATCATCACCGCGGGTTTCCCCCGCAAGCCGGGGATGAGCCGTGACGACCTGCTGGCGGCTAATTACGATGTGATCCGCATTGCCACCGAACAGGTTGCCAAGCACTCGCCCAACTGCATCATTATCGTGGTGACGAATCCGCTCGACGCCATGGCGCAGGCGGCCTACTGGGTGTCGAAGTTCCCCAGGAACCGCGTGGTGGGCATGGCGGGCGTACTGGACAGCGCGCGCTTCCGTACGTTCATTGCCGCCGAACTGAAGGTGTCGGTGGAGAACGTCACCGGCGTGGTGATGGGCGGCCACGGCGATACCATGGTGCCGCTGGTGCGCTTGAGCGGCGTCTCGGGAATCCCGCTGACCGAGCTGATGGACCAGGCGGCTATCGACAAGATTGTCGAGCGCACTCGCAATGGCGGCGCGGAGATCGTGAAGTACCTGAAGACCGGGAGCGCCTACTATGCGCCGTCGGCGGCCGCGGTGGAGATGGCCGAGTCGATCCTGAAGGATAAAAAGAAAGTGCTGCCCTGCGCGGCTTATCTGGAGGGCGAATACGGCATCAACGGGCTGTTCGTCGGAGTCCCGGTGAAATTGGGCGCAGGCGGCATCGAGAAGATTTACGAGATCAAGCTCACGGCGGAAGAACAGGCCATGCTGAAGAAGAGTGCGGACTCGGTGCAGGAACTGGTGGACATTCTGAAGAAGCGGTAAACTCGCCTAACGCTCCCTTAGCGGCCGCGAAACAATACGCTGACCAAATGTCTCGAATGTGCGCAATCGCTCCCTAACGGGGTGCCCTCNNAGGATATTTCTTCGCGGCTCCTTACGGTCGCGGCTCGGAACTGAGCCGCGACCGTGAGGGAGCGTTCGCCTACTGAACTTTGCGCGTGCGCTCGGCCAGGTAGGCCGCCATCACTTCGCGCAGGGGCGGCATAGGCGCTAGACCCAGCCGCTCGATTTTGGCGTTGGAGAGCGCCGAATACCGCGGACGTTGGGCCGGTGTACGGTACTCGCGTTCGTTGGTGGCCAGCAGCAGCGGTTTGAAGTCCGCCAACTCGAAAATGGTCCGCGCAAACTGAAACCAGGAGATGGGGATGCCGCCGGCGATGTGGAAGACGCCCGCAAGGCCGCGGTCCACCAGGTCGACCGTGCGCTCGGCCAGCAGGGGCGCGTAGGTGGGTGAGGCTACGTGATCTTCCACCACGCGGATGGGCTGGCCGGCGGCTGCCAGGCGCAGCATGAGCTCCACGAAATTGCCACGCGCGGTGGCCAATCCGCCGGGTCCGAAGACGCCGGAAGTGCGCACCACGATGGCCCTGTCCAGGTAAGCCTGGGCGTACAGTTCGCCGGCCAGTTTGGAGACCGCGTAGGCGCCCAGCGGGTGGGTCGCGTCGTCTTCGACGTAAGGATGCCGGGCGCGTCCGTCGAAGACGTAGTCGGTGGAGAAATGCACCAGCCGCGCGTCAATCTGGCGGCAGGCGACGGCCAGGTTTCGCACTGCCAGCCCGTTCACCAGGAATGCGGCCAGCGGCTCTTTCTCGGCCACGTCCACCTGGTTGTAGGCGGCGGCGTTGAAGA
>PLRZ01000382.1:5867-7372 GCA_003164075.1 Bryobacterales bacterium | reverse complement strand
TGATTGACACGTCCGCCCTGGTCGCAATTCTGCAAGCCGAGCCGGAGCGTGACGCGATGCTGGGGGCGCTCGCCAAGGCCAATAGGCGCCTGGTATGTTACTGTTCCGGAAGCGGCCATTGTTTTTGAGGGACGGTACGGCCCGGACGCCGGCGCGGACTTGGAGCTTTTCCTGTTCGACGCCCGCACAGAGATCGTGCCACTCGATTCGAAACAAGCGCAAGCGGCCGTGCGCGCCTGGCGCAGGTACGGCAAAGGCCGGCATCCAGCCCAACTGAATCTCGGTGACTGCTGTGTCTATGCGCTTGCCACGGTGAGCCAGGAACCGCTGCTCTCGAAGGGCACCGATTTTCCGCGGACCGATCTCCCTCTGGTCACGTAAGATTAAGGCAGTACCTCGCCGCTGAATTTCCAATAGCGCCGTTCACGGCCGCTGTCCCGGCGACCGTCTTTGCCTCCCGGCCCAATAGGCTCAGCTTGAGCGATAATGGTCGAGAGGAAGCGATGCAAGTAAGTCTGGAAATTCCCGAGGACTTGGGACGTCGAATCGTTGCGGATCCAGGCGAATTGCCACGAGCAGCCCTGGAGGGGCTTGCTCTTGAGGCGATTCGCACCGGAAGACTGACCGTGTCTCAGGCTCGCCGCTTGTTGGGTATCCGATCGCGGTATAAAATGGACGGTTTCCTCAAAGCTCACGGGGTTTTTCTGGACCTCACGCTGGAGGATGTTCGCAGGGACAGCGAAGTAGCCGGGACTCTTCGGGGATGATGGTCGTTGTCGCGGACACGTCACCAATCAACTATCTGATTCTCATCGGTGAGATTGGCGTCCTGCAGCAACTCTACCACCGCGTCGTGATCCCCGAGGAAGTTTTCAGTGAACTCATGGACACGGAGGCCCCACCCGAGGTACGCGGATGGGCAACGCAGCATCCCGTCTGGATCGAGATCCGAAAATCGCCAAGTCGGGACGCTGCGCTAGCGGACCTGGATGCGGGCGAGGCATCCGCGATCGCCTTAGCCGCGTTCGAGACCGATGTTCTTCTGTTGATTGACGAATCGGCCGGTCGGCTGGAGGCTTCCCGGCGAGGTATCCCGAACACGGGGACGCTGGGCGTTTTGCGGAGAGCCGCCATTGAACATCTGGTAGACCTGCCGTCGGCTCTCAATCGTTTGCTGGCAACGAATTTCCGGGTCTCAAAACCTCTGGTTGCCGATCTGCTCGCTGAGGCCGCTGACCGGACACGGCAAGGCGACTGAGGGCATGCTAAGGTATACGGACAGTCAAGCGCTGAGACGGCGATGCGTCCCGTTGCTTTCGGGTGGCAATTTGGGGCGATTCGCAACTCGGTAGCGTCCTTAGCGATAAGTGTTAGATTGGTAAACCTTTGGCGACTTATCCGGCACGATCCGTTCCAAGACGCGTTGCTTGCCGGGCCTTTCCGTTGAGCCTGCTGGCTACCTCTCTAGCGCGCTCAAGAGCGTGAACAGCCTTCCCAAAACGTAG
>PLRZ01000382.1:1114-5755 GCA_003164075.1 Bryobacterales bacterium | reverse complement strand
TGGGATACCGGTTGCCGCCCGACGAAATGGATGGAACCAAGGCCGCTCCCAAGATTGCCGCGTTGGACAACAACATCAAATTCGCCATCACCAATTCGCTTGCTATTATTGCCCAAGGCAGCTTTACCGTGGACAAGAACACGCCCGACGGGACTGCGCCCACGTCCAGTTCCAGCTTCAACCTGGATGAAGCGGCGCTGTTTGTGGCAGGGGCCGTGCCGGAGACCGGATTTTCCTACTTCACGCATTTCGAGCTGTATCAAGGTGGCAGCACCGACCTGGAACAGGCGTTCATGAGTTACACCGGAGGCCGCGCCAACAGCAGTTACTTCATCAAGGCCGGCGAGATGCACATGCAGGAAGGAGAAGGCACGCGCGCAGCCATGTTCTACAACCTGTTCCCCGACCCGGCGCCCCTGTTCGAGAACGTCAGCCCGATCAACTTCTCGCTGGACCAGCACCCGGTGGGGGTCGATGTAGGATACACGTGGGCTTCGAACTACTTCAAACAGGTGTTCGCGGTTTCCGCCAAGGTCACCAACGGGCTGAATGCCGATGGCAGCGAGATCCTTTTCAACTCAACTAAGAACTCTAAAGATTACTGGTTCGATGCCGATTACTGGTTCGGTCCCGATGGTGGGGTCACCTTCATGGCGTACCACGGCACCAAAGATCAGATACAGAATCAGGGAGATCCCGACCAGTTCACGTACCGCCCCAACATCCGGCGTTACGGTGTTTTCGGAAACTACCTATTCTTCGACAAGCTGGACGTGCTGGGTGGGTATCTGCGGGACGACGACGACTGGGAGGTGGAGCAGGGTTCGCCGTTGCAGCACTTCATTTCAAATGGTTATCGCGCCGAGGTGGATTACTACATCCAGAACGGTTTTGCGGTCATGGCCAGATACGACCGCTTGAACCAGAGCATCGCTCCCGGGCCGGTGGTCCATACCCAGGCCTGGAGCATCGGCAGCGAGAAAGCGCTGACCGCGCTGGGCAACGTGGTGCTGCGCGCCAGTTACAGCCACGAACACGATCAGGACCCGGTTTCCGGCGTGGGGGTTACGGACAAGCTCTTCAAAGTGGATGTGCGGTTGATGTGGTAAGGGAGTGACTTATATGAAACGACTAATTCAAAGAATGATGATGTTGGCGCCCCTGGTACTGGCGGCGCAGACGAGTAACGTGGTGCTTCCACAGGATAAGGGCCCGGATAAGATCGACATCAGCGCATATCCTGCTCCCCAGCAGGCGGCCTACAAGGTGTTTAGCACGAAGTGCTCCAAATGCCATACCATCGCGCGGCCCATGAATACCATGATGAAGCGCGATGAATGGGAGCGCTACGTCAAACGCATGATGCACAAGCCNNCGAAAAGACAAGAATCCGAAAGCCTTCTTCCCGGCGCTGAGCGACGAGGAAATCGAGAAGCTGAAGAAACAGTAAGAGGAAATCCTCATGCCCTATCGCGTAACGGTACCGGACCAGGAATACTTCGACCGCAACATTCCGTGCCGTACCGCCTGTCCCATCCACACGGAGTGCGGGCGGTACGTGCAATCCATCGGGATCTCCCGGGATGAAGAGGCGTACCTTCTGGCCCGCGCTCCCAATCCGTTCGCGTATGTGTTGGGGCGGATCTGCGCACACCCATGCGAAGATGCCTGCCGCCGCGGCAAGATCGATGAACCCATCGCAATCTGCGCGCTCAAACGATATGCCACCGACCGGCACAACCTGGGCGCCGGGCATGACCCTGCGCGCAAGAACCTGCCGCACGGGCCGAAACGGGGAAAGACTGTCGCAATTGTGGGGGCGGGCGTGTGCGGTCTGACATGCGCTCACGACCTGGCGCTGTTGGGGTACTCGGTAGAAGTCTTCGAGTCGGCGCCGGTCCCGGGGGGAATGCTCTACCTGGGCATTCCCCACTTCCGGCTTCCGCGCGAAATCATCAAGATGGAAGTGGATAACATCCTGGCGATGGGGGTCACGCTGCACACGCGGGTGACTCTGGGGCGCGACATTTCCTTTGGCGAACTACGTTCCAAATTCGACGCCGTGCTGCTGGCGACCGGGCTCAACAAGGGCCGCGAGTTGAACATCCCCGGCGCGCACCTGGCGGGAGTTTATAACGGCATCGATTTCCTGATCAACGCCAATCTGGGGTACGAGATCGAACTGGGTAAGCGGGTGGCGGTGGTCGGCGGTGGCAATGTGGCTATCGATGTGGCGCGCGCGGCCGTGCGCCTGGTGCATGAGAGTTGGGATTCCGGCGCCGCGGAGTCCGGCGCGGAAAGTCTGCAGCCGGCCTTGGACGCAGCCCGCATGGCGATGCGCTCGGGCGCCGAACAGGTATGCCTGGTCAGCCTGGAATCGCGGCTGCAAATGCCCGCCTGGCAAAGCGAAGTTCAGGAAGCCGAACACGAAGGTATCGCCGTGGATAACGGGTGGGGGCCGAAGGAGATCGTCGGCAAAGATGGCATCGTGACCGGACTCAAGGTGCGCGCCTGCGTCTCGGTATTCGACGAAAACGGGCGATTCAACCCGGCCTTCAGCGACGAAGAAAAGGTGATTCCGTGCGACACCGTGGTGCTGGCCATTGGACAGCAGGCGGATCTCTCTTTTCTGGGCGGCGACAAGGACGTCCAGATCACGCCGCGCGGAATTCTCAAAATAGACGAGAACCTCATGACCACGGCTCCGGGAGTTTTTGCCGGCGGCGACGTGGCGTTCGGCCCGCGTGTGCTGGTGGAAGCCGTGGCCAACGGGCATCGCGCGGCCCGCTCCATCCACACCTGGTTCCACGGAACGAGCAGCAAGACGGTTTTGAGCCGCTTTCGCATTTTCAAGAATTGGGAAATGCCGCGCGGTTTCCTGAGCATCCCGCGGCAGACCATGCCGGTGCTGCCGGCCAACCGGCGCATCGGGATCGCCGAAGTGGAATTGGGATTCGATGAGACGCAGGGACGCGCGGAAGGGCTGCGCTGCCTCAAGTGCCAAGTCAATACAATTTTCGACGGCTCGAAGTGCATTCTGTGCGCGGGGTGCGTGGATGTATGTCCGGAAAGCTGCCTGCGCCTGGTAGACCTGGCGCAAGTGGTGGGCGACGAGCGGTACGACGCCTTGATTCGAAACCGCTACGGTGTGTCCGCCGCCGAACTGCCCGCGGGACAGGCCGGCGCCATTATCAAGAACGAAGAAAAGTGTATTCGGTGCGCGCTCTGCGCCCAGCGGTGCCCCGTCGATGCCATCACCATGGAGTCGCTGGAGCAGCAGGAGCGAGAGGTGTTCGAGTGAGAGGGAGAGACGCATGAAGCGACGGTCCTTTGTGAATTGGGGCTCGGCGGGGCTGGTGGCCCTGTGTTCCGCGGTCAGCGTGAGTCTGGCGGCGGTGTTGCGGTTCTTGACACCGAGTGTATTTTACGAGCCGCCGCAGACGTTTAAGATCGGCAGCCCAGCGGATTTTTCTTACGGCCCTCCCACGTTTCTGTCGGAAGAGAAGATCTTCGTATTCCGCGACCGTGAAAAGGGCTTCGCGGTAGCCAACGCCGTCTGCACTCACCTCGGCTGCACCGTGGGGTATTTCCAAAGCGACGATGAGTTCCATTGTCCCTGCCACGGCAGCGTGTTCAGCGCCGACGGCAAGGTGCTGCACGGCCCCGCTCCCAGGCCGCTGGAGTGGTTCGAAGTAACGCTGGCCCGCGACGGACAACTGAGGGTGGACAAGGACCACACCGTCCCCGCAACCTATCGCCTCATGGTGTGACGATGAATCCCATACGAGATGTCTGGCAGTCAATCTTCCGGCGGGACCCGCTGTCCACCGACAAGGGGAAGTCCGAATTAGTCTTCCTCAACGTGTGGCTGCACATTCACCCCGCCAAAGTGAAGAAAGAGAACCTCAAGGTGAAGCACACGTTCTACCTGGGGTTCATCACCTTCTTCCTCTTTCTGATCCTGGTGACCACCGGGGTAGCGCTGATGTTCTACTATCGGCCTTATCCGCCCCAGGCCTACCAGGACATGAAAGACCTTCAGTTCGTGGTCTACCTGGGAAGCTTTCTGCGCAACATGCACCGGTGGTCGGCCCATGGCATGGTGATCTGCGTCTTCCTTCACATGTGCCGCGTCTTTTACACCGGGTCCTACAAGAGGCCGCGACAGTTCAACTGGGTGATTGGGGTGGTTCTGTTCCTGCTCACCTTGGGACTGTCCTTCACCGGCTATCTTCTGCCGTGGGATCAACTCGCCTTCTGGGCCATCACGGTGGGAACTAACATTGGCAGTTACGCTCCTCTGGTGGGCGCCCGCATTCGCGAATTGCTGTTGGGAGGCCACACCGTGGGCCAGGCGGCGCTGCTGCGCTTCTACGTGCTGCACGTGGCCGTGCTGCCGGCCGTAGTCACACTGCTGACCATGGTGCACTTCTGGCGGGTCCGCAAGGATGGAGGGCTCTCGCGGCCGGTATGGAAGTTGAAAGAGGAGAAAGCCGCGCAGTTAGTCACGATCGGGGCGCCTGAACCCGTCGCCGTACTGGCCGCGGCCCCCGCATCTAAGGATAAGACGTATGGCCTGATGGAGGTGGTAAGCGGCAAACCCATCTTCGAGACCGTCGGCATGGAGGAGGAAGAAGACAC
>PLRZ01000382.1:0-1031 GCA_003164075.1 Bryobacterales bacterium | reverse complement strand
ATTCCGTACATCGACCCGAATCCCAGCCGGCGGCCAGTTGATCGCAAGTGGGCCATCCGCGCCTTCACGCTTTTCGTGGTGGTCAATGTAGTCCTGATCGTGATCGGGACCTTGTTCCGCGGTCCGGGATGGGCGTTCGTGCCACCATGGGTCCACATTGTGGGGGGCGAGTAAATGGAACGGAGACTACCGCAGTTTTTCTTCGCCCTGAGCCTGATTGTGCTGGCTCTGATGCTGGGGGCGGTCTGGCAGGCCGGCACTCCAGCGTGGAAAACGTACCAACAGGAGTTCCACCGGCTGGAAGCCGTGGGCGAGCCCAACGCCGCGGCAAAGAGCGACGTATTGAACGCAGACCTGGTCATCCGGCAGGATCTGCTGCCCGGGTTGCAGCGCGTTGACCGCTGCACTACCTGCCATCTCGGCGTTGAAGACCCAACCATGAAGAGCGCGCCACAGCCCTTCACGTTCCACGCCAACCTTGGCCCGCACGTCCCCGCGAAATTTGGCTGCACGGTCTGTCACGGCGGGCAGGGGCTAGCCACCGACACGCAGAACGCGCATGGCATGGTGTCGTTCTGGCAGGAGCCGCTGCTGCCCAGGGAATACGTTCGCGCCTCCTGCGGGCGGTGTCATAAAGAAGGAGAGGTCCCCGGCGTGCCGGAGTTGACGGAAGGCCGGAGGCTGTTCGAAACGCAAGGATGCCGCGGCTGCCATAAGCTGAACGGCGTGGGTGGGACCATCGGTCCGGACCTGACCGAAGAAGGCGCGAGCCGCCGGTTCCCCGAATGGCTGGAGCGGCATTTCCTGGATCCCAATACGGTGTCCCGCAACTCGCCCATGCCGAATTTCCATTTCACGAAAGAGCAGGCGCGGGCGTTGACTTTCTATATGCTCTCTTTGACCAGCGAGCAGATGGGAAGCTATTACTCGAGCGTGCGGTCCATCCCCAGCGCCGGCTATGGACGAGAGTTGTTCGTCGAAAAGAACTGCATCGCCTGCCATAGCATCGGAGGCGTCGGAGCAAAAGGCGG
>PLRZ01000712.1:7337-7886 GCA_003164075.1 Bryobacterales bacterium | reverse complement strand
GTTCGAGATCCGCAAGCCGCCAATCTCCACGGGATCTCCGAAATCCACCACGTGCGCGTAGGCGTGCGATACCGAAACGCTGCCGGCGAAAACCTGGTACCCGAGCGCCTCGATTCCCTCCAGGTCGCGCACGGCGCCGTTGGTGATGCAGGCCACGCACCCGAAGGCGCGGGAGATCCGGGCGTAGCCTTCTCCCAATAGCGCACCCACTCCCGGGGCGTGGTCGGCGTCCTGGATCACCAGGACTTGCGGTCCGGAGAAACTGGCGACGTATCTCCAAAAGTCCGCGTGCTCGTGGTAACATTTCCCGTTGACCGGAGTTACCGACGACTGCATCCTGGCCGTGACGGCATAGCCGACCACCGGCGCCAGTTGAGGGAACCGGCACGTGACCGCTCCGGTGATAAAGCCTTCATTGCGGGGACGAAGGTTCAACCGTTCGATGGCGTTGGATAGAGTGCAGGTATCGTATTGCCGCAGCCGCTCCAGGGCTTCGCGCGATAGATCACCGTTTGATGGCAGCACAGTCTCTGGACTCCTGATCTCATG
>PLRZ01000712.1:998-7301 GCA_003164075.1 Bryobacterales bacterium | reverse complement strand
TCCCCGGGCCAACCGAAATCCCCGGTCGACATCAGGAGTTCTGAGTCTTGACGGCGTGCATTTCAATCTTAGTCGGCAAGCGCGTTCTGCCCCATACCGTCATCGGAGGAGTTTCCTATGAAAATCGATGTAGCCAAGAAATCGCTGCAAAATACTCTCGCCAGAGGATTCACCGGGACAGAGGGATGGCGTACCATGGGAATCGACAGCCGCCGACAAGTCTCACTATGGGGCCCATTCGAATTCTGATTGCCGACGATCACGCCATCATACGGCGGGGCTTGCGGACGCTCCTGGAGCACGAACCCGGCCTGGAGGTGGTCGCCGAGGCGTGCGACGGCCGGGAGGCCATCGCCCTCGCCCGGCGCGAACGGCCCCACGTGGTCATCCTCGATATCGCCATGCCGAACCTCAACGGAATCGAGGCGGGCCGGCAAATCGCCGAGATGTTACCCGACACCCAGATTGTGATCCTGACCGTCCAGGCCGACGAGGCCTATCTGCTGGGCGCGCTCAAGGCCGGCGCCCGCGGATATGTACTGAAAAGCTCGGCGGAATCGGAAGTGGTGGATGCGGTGCGCGCGGTGAGCCAGGGGAAGGCGTTTTTCAGTCCCAAGGTGAGCCGCATTCTGGCCGACGATTACACCCGCTACCTGCAGCGCGAGCAGGCCGTGGACGCCTATGAGGTGCTCACTAACCGCGAACGCGAGATCCTGCAACTGCTGGCGGAGGGCGCATCCAATAAGGATGTCGCCAATACGCTCGGTCTGAGCCCGACCACGGTAATCTGCCATCGCCAGCACATCTTTCAGAAGCTGAATCTGCACAGCCTGGCCGACCTGATTCTGTATGCCGTCCGAAAAGGTATCATTTCTCCCCAGAACAGCGGTGTCGCCCCTGGTTAATCCACCGGCCGGAGTCCGCCTGCTGACCATGCGCGGCGGGCTGGTGCTCGGTTTCGGAGTACTACTGATCCTGCTGATTCTGTCGGGCCTGAGCGCGCTGCACGCGCTCTCCGAAGTACAGAGCGCGAATCAAACCTCTCTGCGCCAGTTCCTTGCCAAGAACCAGCAGACCGACGAGATCCGCTCGGCGGTCTACTTATCCGGCACCTACCTGCGCGACTATCTTCTGGAGCCCGACCGGACCAAAGCGGAACAGAGCCGCAAAGAACTGATGGATGCCAGCTCGCAAATCCAGTCGTTGCTGGCCGACAATGGGCCGCTCTCCGGCGCCGGCGACCACGAGATGTTCGAGGCCTTGAAGCGCGAGATCCGCGACTACTGGCAGACGATCGAGCCGGTGCTCTCCTGGGGCCCGGAGCGCCGCCGGCAGGAAGGTTATCGCTTTCTGCACGACGAAGTCTTACCGCGGCGATCCAGTACGCTGGCCATCGCGGACACCATCCGGAGCGTGAATCAGCAGCAACTGATGCGGCGGGATGAAGAGCTGCTCGCCAAGTTTTCCGGCGTCCGCGGTCAACTGGTGCTGGCGCTGGTGGTGATGCTGCTGGTGGGGATGGGGCAGGCATTCTTCAGCACCGCGCACCTGCTGCGGCTGGAACGTCAGACCCTGAAACATCTCCAGGAGGTGACCGAGGCCCGCCAGGAACTGAAAGACCTCTCCGCCAAACTGGTGGCCACGCAGGAAACCGAGCGCAAGAGCATATCGAGAGACCTGCACGATGCCGTGGGGCAATCCATGTCGGCCGTGCAATTCGAACTGCACGACCTCGCCGTGGCGCTACGCCCTTACGACGCACACCTTCGCGAGCGGGTGGACCGCGTGCGCGAATCGGTAGAGAGCTCGCTGGCGGTGATTCGGAACATGGCGCTGCTGCTGCGGCCCTCCATGCTGGACGATCTGGGACTAGCGGCGGCGCTCGGCTGGCTCGGGCGCGAGATCTCGCGGCCCACCGGCGTTCGCATTCAGGTGCAAGCCGACGACTTACCGGCCGATCTACCCGACGAACACAAAACGTGTATCTTCCGCATCGCTCAGGAAGCGCTGAATAATGTCGCCAAGCATGCCAATGCGAATGCCGTGGAAATCACCGTGCGCGCCTCGGATTCCTGGCTGATGATCACGGTGCAGGACGACGGGCGGGGTTTCCAGCACGAGCGGGCCCACGGGTTAGGCTTGACGGGAATGCAGGAACGCGCCGAAAGCCTCGGCGGCTCGGTGAAAATCTCTTCCGGGCCGGGAAAAGGCACGCTGATCGAAGTGGCGTTGCCGCTGCCCCTATTTCGGGGACAGGCTACATAACCTCGAAATTATCACGTCGAATTTCGAGGTTATGTAGCCTGTCCCCGAAACTCTACCCTTTTTCCACCAGATCCAGCANNGTGCCCACCACTTCCGGCCACTCTTCGTTATCCAGCGCCACCGCGACCGAATTGGCATGGCCCGGCGATGTCTTCAGCACCACCAGGTTCTGCGCCCGCAGCACGTCCTTCAGAAACTCGGCGGCCAGCATGGAGAACTGCGGCCCGGTCTCCTCCGGCGCCATTTCCTGGTAGCCGTCGCGCGTCTTCACCAGACGCAGATCGCGAATGTCGCGCGAGAGGGTCACCTGCGTGGCGGCGATATCCAGCACCTTCAGTTCCTGCGCCAGTTCCTCTTGCGTGGAGATCCGCTTATTGCGGATCAGCTTCAAAATCTGCCCTTGCCGATAGGTCTTGGTCATGAGTGCATCCTTGCCAGCCGCTCTCTTGCCGCGGCCAGCGCCGCAGCCACGCACTGTGGGCCAGTGCCGCCCGCAATCTCGCGCGATTGCATTCCCTTTCGGGGATCCAGCAGGTCCGCCAGATCGCCCGTGAATTCGGGCGCGAATTGCGCCATCTGCTCGCGAGTCCAGTCGGCGGGCTTCTTGCCGCTGCGCACGCTGTCCAGCACGAAGCGGCCGACAATCTGGTGCGCCTGATGGAACGGCGTACCGGCGCGCGCCAGCGCTTCCGCCAGGTCGGTGGCCACTACCCAGCTTTCTTCCGCAGCCGCGGCGGGCTTGGCCGGCAGCAGCTTGGCCGACTCGATCGCCGCGCGCGCCATTTCGAGCGAGCCGCTCACCTGGTCGGCCGCCTCGAACAGCGGGACCTTATCCTCTTGCATGTCGCGATTGTAAGTCATCGGCAGCCCCTTCATGGTGACCATGAGCGAAGTGAGGCAGCCGATTACACGCCCGCTCTTACCGCGGATCAGCTCGAGCGAGTCGGGATTCTTCTTCTGCGGCATCAGGCTCGACCCGCTGGTGACGCCGTCGCCCAGCTCCATCCAGCCGAATTCCTCGCTGGAATAGAGAATCCAGTCTTCGGCCAGGCGGCTCAGGTGGATCATCGTCACGCTGGCGGCATAGAGGAAGTCGAGCGCGAAATCGCGGTCGCCGGAAACGTCCATGCTGTTGTAAGTGACGGCGGCAAAGCCCAGGTCCTGCGCCATGGCCTGACGGTCGAAAGGAAAGCCGCTCCCGGCCAGCGCGCCGGAACCCAGCGGGAGCACGTCGGCGCGCCGCCGCGCTTCGCCCACCCGCTCCCAATCGCGCGCGAACATTTCGAAATAAGCCAGCAGGTAGTGCGGCCAGAGCACCGCCTGCGCGCGGCGCATGTGAGTATATCCGGGAATCACGGCGTCGGGATATTTCGCCGCCAGATCCAGCAGCGCCGCCATCATGCCGCCCAGCAGGGCGCGCACGCGGTCGCACTCTTCGCGCAGCCACAGGCGCGTATCGAGCGAGACCTGCTCATTACGGCTGCGGCCGGTGTGGATCTTATCGGCCACCGCGCCGGCCCGCTCCTTCAATTTGCGGATCACCAGCGTGTGTACGTCTTCATCGGTGGCGCCATCATAGAAGGCGGGCGTCGAGGCAGCGGCGCGGATGGCGTCGAAGGCCGCGACAATTTGCGCGCGCTCTTCGGCGGTCAGGATGCCGGTGCGCTCCAGGGCGCGCGCGAAGGCTTGCGAGCCGCGGATATCCGCGTCGATCAGGCGCCGGTCGAAATCGAGCGACCCCGAGAAGCGCTCGAAAATCTCCGACGGTCCCGCTTCAAATCGTCCACCCCAAAGCTTCATAAGACAGAGATATCCGGCCCGCCCCAAGGGGTGGGAACCGCCTTTCTGTTGTTCATAAGTCGATTTAGGTTAGCATCATCAGCAGCAGCGCCTTTTGCGCATGCAGCCGATTCCCGGCCTGGTCGAAGACCGCGCTGCGCGGGCTTTCCATCACGCCGTCGGTAACCTCTTCGCCGCGTTTGGCGGGGAGGCAATGCATAAAAATCGCTTCGGGCAGCGCCTGCGCGAACAATTCCTCACTCACCTGATAAGCATGAAAGGCCTTCTTGCGTTTGGCGGCTTCCTGCTCCTGCCCCATGCTGGCCCACACATCGGTATAAACGGCATGCGCCCCGTTCAGGGCCGCCGCGGCCTCGTGTGTAATCAGAATCGACGCGCCCGAGACGGCAGCGAGGCCCTCCGCCTGCGCCACGATATCGGGGTCGGGCGTATATCCGGGCGGACAACCCAGCGCGAAGTCCATGCCCAGACGGACCGCCGTCAGCATCAGCGACTGCGCCACGTTGTTACCGTCGCCGATAAAGGTCAGCTTGAGGCCTTTCAGAGTGCCGAACCGTTCGCGAATGGTGAGCACGTCGGCCAGCGCCTGGCAGGGATGGAAAGCGTCGCTGAGAGCGTTGATGACGGGCACGGACGACCACTGCGCCAGCCCTTCGACGGTGGTTTGCGCGAACACGCGCGCCACGATTCCGTTGACCCAGCGATCCAGGTTGCGCGCCACGTCCTTGAGGGGCTCGCGCACGCCGATAGGGCCTTCCATGAAGACGGACGCGCCGCCCATCTGGCTCATGGCGAGATCGAAGGTAAGCTTGGTGCGCAGCGACGGCTTTTCAAACAGCATGGCGATGGACTTACCGGCCATGGACTGTCCATATTCGCGCGGCGACTGCTTGACGGCAGAGGCCAGATCGAGCAGGTAGTAGAGCTCGTCGTTGGTCAGATCGAGGTCCCAAAGATAATCGGTGCGTCCGGCTTTGAGAATCTCGCTAGGGTGGAACAGGCCGGCCATCGGGGTCTCCTCGGACTGTGAATTTTTATTCACCACAATGAATTAATAGTCACATGGAGGGGGCGGCCTGTCAAGCGTTTTGGAGAACATCACGCATCACTGTACTTGATGCGTGATGTGTTACCCTGATGGCATGCGCACAACTCTGGAACTCGATGACGATCTGGTCACCGCGGCTAAGCGTTTGGCTAAGGAAAAGGGAGAGACGCTCGGGCAGGTCATCTCGGAGCTGGCGCGCCAGTCGCTGACGGCCACGGCGCCTCGAAGGATGCGAAACGGCATCGAGGTATTTGTATCCAAGCCTGGCGCACCAAGAGTCGACATGGAATTCGTGAATCGCTTGCGGGATGAAGAGTGAGCGTTGCCCTGTTAGACGTGAATGTTCTCGTGGCTCTGTTCGACGATGCTCACGTCTATTATGGAGTCGCCCACCGCTGGTTCGGGCAGAATCGAGAACACGGTTGGGCGTCTTGCCCGATAACGATCAACGGCTGTATCCGCATCCTCAGTAACTCGTCCTATCACCTACAGGCCAGTCCAGCGGAGGTAGCCCGCCGGTTGCGGAGTTTCTGCGCCACGACAGAGCATCATTTCTGGCCGGATTCCGTATCTTTACTCGACGAGGAACTATTCCTGCCATCCCTGATCGCCGGGCACCAGAAAATCACCGATGCGTACTTGCTCGGCTTGGCCGTCCGCAACCACGGCCGGCTCGTCACGTTCGACCGTTCCATCCCGTTGAAGGCCGTCCTGGGCGCGGGCCCTTCCAGTCTGGTCTTGCTCGGCTAACGCTTCAAACGTATCTCCACCAGCCGTCGCGGCGGCGATCCTTCAGACCTGCAAACCGCCGGCACGGGATGGACCCTCCCTTCCCGCACAAGCGGGACCACCAGTACCGCCAGCTTTGTAACACAGCAGTAATAGCATGGGGTCGAGATTACATGAATCCTACTACTCGTTCTTCCCGCCGCCCTCGCCCAACAACGGCAGCGAACCCTCGCTCCCCGGACCCAGCAGACCGGTCTTCACATAGAGCAGCAGCTTGTCGCGCGTGTCGGTGATGTCCAGATGACGCATGGTGAGTTGGCCGATCCGGTCCTGCGGAGAAAAGACCGATGCGCCTTTCTCCATGGTCAGCCGTTCGGGATGGTAAGTCAGATTCGGGCTGGTGGTGTCGAGAATCGAATAGTCGTTGCCGCGGCGCAGTTCCACCGTCACCTCGCCGGTGA
>PLRZ01000712.1:0-952 GCA_003164075.1 Bryobacterales bacterium | reverse complement strand
GGGGCTTCATAAATCCCGCGGCTCTTGGCTTCGATGATGCGGTTCTCAATCTGATCGGATACCCCCAGGCCGTGCCGGCCGCCGATGGTGTTGGCCTCCAGCACCAGCTTCACCGGGTCGTCGAAAGTCACGTGGTTGAGCGCCACCGGCTGGCCCTCTTCGAAGCGGATGGTCACCGTTTCCGGTTTGATAGCCACGTCTTCGCGCCAGGAAGCCACCCCCATGATAGGCTCCACAATTTGGACGCCCTTGTCGAGATGCTCCAGATCTTTGGCTTCGTGGGTGGCGCCCCAGATGTTGGAATCGGTGGAGTATGCCTTCTCCACGCTCATCTTGTAGGTGAGCCCTTGGCTCGCCATATACTCCGACATTTCCTTGCGGCCGCCCAACTCGTCGATGAACTTCTGGTCGAGCCACGGCTTGTAGATGCGCAACGCGGGGTTGGCCAGCAGGCCGTAGCGGTAGAAACGCTCGATGTCGTTGCCCTTAAAAGTGCTGCCGTCGCCCCAGATGTGGACGTCGTCCTCTTTCATGGCGACCACCAGCATGGTGCCGGTGACGGCGCGTCCGATGGGCGTGGTGTTGAAGTAGTGCACCCCGGCGGTGGAGATGTGGAATGCGCCCGCCTGCAGCGCGGCAATGCCCTCGGCCACCAATTGCTTGCGGCAATCGATGAGGCGGGCCTTTTCGGCGCCGTAGAGCAGCGCGCGGCGCGGGATCTCGTCGTAATCGGGCTCGTCGGGCTGGCCCAGGTTGGCGGTATAGGAATACGGAATGGCGCCCTTGGCGCGCATCCAATGGATCGCGGCGCTGGTATCGAGTCCGCCGGAGAAAGCCAGACCGACCTTCTCGCCCGTAGGCAGGTTCTGCAGAATGTTTCCCATTTGAACTACCAGGATAGCCCGCGGGACTACCTTCCCTCAATGCGGACCAGGCCGTCGCGGTAGTTCAT
>PLRZ01000698.1:17706-28322 GCA_003164075.1 Bryobacterales bacterium | reverse complement strand
TGGACGGCGGCGGGACGGTCTCGCTGCGCACCGACGCCCAGGGCAAGACTTTCGGGGCGGCCTTGCTGGCGCTCGAAATCGAGGTGTAAACGTGCTTCAAATCGTGCAACACGGACGGGTATTGCGGCTCACGCTGGACCGTCCGGAGAAGCGCAACGCGCTCCATAACGAGCTGTGTCTGGCGATCCTGCAGGCGGTGGAGGCGGCCATCCACGATCCCAGCATCGGCGCCATTCTGCTGGCGGCAAACGGAAAATCGTTTTGCGCCGGCATGGACCTGGAAGAAGCGGCCGGGGGCGCCACGGAGGAAGCCAACTCGCTCCACGAGCGGCTTTTTACGTTGGGCGAGCGAAGCTGCAAGCCGCTGATCGCCGCCGTCCAGGGCGCGGCGCTGGGCGGGGGCACGGGCCTGGTGGCCAACTGCCACATCGTCATCGCGGAAGCCGGCGCCACGTTTGGGCTGACGGAGATCCGGCTGGGGTTGTGGCCATTCCTGGTGTACCGCGCGGTGGGGATGGCGCTGGGGGAACGGCGCACTCTGGAACTGGCGCTCACCGGGCGGATTTTCGGGAGTGGGGAGGCCACGGAACTCGGCCTGGTCCACGAAATCGCCCCGGACGTGGAGAAGAAGGCGTTGGAAGTGGCCGAAATGGTGGCCGGTTTCAGCCCCACGGCGATCCAAAATGGCCTGAGCTTCGTCCAGGATGTGCGCGGCATGGACTGGGAGGAGTCCGGACGGGTGGCGCGGCGGGTCCGCGACCGGGTCTTCGCCAGCGCGGATTTTCAGGAGGGACTGCGGGCGTTCCGCGAAAAACGGCCTCCACGGTGGCCGTCGTTGAGTAATTGAGGAGCCGAGCAATTGAGGAGGCGCCCTACAAGATCTTGTGGGGTTTGGCGCCGCGGTACTGCAAAGAGTGGTGGGGGTGCTTTACTTTTCGTTCTGACGCGTTTAGTATAGTTACAACTCCCCCGAAGCAGAGGTAAATGCTTTGCTCAAACTCAAACGCGTAGAACTGCAAGGATTTAAATCCTTTTGTGAGCGCACCGAACTGCGCTTCAACGGGGAAGGCATCGCCGCCATCGTGGGTCCCAATGGCTGCGGCAAGTCGAATATCAGCGATGCCATCTGTTGGGTGCTAGGCGAACAATCGGCGAAATCCTTGCGCGGCACGCGCATGGAGGACGTAATTTTCGCCGGCACGCGCGACCGCAAGCCGCTCGGCATGGCCTACGTGACCATGACTTTGGTGGATCCGGAAGTTCAGCAGATCCACCATCCGCACAAGGTGCAGCCGATGGACGATGGGCCGCAGAAGCGCGGCGAAGTCACCATCACGCGGCGGCTGTTCCGGTCGGGGGAGAGCGAATACCTGATTGATGGCCGCCCGGCGCGTCTGCGCGACATCCAGGACATTTTCATGGGTACGGGCCTGGGCCCGGAGAGCTACGCCATTATCGAGCAGGGCCGCATCGGGCAAATCCTCAGTTCCAAGCCGCAGGACCGCCGTTCGGTGATCGAAGAGGCTGCCGGCGTCACCAAGTTCAAGACGCGCAAACGGCTGTCGGAGGCCAAGCTGGAAGGCGCCAAGCAGAATCTGGCGCGGGTCTACGACATCCTGGAGGAAGTCACCCGGCAGGTGAATTCGCTCAAGCGGCAGGCCTCCAAAACGCGCCGCTATGCGGAGCTCAAGGCGGACCTGGAAACGCGCCTGCGGCTGGTGCTCTCCGGCAAGTACCGCTGGCTGGAGCGCGATGCGGCCAAGACGGCCATCGACCTCAACCTGGCGGCAACGGAGCTGAAGTCGCTGAGCGAGCAGGTGACCGAGCGCGAGCGGGAGCATGAGCGGCGGCAGCAGGCCTGCTACCAGATCGAACACGAACTGACGGTATCGCGGCAGGCACTCTCGGACCTGAATGTGGAGGCCACGCGGACGCGCGGGCGGCTGGAATCGCAGGTGCGGGAGAGTGGCGCCATGGAGCAGCGCATCGCCCAGGCGGAGAAGGAATCGCAGGATCTGGGAGTGCGGCTGGATGCGCTCGACAAGGAGATCGCGGCGCACCAGAAGAACGTGGCGTTGTTCGAAGAGCAGATCGCGCAGGCGCGCGGGCGCATGCAGGAAATCAATCTGCAGCGCGAGTCTCTGCAGGCCAAGGTGCGGGAGCGCGAGAGGGCCATCGAGAGCGGCCGGCAGGTGATTTTGCGGCTGCTGGGCGAGGCTTCCACGCTGAAGAACCAGTTGGCGCAGATTGAAGAGTACCTGGCCGGCATCGAGCGCGAGAGTGCCCGTTCGCAGCGCGAAGAGCAGATGGCCACGGGCGAAATCGAGCGGCTGGAAACGGCCCGCAAGCAGCTTTCCGAGACGCTGGCCCAGCGGCAGTTGGAACTGGAAGCGGTGACCGGCGAGCGCCGCCGCACGGAAGAAGATCTGGCGGCGCGGCGGCGGAGCGCGGTGGAGTTGCGGCACGAGATCGACGGGCTGAAGAGCGCAGTGTCGCAGATTGCCGCGCGCAAGGAATCGCTGGAACAGGTGCTGGTGCATCGCACGTATACCACCGATTCGGTGAAGCGGCTGTTCGGCGCGTTGGAAAAAGGCAAGGCGGCAGACCTAAAGCCACTGGGCGTTCTGGCCGATTACGTAGAAGTGGAAGCGCAGTACGAAAAGCCCACGGAAGAGTTCCTGCGCGATGAGCTGGAATACGTGGTGGTGGAGAGTTGGCAGCAGGCCGAGCGCGGGTTAGATTTCATCCGCGCGGAACTGGATGGCCGGGCCACGTTCCTGGTGCACCCCGAGCCGAACGGCCACGCGCAGCCGCATTTGCCGGAGCCGGCCATCGGGCCTGAGACGGGGATCGCCGCGCGGCTGAGCGAGTCGTTGCGGCTTACCAACGGATTCAAAGACCGGGCGGTGGATCTGCTGCCGCGGCTCTCGCTGTGCTTCCTGGCGGAAGACCGGGCATCGGCGCAGCGGCTGTCGGTGTCGTATCCGCATTTGTATTTCCTGATGGCCGATGGGGTTTGCTACCACGGCCACACGGTGACGGGCGGCAAGAAATCGGCCGCCGGTCCGCTGGCCATGAAGCGCGAAGTGCGCGAACTGGCGGCGGCGTTGCAGAAGCGGCAAGCGGTGCTGGCCGCGCAGGTGGAGCGGCTGGAGGGCTTGAACCAGGAGATCGCGGGCCTGGAGGCCGAGTTGGAACGGCTGCGGGCGCTGCAACAGGCTCGCGAGAAAGACCGCGTGGCGCTGGATCACGATATGCGCAAGCTGGGCGACGATCTGGCGCGGTCGAACTCGCGGTTGTCGGTGGCGCGGCTGGAACTGGAGCGGCTGCGGCGGGATGCCGATAAGTCGGCCGAGCAGCGGGAGCGGAATCGCACGGCGGTCCAGGAGAAAGAGGAACTGCGGGCGCAGCGGGAAGCGGCGCTGGAGGCTGAGCGGCAGGAGTTGGAGAAACTGGAAGGGCAAGCGGCGACCATCGGCGAGGAGCATGCCGCCACGCGCGCGGAACTGGCGGGGTTGGAAGAGCGGCATCGCGGCGAGCGGTCGGCC
This sequence comes from Bryobacterales bacterium, assembly GCA_003164075.1. Next base: position 24,774 of record PLRZ01000698.1, on the reverse strand, counting down.
ATGGGGCGGCTGGAGCAGCAGTTCCGGGAGACCTCGGCACGGCGCAATGCCATCGCGCCGGAGATCGAACGGTTGGGCGAACAGCGGTCGCGGCTGCTGGCCAATAATATCGAGCTGGACCAGAAAGCTACGCGGCTGGCGGAAGAGATCGGTGCATTAGAGGCGCGCGTCAATGAGATGGCGTCGCAGGATGCGTCGATGCGCGCGGCGTTGCGCGCCGGCGAAGAGGAGCTGAAGACGCTGCGGGCGGCGGTGCAGGAGTGCCTGGAAAAGCGCGGGCAGACGGAAGTGGAGCTGGTGCGCAAGCAGGCCGAGTTGAAGTACCTGGACGAGACCAGCCGGAAAGAACTGAATTGCCCGGTGGAGGAACTGGCGGCGTCGGACGATCCGGTGCCGGATGGCGAGACCATCGCGGAAGCGGAGATCGCCTGCAACGAAGTGCGGAACCGCATCGAATCGTTGGGGCCGGTGAACCAGGCGGCNNCTGATCGACTCCATCCGCGACACGGAGAAGGCGATTCAGGAGATTGAGCAGGTATCGCGGCAGAAATTCGCCGAGGCGTTCGAGGCGATCAACGCGAATTTCCGGGCCGCTTTCCAGACGCTGTTTGGCGGCGGCACGGGCGAGATGCGCTTGACCGATTTGGAGAATCTAAACGAATCGGGAATCGATATCGTGTGTTCGCCTCCCGGCAAGCGGCTGCAGAACGTGCTGCTGCTCTCGGGCGGAGAGAAGGCGTTGGCGGCGGTGGCGCTGCTGATGGCGATCTTCCGGTATCAACCGAGCCCGTTCTGCGTGATGGACGAAGTGGATGCGCCGCTCGACGAATCCAACATCGGGCGCCTGACGAATCTGGTGAAGGAGATGTCGGCGCACACGCAGTTCATCGTGATCACGCACTCCAAGCGCACCATGGAAGCGGCGGCGGCGTTGTACGGCGTCACGATGCAGGAGCCGGGCGTGTCGCGGCTGGTGAGCGTGAAGTTCCACGGCGAAGCGGCGTCGGCGCCGGCGGCGTAGGGGCGGAACTCCCGATGTCGTGGAATTTGTGGTAACTCGCGGAAGCAAACCCGCTGCCCAAACAGGATAGAGGGCAGGCGAGCACCGCCTGCCCCACCGAGTAAGGAACCCAGGCACCCGAAACTGCGGGCGCCATCAGGAGTTCGGAGGGTAGGCTATACAGCGCAGGCACCGCCTGCGCCACGCACCATCGGCCGCCGGCCCGACCTGTCCACGCCACGTTAGTTTCCAGCCCAAAGGGCACCCCGCAGACACCAAGTGTCGGCGCCACATCACGTGGCGGACTGGTAGAAATGTTCCCTGTGATCGACGATCTGAAGCGGACCATGACTCAGATGCTCAAGGCCTGACTACACGTTCGGCGCCAGTTGCTCGATTCCTGCTTTATTTAAAAGCTAACGCTCCCTGACGGTCGCGGCTCGGATGGGCACAACCGGCATGAAAAAAGGCGACCCGTTGCGGGGTCGCCTTTGGGACTTGCTTCAGGTGCTGGTTTCTTAGAGCAGGCGGAAATTGACTTCGATGGTGGCTTCTACGGTGACGGGCTTGCCATCCTTTTTGCCGGGGGAGAACTTCCACTTGCTGACTGCTTCCATGGCCTTTTCGTCGAGCCCCAGGCCCAGGCTCTTTACTACCTGGATATGAGTCGCGTGGCCGGAAGGATCGATCTGCACATAGAGCATAACGGTGCCCTGGTGCTTGGCTTTGCGGGCTTCCTCGGAGTATTCGGGCTCCGTTTTGGAAAGCAACACGGGGGCCGAAACGCCGCCGCCGACGCGGAATACGTTGCCGCCGACTCCGCCGCCGGAACCGGGGCCGTAGCCGCCGCCTTCGCCGTTGCCGACGCCGCCGCCTTTGCCATTACCAATGCCGCCTCCGGAACCCTGTCCGTTTGAGGGCGTCATGTACTTGGACAACGGGTCGCCATACAGCGGATAATCCACATTCGCAACCTGCGTGTTGGGGTCGCCGATGAGCGTGGGCTCCATCGCCAGCTTGGGAGCCATGTTGTTGTATACAGCCACCGGCGGAGTGAATTGCCGCAAGGCGAACTTCGGCAGCTTGCCGTAGCTGGCCGGGAGCGGGGAACGGTCGCCGCCACCACCACCACCCTGCGATGTCTGTGCCTGGGGCTTCATCTTCACTTCGGGCGGCGCCAGATCGATCGCATACAGAACCGTTTTTTGCACGGCCTTCTGCACAGTCTTGCTGGCCGTGAGCGCAAACACAGTCACCACGATGGCGATCTGGAAGCCGGTGGACATCATGAACGACTGCTTCTTCCGGCCGTAAAGCCCCCAAATGTCTTTCACCGGGACGGGCTTCGATGTCACCTCAAGAGGTGGCAGCTTCGGTGGGTTGAAAAACTCTTTGAAGTTGCGGATGAACGTGTGATACCACGGGTCTTCGATACCGGCGCACAACAACCGGGACAGATGATCGTCTGGGGTATTCGCGTGTGGTTCATTGGGGTGCGAAAGGTCAGCCATATTATCCACCAGCCCTCTTGGGAAACCGCTTATTCGTTACGTCTATTGGACGATCCCCGCCACCCAGGAGTTACAGGTTTTGGAAATACGCCTCACCAGCTCTTACGGGGGAGTTTACCATAATTCGTGCCGGGCGGTCCATGTAATAAGAAGGACATGCTTTAACAACAAGATGCGTAGAGGGTTATGGAGGATTCCAAAAATGGGAGAAATTGTAAATTTGCAGCCAGCCCTCCAGTTGGGGACAATCGGAGTGATGAGAATCGCTACTGAAAGTGGTCCGCTGGCGCAGGTGGACGCCGATGCCCTGGTTGTGCCGGTGTTTGAAGGCACACGGGAGGAACGCTTCGCCGCCGCTGAATTGATTGATGCAGGCGAGGTTACAGGTAAATACCTGGAGCTTACGCTGATACACCACCCACAAGGGATGGTGGCGCGGAGAGTGCTCCTGGCGGGGGCCGGGAAGGCCGAGAAATTCGATGCCGCCCAACTGCGCCGGCTGAGCGGAGCGGCGGTGCGGCTGCTGAAATCCAAAGCGGTGAAGAAAATCGTGCTGGCGCTGGACCCCGCGCAAGCGAATGCCGAAAACGTGGCTGCCGGGGTGGAAGGCGCGATTCTGGGAGATTTCGAACCGGACCGGTACAAGACGGACGACGACAAGAAATCGGTAGATTCCTTCACGGTGGTGGTGGAGGGCGGTTTGGCGAACCTGGCGGCCGCCGCCGACCGCGGGCGCATTCTGGCCGAAGCGCAGAATTTTACGCGCGACCTGGTGAATCAGCCGGCCAATCTGCTGACCCCGATGGGAATGGCGGAGGCGGCGCGGAAAATGGCCGCCGAGTACCACCTGGATTGCGAAATACTGGATCGCGAACAGATGGAAAAGCTGGGTATGGGTGCGCTGCTGGGCGTGGCGCAAGGAAGCGCGGAACCGCCGGCGCTGATCGTGGTCCGGTACAAGCCCGCCGAAGGGGAGAGCAAGGCGCATCTGGGGCTGGTGGGTAAAGGCGTGACGTTCGACACTGGCGGCATTTCGATCAAGCCTGCGGACGGCATGGAGAAGATGAAATACGATATGGCGGGCGGCGCATCGATGCTGGGCGCCATGCGGGCGATCGCGCAATTGAAGCCGGCGATACCGGTGACCGCGCTGGTGCCTTGCGTGGAGAACATGCCGGGCAGCCGGGCGCAACGGCCGGGCGATATCGTGACGGCGATGTCGGGCAAGACCATCGAGGTGATCAATACCGACGCCGAAGGCCGCCTGATCCTGGCGGATGTGCTGCACTACGCCCGCCAGCAGGGATGCACGCACCTGGTGGACGCGGCCACATTGACCGGCGCGATCGTGGTGGCGCTGGGACATTTGAACGTCGGGCTGTTCGCCAACGACGACGGCATGCGCGATCGGGTGCTGGCCGCTGCCAAGGCCGAAGGCGAGCGGATGTGGGCCATGCCGCTGGAGGACGACTACAAGGATTACCTCAAGAGCGCGTTCGCCGACCTGGCCAACGTGGGCGGCCGCTGGGGCGGAGCGGTTACGGCGGCAGTGTTTCTGAAGGAGTTCGCGGGCGACACCCCGTGGGTGCATCTGGACATCGCCGGCACGGCGTGGATCGACGATGTCAAGCCGTTTCTGGCGAAGGGACCGTCGGGAGTGCCGGTGCGGACTTTAGTGCGGCTGGCGATGGATTGGTAGGGGGCCTGCGGCGCTATAACGGCACGGGGAGGGCCGCCCGGGCCGCGCTCTCGCGAACGCGGCAGGCGGACTGAAGGGGGTACTTGCAGAATTCGGCAGGGCGAACGCTCCCTCACGGTCGCGGCTCTGTAAGTGGCGTTCTTTCAACGTCAGAACTCCTGATGTCGTGGAATTTGCAGGGAGCCCGAAGGTGGTCGGCCCGCGCAGAACCAAGCCGGCTGCCCACATAGAATAGAGGGCAGGCGAGCACCGCCTGCCCCACCTCCGCCGGTCGGCACGAGACCGCGTTCATGCAACAGGCAGGCTCCAGGGCGGCGCGCGTTAGTTGAGCGCTGAATGCGGACCGCTGATACCTGGCCAGGCTAGCCTTCTTTTGTCCAGTCATCACTTACGGGTAAAAGGCAGGGCTAGCCAGGCTAGCCCGGCAACGGCACCATCGTTTCTCCCCAGCCGGCGGGCGTGTGGACACGGAGTTTCAGGCTGACCGCGTCCGCGCAAACGGGCTGGTAGCGGATCTCATAACGGGCTAACAGAGTCAGATACGCGAGGGAGACGCGCTCTTCGATGGCGGCGCTGTCCTCCACCAGGTGGAAACGGCCGTCAATGCGGCGGCAGAATTCCCGCAAGGCCGGATTCGGCGACGTGGAAACCACCTGAATGGAGGTTTGCGATGCGTGAACCGCCGCAATCAGGCTGTCGTCCGAGTTATCGCCCACTTCGTCCGGAGCGAGAACGATCAGGTGCCGCTTCCCTCGCACCGGAACCTTGCCGGGCAGCACAGCGCGATTGACGGCGGTCCAGAAGCCGGTGCAATCGGTTCGCTTCGGCGTTTCCTTGAAGACACGCACCGCCTCGGCGGAATTGCCAATAAATGAAGGGAGTTCCAGGTCCGCGAGGCCGTCGGAGGGGTCGTCGTCCACACCTGAGTAGGGCACGGTCGACCAAAGGTCCGTGGAGCGCTTCCAGTTGAGACAGCGCAGCGCTCCCCGGTCCCAAAGCGTGCCGGCATTGTCCACTTTCCGGGGAAAAAGAAAGATCACCGACATCGCCGCGGGGGCCGGCCTTTCGATTACGCGATAAGACCAGACCGGTTGGCCGTTCTCGCTCAGTATGAATTGCACCGGCAGAACCCGCGGACTCTCGCGGCCCTCGGCGGTAACCACGGCGACCGAAACGCGCCGCTGTCCGGTGCGTGGATCTTTCGGGGTGCAGGAACCTGCCACGGGCCATTCGGCGGCTTGCGAGACCTGCGCGACGGCGGCGCGAATCCGCCCCACAGCCGCAAAGGCATTCTTCCGAACGTCTCCATGGCTGTCGGCGATCATGCGGCCCAGGACTTCGCTGAACCGCGGATCGCCAGTCTGACCCATGACCCAGGCGGCGGTACTCCGGGACGCCGCTGAATCATGGCCCGCCATTTTGACGAGTTCGGGAAGCGGGCAGTTCTCGCCCAGCCGATAGAGTCCCACCAAAGCATTGCCGACAACGCGGTTGTTGCTGTCCCGGGAAGCCCACTCGAGCAGTTCGCGGGCCTCCGGGGTGTCCAGCCCCCACGTGGCCTCGATGGCGTTGGCGCGCACGCGGGTATCGTTCTCCTGCAATCGCCTTTTGATCCAGTTGAGACTCCGTCCGCTGCGTCCGATCATGAGCACCGCTTTGGAACGCAGATAGGGGTTGTCGGTGCGCAGCATGCGCATCAGCGACGGCAGGATTCGCCTCCCATCGCAGATTTCATCGAGAATCCCCATCAGACGCTCGGCCATACCCATGCCGGCCGAGCCCGGCGTAGCGCAACTGGAGTCAGCCAGTTGGCGGGCAACTGTGATGTCGACCATGGGATCGACCCGCAACGCCCGGCGCACCAGTTCGACAACCCGTGCCCGATCGAGCGCGGGATCGCACAACGCCTGGAATAGCAGGTTCTGGGAGACCAGGAGAGCTAACAGGTACTGGGCGGCGCGCGAATCGATGTCTTTTTTCAGAATCTCAATGGTGGTCATATAGAACGCTTCGGGATGATATTGCAGAATCTCGTCGATGCGCTTGCGGTTGGCGACGGCATCGCGGTCGAAATCGCGCACCAGCGCCGCTAGCGCGGCCGGACCATTCAGAGTCTCCGGAAGAGAGGACACGTTGAACAGATCGGCCAATTTCCGGGGGGACTTTAATTTTACCTGGCGGCGCGGGTTGAGCGGCGCTGCCTTTATAATCGAATCAATGGGAAAAAATAGTTTTGGCGCGGCGGCCAAGTTGCGCGCCGGCGACAGCGAATATCAATATTTCCGCCTGGCCTCGCTCGCCGAGAGGGGCCTGGGAAGCGTGGAACGGCTTCCATTTTCCATCAAGATTCTGTTGGAAAACCTGTTACGCAACGAAGACGGCCGGCGCGTGTCGGCCGAGGACGTGGAAACGGTGGCGCGCGGCGAAGGCGCCGGGACGAAGGAGATCAGCTTCATGCCGGCGCGCGTGTTGCTGCAGGATTTCACCGGCGTGCCTTGCGTGGTGGACCTGGCCGCCATGCGCGATGCCCTGGCCGCCATGGGGTCGGACCCCAACCGCGCCAACCCCCTGCTGCCCGCCGACCTGGTGATCGATCACTCGGTACAGGTGGACAACTTCGGCTCGGCTAACGCCTTCGACCTCAACGCCGCGCTGGAATTCCAGCGCAACCGCGAGCGCTACATGCTGCTGCGCTGGGGCCAGACGGCATTCCAGAACTTCCGCGTGGTGCCGCCCGATACCGGCATCGTCCACCAGGTGAACCTGGAATATCTGGCGCCGGTGGTATTTCGGGGCAACGGGCAAGCCTACCCGGATTCGGTGGTGGGCACGGATTCCCACACCACCATGGTCAACGG
>PLRZ01000698.1:14272-17700 GCA_003164075.1 Bryobacterales bacterium | reverse complement strand
ACCGACCTGGTGCTGACCATCACCCAGATCCTGCGCAAGAAGGGCGTGGTGGGTAAATTCGTGGAGTTCTATGGCACCGGCCTGAGCGCGCTGAGCCTGGCCGACCGCGCCACGGTCGCGAATATGGCGCCCGAGTATGGCGCCACCATGGGATTCTTCCCGGTGGACCGGGAAACGCTCGCCTACCTCAAATTCAGCAATCGCGACGCCGGCCTGATCGCGCTGGTGGAGGCGTATACCAAGGAGCAGGGCCTGTTCCGCACGGATGCCACGCCGGACCCGGTGTACGCCGGCACGCTGGAGCTCGACCTGGCGGTGGTGACGCCGTCGATGGCCGGTCCGAAGCGGCCGCAGGATCGCGTGGAACTGCCGGATGTGAAGAAGAATTTCCACGACGCGTTTCCAGGGCCGCGGAAGACCGCAGTGGCGCAACTCCATGGCGAAGCTACGGCGATCGGCGACGGCGCGGTAGTGATCGCGGCCATTACGAGTTGCACCAATACGTCGAACCCGTCGGTGATGCTGGCCGCGGGGCTGCTGGCCAAGAAGGCGGTGGAACGCGGACTGAAGGTGAAACCGTGGGTCAAAACCAGCCTGGCGCCGGGCTCCAAAGTGGTGGCCGACTATTATCAGAAGGCCGGCCTCACGCAATATCTCGACGCGCTCAATTTCCACCTGGTGGGCTTCGGCTGCACCACGTGCATCGGCAACAGCGGTCCGCTGCCCGAGGGCGTCTCCCAGGCGGTGGCGAAAGAGAATCTGGTGGTGGCGGCGGTACTGAGCGGCAATCGCAATTTCGAAGGCCGCATCAATCCGCAGGTGAAGGCCAACTACCTGGCCTCTCCGCCGCTGGTGGTGGCGTACGCGCTGGCGGGCACCATGGATATCGACATGGCGCACGATCCGCTGGGCACCGATCCCGAAGGCCATCCGGTATACCTGCGCGACATCTGGCCCTCCAATGAAGAGGTGCTGAATACCGTGCGCACGTCCATCGACCAGGAGATGTTCCGCACCGAATACGCCAAGGCCTTCGACGGCGATGCCAACTGGCAGGGCATGTCCGTGCCCACCGGCAACATCTACCAGTGGGACGAGCATTCCACCTATATTAAGAAGCCGCCGTATTTCGACGACATGGTGGACCCCGAGACATCGGTGACCGATCTGAAGGGCATGCGCGCGCTGGCGCTGCTGGGCGATTCGGTGACCACCGACCATATCTCGCCGGCGGGTTCGATTCCCAAGGACAGTCCGGCGGGCCGGTACCTGATTGCGCAGGGCGTGGAGCCGGTGGACTTCAACTCTTATGGCGCGCGGCGGGGCAACCACGAAGTGATGGTGCGCGGCACGCTGGCCAACATCCGCCTGCGCAATCAGCTTGCGCCGGGAACCGAGGGCGGGTGGACGCGGCACATGCCGGACGGCGAGCAGATGTACATCTACGATGCCTCGCTGCGGTATCGAAAGGCGGGCGTGCCGCTGGTGATTCTGGCGGGGAAGGAATACGGCTCGGGATCGTCGCGCGACTGGGCGGCGAAGGGGGTGATGCTGCTGGGGGTGCGGGCGGTAATCGCGGAAAGCTTCGAGCGGATCCATCGCAGCAATTTGGTGGGCATGGGAGTGCTGCCGCTCGAATTTCCGGCGGGCGAGAACGCGGCGTCGTTGGGGCTGACGGGGGCGGAGACGTTCCACATTGAGGGCGTTAAGGCGTCGCTCAACGGCGGCGGACGGAAGGCGGCGGTGCGCGCGGTGTCCGACGATGGCACATCGAAGACGTTTACCGCGTTGGTGCGGGTCGATACTCCGCAAGAGGTGGAATACTATCGCAATGGCGGGATTCTGCCGTATGTGCTGCGGCAGTTAGCGGCGCAGTAAGGGGGGGGCCGCCGATCTGTCTTATTGGCGGCATCCGCATCGGCGGGATTCTATCGCCCGGAACGCCGGGAGTGGGACCACGCCGACGACAAGCCGAGCGCTGGAAGTACCGCCAGTCGGTCTCAGTTTTGGGATCGAGTTTTGAAACGCTGGATGCCTTGTTTTCAGGGCATCCCGCGTTCGCCCCAAACTTACCGTTTGCGAGACGAACGTTCACGCGTTGTGCCGGGGCTCCAAACTGAGGCCGACGAAGTAATTCAACGCTGATTCCTCTTAGCGGACGGCGCGTCGACTACGACCGCACCGCACCCTGGTTTGCCTTCACGCTGCCTCTTGCCCCAGGTCAACTTGTCAACTTGTTGGCTGAATACACCTAAGCTGGCGGAGGACTCAGGCCACACAAACTTTACGCCCTCCCGAAAGCCTACCCGTTGGGACACTTATCCGTGTCGCTGCGTTCAAGCCGCCTTGGTCTTGACCGTCAGGCCGGGCTTGCTCGATGGTTTCATTCGGATCTCAACATCGATTCCCGCCAGCCGGGCAAACTGCAGTAGTTTTTCCAGCGAGAATTTTCCCAACCGGCCGCGTGCCAGATCGGACACGCGCGGTTGCGCAATCCTCAGAAGAGCCCCCGCCTGCACCTGATTCAGTCCGCGCTCCGCAAGAATCCGGTTGACCTGGCGGGCTATTTCGGCCTTCGCCATCGCCTCCTCGGGATTTGGCAGCCCGATATCAGCGAACACGTTGCCGCTTCCCTCCTCAACCTTTATCCTTCTGGGCATGTTCGTTTACTCCTCTTCCTCGAAGCGTGGCTTTGAAATGCAATTCGGCGTCGGCGAGCCGCGTGCGAATTAATTCCAAGTCCCGCTTTGGAGTCTTGATTCCATCTTTGGATTTCTTCTGAAAGCAGTGCAGAACGTAGATGAAGCCCTTGATCCGGGTCGTATAGACGCCCCGGTAGGTGTCTCCACGATAGTCGGAAACGATCTCAACCGCGCTCAGACCCTGCATGGCACACGCAGAGGGGTGGCGCTCGCCAAGTTCGGCCTGATAGAGCGCTTGACCGATCTCAAAACGAACGGCGTCGGGAAAATCGCGCAGTCGCTTCCGCGAGTCGCCCATCCATCGGACCGCCTTCCGCTCCATTCCAACCAGTATATATTAGTTTTGATATAACCGCGCTCATCTCCACTTGTGGAACATCACCGCAAGGCTGTCACAATGCAGGCTGCGGCTGGTAGCGTCTGACCTTGATAACGTCCTCGGCCAAGGGTTGCCACATCTTGACACAATGTGCCAAATACGGTAATCATCAAACATGGCGACCCACCGAACAACTGTCAACATCTCGATCACTCCGGAACTTGACGCGTTCCTGCGGAGCCGCGTAAAGTCCGGCCGCTACCAGACGACCAGTGAGGTTGTTCGCGAGGCATTGAGGCTTCTCGAGCGCCAGGAGCGGGAGCGTGACGAAGCGTTTCAACAACTGAAGGCAAGACTCGAGACAGGCGCTGACCAGGCGGAGCGCGGCGAGTTGCTCGATGGCGATG
>PLRZ01000698.1:2007-14253 GCA_003164075.1 Bryobacterales bacterium | reverse complement strand
TCCGGACCTTGGCGCTCTCTCCCGGCATCGGCCACTACCAGGACGAACTCCTCAGCAGGAAATATCGCTTCTGGAACTTTTATTCTTACGTAATCGCGTACGTCTGGGAAGCGAGGCCAATACAGGTGATCTGTGTCGTTCATGGCGCAAGAGATTTCGTAAACGCTACGCCGTCAGGTAGGACCTAAACCTTCGACCGTCAGATATCAGCGTCCGGCGTTTCTCGTCAACTTGATCGCCGCTGCCCATTTTCCGAGACTGCCGGTTGTTTTGAGCGTTGGCGGTGGAAGTTGTGACCACATATAATCCCTACATGATCGGTGTCTTGATGTTTCTCGCGTTGGCCGTAGACCTGACAGGCCAATGGCACGCTATCGTTTCCGTCCAATCGCAGAAAGTCGAGTTCAACCTCTCACTGCACCAGAGTGGTGGATCGCTGACTGGCACTGTGCAGATGAATGACATGCTCACGCAGATTAGGAAGGGCACGGTGCAAGGCGATGCAGTTTCGCTTTTGGTCATGTTACCCGTGCGCGGCAAGCTGATCGAGGTTCCGTTCAATGGACGGATTGACGGCGAGCACATCCGCCTGAACCTCGAAGGAGTCGATTTCGTGGCGTCGCGCGTCCAGCCCAAACCCGATGCCGAACGGATCAACCGTCTCTCTGGTTTGTTTCGTCTGTGGGGCGTGGTAAAGTTCTTCCATCCTTACGTGGTCCGCGGTGGCGTCGATTGGGACGCAGCGTTGTTGAGGGCGATTCCGAGGGTCGAAGCCGCGGAAACAGTGGAAGCGTATCGTGCCGCGACCGCAAGCATGCTCGGTGAACTGCAGGATCCCGAGACCAGGGTGCTCCGCGGAGACGAAACGCCAGCCCTCGACCCAGCACCCCACCAGCAGCGCCTTGTACGTAGCGGTTACTATCCACAGGTGGAGGGCACAGGCCGCGGGTACTATGCAGCTTGGGAAGCAGTCGGTCCGACACCGGCATACACCGCCGAGTTGCCCGGTGGAATCCGCGTGACCATCCGGACGGCGGAGCCGGTCTCCTCCCCAGCGGAACTGGTGACCGCCGAGAAGACCTATGGCAATTCCCTTCCATCAAGAGAGGAGCGCCTGCTGGCCTTGGCGCGGTTGTGGAATACGATCCACTTCTTCTACGGGTTTCCCGAGAACATTCCAAACTGGGACACGTTTCTCTCCGAGTTCATCCCCCAATTTGAGTCCGCATCAAACTGGCGCGATTACGTTTTCACGATCGCCCGGCTGGCTTCCAAGACCAACGATTCTCACACCTGGATCCCAGAATTCTGGAGACAGTTGGGGAGCGCGCCGCCGGTGGCCGTATGGCCCGTAGACGGACAGTCAGTTGTGCGGGAAGTCGGTCCAGGAACGGAGGATGTCGAGCGTGGCGATATCATTGTGGCCATCGACGGGCAGCCAGTGGAACAGAGACGCAAGCTTCTAATGGACATGTATCCCCATTCCACCCCGCAGGGAGGGCTGCTGACGATCAATCAGTTCCTGCTAGCGGGAGACGGAACAAGCGTTAACGTACGTGTCATGAAGGCCGATGGGAAACTGGCGGACGTCAAGCTGGCTAGGACTACGCCGATCGAGTTCCACCGCGCAACCCCGACTTATCAGGCTTTACCAAGCGGATACGGCTACATTGATTTGGCGCGGCTCCCCGAGGGCGACATCGACAAAGCCTTCGATGCGATCATGAAAACCCCCGGTCTAATCCTGGACTTGCGCGGGTATCCCGACGCCGGTTTCTCCAGATATGCCCCACGATTCGCTCAAGATGCGGTGCCCGCGGTCCTGATTCGCCGCCGCGTGTGGCACGGGCCCGACCCCGACTTGGCAATCGTTCAATCGACAGTGGAGAAGGTGATGCCGAGCGACAAGCCGCGCTATTCGCGCCGCGTCGCGGTCTTGATCGATGCCAGTGCCGTTAGCCGGCCGGAGGTTGTGTGTCTGCAACTGGAGGCGGCTGCGAACCCAACGTTCATTGGCACGCCAACCAGGGGCGCCGTCGGGGAAGTTACCAATACCATTTTGCCCGGCGGCGTCCAGGTCAATTTCGCGGCTGACGAAATGCGTCATGCCGATGGCCGTCCGTTGCAGGATGTCGGGATTCTACCGCAGGTTTGGGTCGCACCGACGATTTCCGGGATCCGCGAGGGCCGTGACGAAGTACTCGAAAAGGCCATTGAGTTTCTGAAGCTGTCCGATGCGGTGGCGATACAGTGATGCCCGCGATATCCGCACCATCGCCGGATCGCCGCGCGTTCTAAGCGGATCGTCGCCGGTCGGAAGCAGTCCACGTGAGCGTGTAGTCTCCTACGCTGAGTTTGGCCTGGCAGAGCACACTCTAGTTTTCGGCTTCCGCGCAGTCGCATCCGCGAGTCTCCCATCCATCGGACCGCCTTCCGTTCCATTCCAACCAGTATATATTAATTTTGATATAACCGCGCCATTTCCACGCCCGGGATTCATGAAGGAACTCTCGCCGTCCAACACTTCGGCCCGTCTGAAACCTACCCTTATGTGGAACACTGTCTTGCTAACGGCTGACCTATACCCAAACCAAGCTTATCCGTTGTACCATAGGCGCAAACGAAGAAAAGAGGGCCTCAAATCATGGCATCGACCGGCAATACGAAGCACGAGCGAGCGTTGTTGGAAGGTCTCCGCCGCGCGGTACATGGCTTGCGCGCACCGTTTTCCCGCGGTGGTACACTTGTGCCCGAACAGCCAGTCACCCTTTGCTTCCCGGACAAGACTCAAATCCCTGTGCTGTCGCATCCTGCGGGACGTGGTTGTCAGGCGGGAGATTTAGAAACTGTTATAGCGTGCGTACTGCATCCTGGCCGATGGCTGCTTCTGGTAGTGGTCAGTCTTGCGAAGATCGCCCTTCACTGGAACAAAAGAGGAATTGAAGCCGTTATCCTTGTCAGGTGAGCGCGGTGCGCGGCTGTTACTGTAGCGAGCCGCGACACTCCACCCGTTTCGGAGGTTTGAATGGACGTCCAGGACGCTCAACGAGAAATGCGATTTGTCTACATTGGCGGGTTTTGGGGACAGCTTGTCAGCTCCGTAATTTGGCTGGCATCCGCGACGCTAGGTACGTGGGTCAGTCCAAGAGCGTCTATCCTGACCGTCGTCATCGGGGGATTCTTCATCTTTCCGCTCACTCATATGCTGCTGCGTTTGTCGCCCCGCCGCGCGTCCGTGAGCACAGAGAATCCGTTCACGAACCTGGGGATGCAGGTCGCGTTTGTGCTGCCGCTTTCGATGCTGCTTCTTGTGCCCGTAGGTCTCTACCGCTTGAATTGGTTTTTCCCGGCCCTGATGGTCCTTGTCGGCGCACACTATTTACCGTTCGCTACTCTCTACGGGATGCGCATGTTCCTGTTCCTGGCGGGAATCCTGATCGCTACAGGCGTCGCGATCGCAGTCTATTTTGCGGAAACGTTCAGTCTGGGCTCATGGATCGGCGGACTGGCCCTATTCGTTTTCGCCTGGATTGGGCGCTCTATCGCGACGGGCGAAGCAAGCACACAGGTGGTGACCGGCATCGGACTCCCAAACTGACCCACCACCCTGCTTCTCCCTGACTACAAAACCGGCGGAAATGCTGTCGTTTTATCCCGGCGTCAACAGTTTTGGGATCGAGTTTTGAGACGCTGAATGCCCTGTTTTCAGGGCATCCCGCGTTTGTCCCGAAACTTACCCTTTATGAGACACGCCGAGAAATCCGCGGAGCGAGACCTCAGCTCGCATTTTCACTGATCAGAGCCGCGTGGTTTTGTCTCTGGGGGCTTTTTATTTGAGGGCTTCCGCTGTTGGCTCGCCGCCGCCTTTTCTATTGCCTCTATGTCGGCGAGGTCTTGCCGTCTGCCGGCGGCGCGTTTTGCTGCAAGCAGGTCTTCACGAGAAATGAAGTTTGCCCGCAAATTGGTTGCCTCGTCGAAAACGTCTTCAATCCGACGCGGCCATGCGACGTCAAACTCGACGCCCGGAATCGCCGTCAGAATGTCAACGCCGACCGGCTCGCGTCCCATGCGGAAGAACGGGCCGGGTTCCTCAAAGTCGGCGGAGGTCAGACCTTGCATCGGCGCGCCAAATTCAGCTAAGGCCGCGAAAACTGCCTTTGCGTTTTCGGGATCGGCTTTCACCAGAATGTCGAGGTCTTTGGTTGCGCGGGGCTGCGCATGGATCGCCACGGCGTAAGCGCCAACGACGAGGTACTTAACGCGGTGTGCGTTCAAAATGGACAAGAGTTCTGTGTAGTCTGAAAGCATCTGGCGTGAACCCCTTCAGTTTGTAGCCTTCCTCGGTGAGTTCCGACACGGCGGCCACACGCTCATGCACGGGGCGGCTCTGCCAGTAACGATACTCATCCGCCTTCATCTCGTCGAAGCTCGTGTATTTGCGGATGGTCTTGTCCATGCTTCGTTTCCAGCATATCCCAAGTGTGGCTGCAACGCGCAAACCCGGGTGGTTAATGGGTTTTCAGCAACGCATGCTGTGCCGGCGAGACCGCTCAGAACTTCCAGAACCGCCGCAGAGCCGGACTATTGCCATCCGGCGCGGCGGAAAACCGGACCACGTTCCCGAGCGACGCGGTCTCTTCCACGGTCAGCGCATGATCCAACAGGTGCTGCAGAAAGAACCGCTGGTGCAACGCCGTGAGATTGTCCGAGAAGCGGTACTCGATCACCTTCAATTTGAAGTCCAGCGTATAGACGATGCCGCCCGTCTCCGGAAGAGGCGTTTCGGTGACGATGTGATTGCGGTCCACTTTGAAATTTGTGGGGACCGGCAGAATGCCCATCGCGAGGTTCACGTCGGGCGTCGGGAGGAGCGCATAAAATAACTCGCCGCCTCCGGTAAGCGGCCGCAGCGGATCGTCCGGCGCAAACGACGGCCTAGGCGCTTTCGAGAACGGCAGCGCCAGCACGCCGAGCGCGGGATGTCCCAAGCCTTGCCCCGGATTGTTAATCCCCGCGAAGACCATCTCCTCGACGCCATCGCCGTTGACGTCCCGGACCGCGCAGTAATAGATCGACCCCGGATGCCAGTATTCGTCCACGACGCTCCCGTTCCCGGGGTCGAGGAGGGCCACCTGCGAGGGATACCAGACGTAGTGATTGGCCACCGTAAGCAGCAAATGCCTGCCGCCCGGCCGCACCGGCCGCAGCAGGGCGCCCCGATAACTGCCGTCGAAGCTGCGGGCGCCGAACGTCTTTGGCTCACCGTATCGATGCTGCCAGCGTAAAGCACCGTCCTGCTCGAAGCACAGCAGCGAGCCACCCTCTTCGTTCCGCGGCGGCAAGTTAAAAAGGACCTCCTGGCGCCCGTCGCCATCGATATCCGCGATGAGCGCTTTGTCGGTGGTCAGCGCGGCGCCGGGGTCGAATGGCCCGAAGTGTTTCTCCCAGCTCAGCCGGTCATGGACATCCAAAATCCGCAGCGTGGAGCCGTCCAGCACCCAGGTGTGCGGCACTCGCCCGCCGGACCGCAGCACCAGGGCCACCACGATGAGCGACACCACAATCGCCGAACCCACCAGTGCCCACAGCCGCGGCTGCCAGTGCCGCACGGCTCCACGGCGCCGGAACACCGGGAGGTAGCCGCCCTTGGGCATCTCGACCGCTACCGGATCCGCGCGACCTGCGCCATGATAGTAAGCTGCCAACTGCTGCCGCAGCCGGCGGGCTTCCACGCGCACGATGGTGTCGGTGGCCGGGTTAAACGACGGCTCGCGATCGAAAACGGCCAGAGCAATGTTGTACTCTTTCACACCGTCGATTTCCCCTGCGAGGGATTGTTCAACGATGTAACTGAGAAACCTCCGCAGCCGCTTAGAGTTGCCGAACTCATCGCTCGCCAGCACGCGCGCGACCGCTCTGCCGATTTCCTCGGCGGAGACTTCGCCGGTTCCTACGAGTATCCCCACGTCTCCAACGCGAGTGTAAGCCGATGACGGCACGCATAGCAAGGACTAATCGGCCCAGCGACTCACAGTGACTCACTGGTTTCCGCCACCCCGGTCCACTAGGGTGGTCCCAGGAAACCTTCTGTATGTCCATAAATACGATACCAACCCGAGCCGCGTGCCTGCTTCTTGCAGCCCTCTTCGCGCTCGGCGCCCCGGCCATCGGCGAGGCGCAAACCGGATACTGGCAATACGTCAAAACCGATTCCTATATCGATCTCTACGCCAACATGGGGGGCAACCCCGCCAAACCCTATCCCGATACCTATGTCGGCGGCGAAGGCGCTCTCACCGACACTATCGGGACGGGCCAGCAAACGTTCCGGTTTGGAGGCTCCTTCGCCTGGAGCCGCCCTCCTGCAATTCTGATTCCCGGTACGGCGCTGTACTGGCCGGCCGCCGCCACAATCGTCCAGAACACGGGCAACAACCCACCCTATCTCGGCTTCTTTCTTACCGCCAACCTGTACCCCTACCAGTCGGTCAGCGATCTTTCCAACTATACCCCGCATTCGTCCCCTTATCTGATCGAGATTAGCCCCGATAGCGGTATGAGCTCCGGGAATCCCGTAGGGACCGTGGTCAAATACAACAACGCGCTGCAAACCAGCCCCACCAAGATCCCGGTGGGCAATTCCACCTCCATGGACGCGAACGGACAGATGACCATCCTTACCGCTGTCCAATCCAGCTCGGACTTTTACTGGAGCTACGTCTACCAGTGGGTGCCGGGAACCAAGGGCACTTGCGGAGGCGCCTGCACCCTGGCGTCGTCCGGCCAGAGCGTCGGCGCGACCGGCGGACAAGGCAGCGTGAACGTCACCGCTTCATCCACTTGGGACGTGATCCCCGTGGATAGCTGGATCACCGTCACCTCATCCACTACCGGGACCGGCAATTCCAGCGTCACCTTCACCGTCAGCCCCAACACCGGCGGTCCGCGCACCGGAACCCTGATTATCGGCGCTCAGCAATACACCGTCTATCAGGATGGCGCCGGCGGCAGCATCGGCACCAGTGGGGGTGGACTGGGCACTACCAACCTGGCGCTCAACAAACCCGTCACCGTCAATAGCAAGTACCCCACAGTTTCAGGGACGGCTTCAGCCATCACCAGCAACCCCTTCGCCGCAGCCTGGTTCGCTTACCAGGGCGCGCCCAGCTACTGCTCGCTGGTGGTGGACCTCGGCCAGACGTATTCCCTCGGCGCGATCGAAATCGACCCTCAGCAGACCTTCGACTATCAGCTCTACGGCTCGACCGACGGCACCAACTATACGCCCATCGCCTCCTACACGTGGGCCGCCTATGTCAGCCTCCCGGTATCCATCGCGGTCAACGGCGCGTCCTCGGCGCGCTACATCAAATACGAAGGCCATACCCCCTGGAACCAGTACGTGGGACTCGCCGGAATCCGCGTGTATGAGTGGCTGTCTTCGGCCCCCGCCGCCCAACCGGCCAGCGCCTACGGAACCACCAATCTCGCCTTGGGGAAAACCGTTCAAAACCTTTCCGGCTACACCTCCGCATCGGCGAACCCGCCAGCCAACGTCGATGACGGCAGTACATCCACCGCCTGGTACGGCACTAACGACACCTATTACAAAAACTCCTCCACCTATGACTACTCCTTCACCGGCGGCGGCGTGCTTCTGGACCTCGGGCAGTCTGTCAACCTCGGCAAAATCGTCGTGACGCCGGCCAAAGCTCAGGCTTTCGCCATGTACCTGACGCCCGACACCACCACGCCTGCCAACTTCGTCTTCTTCTCCGACCAGACCATGTTTACCACCGCTACCACGGGGTCCACGCCCCAGACTTTCTATATCGACGGAAGGGTGACGGCACGTTATGTCTGGCTGTATGCCTGGAATCTGACCCCTGGAGGAACAGCCGTCGACGCCGGCATCGACGAAATCGCGGTCTACGCCTTCAACGGCGCCACCACCACGTGTAGTGGAACTTGCACCCTGGGCGCTCCGGCGCAACCCGTAGCCGCAACCGGCGGCCCTGTCTCCGTAACCGTCACCGTCACACCGGCTTCCACTACCTGGACTGTGGCGCCCGTAGATAGCTGGATTCAACTGACGACGCCCGCCAGCAACACCGGCAACGGTACCGCGACCTTCACCGTCGCCGCCAATATCAGTGGGCCGCGCACGGGCGCCATCGGCATTGCCGGCGTGCAGTACACCGTCTATCAGAACGGCACACCCACCGGAACCACGGCGGGTTGCAGCTACCTTATTCAATCCAGCACCACCCAGACGGCGCCGGTGGGCGGCACGTCCAGCGGATTCATCCAGATTGTCACCGCGCAGTCCTGCGCATGGACTGCCAGCACCGCAACCTCCTGGATCACGATCAATTCCGGCGCCACCGGCACCGGCAACGGCGCGGTATCGTACACGGTGGCTGCCAATACCGGCGCCAGCGCACGCAGCGGGGCCATTCTCATCGCCGGACAATACGTGGCGGTGGTGCAGCCCGCGGCGAGCGCCATCGCGCCCGGAACTCCCGTCATCGGCACCGGTGGCGTGGTCAATACCGCTAACTACGCGTCCGGCGGTCCACCCAGCGGCAGCCTCGCGCAAGGCTCTTACTTCAGCATTTACGGCAGCAGCCTGGGGCCCAGCCAGTGGGCCAAAGCCAGCGACTATCCTCTGCCCAAGACGCTAGGCGGCACGTCCGTTCAGATCACCGCCGGCGGCAATACTTACGACGCCTGCATGGTGTTTGCCTCCGCCGGACAGATCAACGCCATCCTGCCCTCCAACGTCCCGGTGGGCGCCGCGCAAGTGGTGGTCACGTACAACGGCGAAAGCAGCGCCCCGGCCACCATCAACGTGACCAAGACGAACGTGGGGGTCTTCTATCAGAGCATAGACGGCCAGAATTTCGCCATCGCGCAGAACTACAACAGCGCCACCGATATGCCCCTCAATTTGGCCGCCGTTCCGGCCAAGCCCGGCCAGATTGTGATCTTCTGGGCCACCGGAATGGGCGCCATCACCGCCCCCGATAACAGCGCGCCGGGCGCCGGCGATATGACCAACGTGCCGGTCTCCATCACCGTGGGAGGCGCTCCCGCCACGCGATTGTATGCCGGCCGTCAACCGGATACCGCGGCGGTGGACAACATCTACTTCACGGTGCCCTCCGGCACGACGCCCGGGTGCTATGTCCCGGTGGTCATTACCGCCGGCGGTTTGCCCGCGAACAATACGGTCATCGCCATCACGGCGGACGGGTCGCCGTGCAAGTGACGGCGTGTCCGCCGCCCAGCTATTACGCCAGGGCACCGGCGGCAAACAGAGGCCCGCCTTTCGCCCCGGGTTGTATTACAGTCGCAAATACACCCTCAGAACTCCTGATGTCGGCCGGGGATTTCGGATAGTTGGGGAAATTGACCTGAGCNNATCCCAAATTCCACGACGTCAGGAGTTCTGACCCTGGTATCTTACGGTCGCGGCTCGGTGTGCAGCCTCGTTCCGAGCCGGGCCCAGAGGGCACCCCGTAAGGGAGCGTTAGGCAAGTTTATCTCTTAACAGCTCCTAAGTACCCGGTCGCGGATTGACAGCCGGCGGAGCAGGCGCTGTTGTCAACGGGATAATTGCGTCGATGTTATCTACTTGACATCGCAAAGTACTTCTCGTACGATCACTCCGTGCCCGAACGCCCCGATTTCCGCCATCGGCGATTTCCAGCCGGCTTGTCTGGTGCTCCTGGAGCCACCCGAATTGCAGCCAATCCCGCAAGCTCATTCTTATCGCCGATCAGGAAAATCTTCGGGCCGGACACCACGCGCGCGAGGAAGTGCTGGCCTTGCAAAAGTTTACGACAGAACTCCTCGGTGCGATAGACGGAGGGATTCACTTCCCTTCCAAGGTCCCGCTGCGCTTCGCCGAGTGCGCCCACAACTGCGTCCAGAGAGAGGCGCTCGCCAACCAGCATAACGTCCACGTCGCTGCCCGCCGTTTCACCGCCGGCCGCCACGGAGCCATAGATAAACGCCAACTGGACGTGGCCCGCGAGCCCGGCGAGACCCGCCTGCAGCACTTCGGCGACACCGAAAGTCTTGCGAACCAGCCCGCGCAGTTCCTCGAATACCGGGCAGTCGCGGTTGGCCTGAAAGTATGTCTGGCGGCCTTCCACGGTACGGGTGACGATTCCGCAGGCGACCAGTTGTTCCAGTTCCCTCTGGACCGCGCCCGACCCCAGTCGGAGCGNNACTTTCGCACCCATGGGCCGCAGATACGTCGACAACTGCCCGCGATGGTGGACTGTATGATGCAGCACGAAGTTCAGGAACATCACCGCCGGCAGTTGGAACATACCGCGGAAGTCCACGATCTTGATTAACTGTTCATTCGACAATTTCGCCACCGTTTCCAGATGCGAGGCGAAGTTATCCGCATACCAGCCAGCCAGGTCCGCCGAGTTCTTGATGGATTCCGGGCGAGGCATCGGAGTGAAATCGAATCCGCCAGCGGCTACCGCGTTCAGGAACCGCATTTCCGTGGCGACAATGTGCCACGCCAGGTCCAACGCACTTTTTGAGATAGTGTCCGGGCGATAGTCGCCTTTATCCAGCGGAATCGCTTGGATTACGCTTTTCGTGAGGCGATGCTCGTTCTTGAGGTTGGGGAGAAACACCTCTTGGAGCAGGAAGGCAGCTTGTTCTGGTTCCATGGGCATGGGTCCAGCATACCGCGCTTCCGCTTCCCATTTGACTTGCCCGCCACAGCCCCGCTATCCTGAATCTTCACGGTAGAGGTGCGGCGGCCATCGGTAGCCGGGTTGGAGTTCCGATTGACTTCGGAAGCCTGGACGAAAGGGGCCGGCAGTTTCCGCCGAAACCGAACGGGAGGTCAATCCCGAACGGTTGGGGGGCCAGGCTAATACCTGCCCACTGTCACTCGCAACTCCGGCGGGTGGAGCGCTATCGGGATCGAAGGTACGCCGTCTCGTGGTGTCCTCTCTTTCTCCCGGCTTTCCTCCCCCAAAGGTGGTTTATGAACGTCTTCGAACTCGCGCGCGCGCTGGTCGATATCGAATCGATCACCAATAACGAAGAGCGGGCCGGCAACTTCCTCTTCGACCTCCTGACCCCTCTGGCCGTCCGCTTCGACGGGCACGTGGAACGCGTCGAAGTGGAACCGCGCCGCTTCAACGTCTTCGCGCAGTGGGGCAACGAACTCGCCGTCACCCTATCCACTCACATCGACACCGTACCGCCGTTCTTCGCCTCGCGCGAGGACGCCGAGTACATCTGGGGACGCGGCGCCTGCGACACCAAGGGCATCATCGCCTGCATGATCTTCGCCGTGGAGGCGCTCCTCACGGCCGGCCAGCGCAATATCGGCCTGCTTTTCGTGGTGGGCGAAGAGCGCAATAGCGCCGGCGCTTACCGTGCGGCCGAGGCCCCACGCGGCTCGCGCTACATCGTCAACGGCGAGCCTACCGGCAACCGGCTGGCCATCGGATCGAAAGGCGTCCTGCGCTACGAAGTGGCTGCCACCGGCAAGATGGCGCACTCGGCATATCCCGAACTNNCCCAGCACCCTGAACATCGGGACAATCTCCGGCGGCCGCGCGCCCAACGTGATTGCCGACGAGGCCCATGCCGATATCATGGTCCGGCTGGTGGGCGATTCGGCCAGTACGAAGGACGCCCTGGCGCGCGCCGTCGGAGGCCGCGCCGAATTGCGTGAAGTTATCGAGATCCCCGCCGTGCGGCTGAATTCGGTGGAGGGCATCGACACCACCGTAGTGGCGTACACCACCGATATCCCGGCCTTCGCCGGAGTGTGGGGCGAGCCGTACCTGCTCGGACCGGGCAGTATCCACGTGGCGCACACCATGGAAGAGCGTGTCGCCAAACGCGAATTGACGGAAGCAGTGGAACTCTATCAACGAATCGTAAGGCACTTATGCAAACGCGCATCGAAGTAGGCATTCTGGGCGCCACCGGCATGGTGGGCCAGCATTTCATCAAGTTCTTGCAAGGCCACCCTTGGTTCGACCTGAAGTGGCTGGGAGCCAGCGACCGCTCCGCCGGCAAGCGATATAAGGACGCCATGAACTGGAACCTGGCCGGCAGCACGCCCGATTCGGTGGCCGGTCTTACGGTGGAAGAGTCGAAACCCGGCAACGCGCCGCTGCTTCTGTTTTCCGCCATGGATGCCTCCATCGCCACCGAAATCGAGCGTGCATTTGCGCAAGCCGGCCACGTGGTGGT
>PLRZ01000698.1:0-1992 GCA_003164075.1 Bryobacterales bacterium | reverse complement strand
CCGAACTGCTCCACCATCGTCCTCACCATGGGGCTCGCGCCGCTGAAGCAGTTCGGCATCACGAAGATTGTCGCCACCACCATGCAGGCCATCTCCGGCGCGGGATATCCGGGCGTGCCGTCCATGGACATCGTGGGCAACGTGATTCCCTTCATCGGCAATGAAGAGGAAAAGATGGAGCAGGAGACCCAGAAGATTCTGGGCGAGTTCCGCGGCGACCACATTGAGCCGCTGCCCGCCCTCATCAGCGCGCACTGCAACCGCGTGGCCGTGGTGGATGGCCATACCGTCACGGTGTCGGTGGAGTTTTCGTCGAAGCCCTCGGCGGCGGACGTGCGCCACGCCTTCGACACTTTCACAGCCGTACCGCAGGAGCGCCAGCTTCCCAGCGCCCCGCCGCGGCCGGTCATTTATATGGAAGAGGCCAACCGCCCGCAGCCGCGCAAAGATGCCGAACGCGAGCGCGGAATGGCGGCCTTCGTGGGCCGTCTGCGCGCCTGCCCGGTGCTGGATTACAAATTCGTCGCCATGGGCCACAATACTATTCGCGGAGCTGCCGGCGCGGCCGTACTGAACGCTGAGCTCATGCATTCGGAGGGAATGCTGCGCCCATGATCGTCATGAAATTCGGCGGCAGCTCGGTGGAATCGGCCGCCGCCATCGCACGCGTGGCCGGCATCGTCAACCAGCGGCGGGACCGCCATCCCGTAGTGGTTGTCTCCGCCATGGGCAAAACCACCAACAAGCTGCTGGCCATCGCCGCGGCGGCCATCGAAGGCAAGCGCCACGAGTATATCCGGCAGCTTCAAGACCTGCGCGACTACCATTCGCGCGAGGCCCGGCAAGTGGCGCCGCTGGCCGAACGCGCCGGCCTGGACCGTTTTCTGGACGAGCACTTCCAGGAGCTCACCGAACTGGTGAAGGGCCTGGCCGTGCTGGGCGAACTCACGCCGCGCTCCGTGGACGCCATTTCGAGCTACGGCGAGCGGCTCTCGAGCTATGTGGTCACCCAGGCGTTCCGCCATTTCGGCATGCCCGCCGTACACCTGGATTCGCGCGACGTCATCGTCACCGACAAGCGCCACACGCAAGCCGCGCCCGATTTCCCCGAGACCTACGCCCGCCTGGCCGCCACCGTGCCGCCCCTGGCAGCCGATTCCGTGGTGGTGATGGGCGGCTTCATCGCCGCGTCGCACGACGGCGTCACCACCACGCTGGGCCGCGGCGGGTCGGACTTCACCGCGTCCATCGTGGGCGCCGGCATTGGGGCCGAAGAAATCCAGATCTGGACCGACGTGGACGGCATGCTCACCGCCGACCCCACCATCCTGCGCGGCGGCCATCGCGTGAAGACCATCAGCTTCGCGGAGGCCGCGGAATTGGCTTACTTTGGCGCTAAAGTGCTGCATCCGGCCACCGTGGTGCCGGCCATCGAGAAGAATATTCCGGTCCTCATTCTGAACTCGCGCCGGCCGGAAGTGCCGGGCACGCGCATCACCAACCAGAGCGTGCCATCGAGCAACGTGGTGAAGTCCATCGCGTGTAAGCGCAAAATCACGCTGGTCAATATTCACTCCAACCGCATGCTCATGGCGCACGGATTCCTGAGCCGCATTTTCGAGGTCTTCGAACGTTTCGAAACACCCGTGGATATGGTGGCGACCTCAGAGGTCAGCGTATCGCTCACCATCGACAACACCAAGAATGTGGACGCCATCCTGGGCGAGTTGCGGCAATTCGCCGAAGCCAACATGGAGCACGACCAGGTGATCGTCTGCCTGGTGGGCGAGGATATTCGATACACTCCAGGAGTGGCGCGGCGCACGTTCAATGCCCTGGACGGCATCAACATCCGGATGATCTCGCAAGGCGCGTCGCTGCTCAATATCAGTTTCGTGGTGAAAGAGGCCGATCTGCACGCCGCCGTGGAAGCGCTGCATCGCGAGTTCTTTTCCGAACTGGACGCGAACGTGTTCGAGCCGAATGAGGCGG
>PLRZ01000706.1 GCA_003164075.1 Bryobacterales bacterium | reverse complement strand
GGCCGGCGGATTCAAATCCACGAAGGCCGATTGCAGGATGTGTTTGGTCTTGGCATCCTCCACGATCACCACGATCGCCAGATTGCCGCCATCGATCCGGTAATTCTTTTCGATGAACTTGAAGGAACTGCCGCGATGGCCTTTGGCTTCGTAGTCGTCGAGCTGGCTCTTGAGGCCGGCGCTCACCTTGTCCAGGTCCCACGCCTGTTCTACGGACACCGGAGCGCCCGCCTGCAGGGCGAAGCCGTTGTCACTCTCGCCACCCATGGCGCGGACCACCATGGGGTGGAAGCGGATGCCGTTTTCGCCGCTGTACGTCAGCTCCTTTTCGAGCAGCAGAATCTGAATCCTGAGATCTTTCGACTCGCTCTTGACGGCGTCGACGCTAGCCGCCACTTTGACGGCGTTGCCGCTGGCGGAGGCCTGCACCGCGATCTTCGCCTCGGCAGCCGTTTCCAGTTCCTTCTCGATGGGCGTCTGGATATGCTCGAAGACGGACTTCGAGCCCTCGCGGCTGGCGCCATTGAACTTCACGCTGGCGCCATCGATGAAATAGGTGGGCGCTGCGTGGATGTCGTAATACTTGGCGCGCGCCTGGGTGTCGAGGTTGGTCATGGGGTCGGGCCGGGGAATGTGCTGGTGATACATGACGACGGCGAAGTCCTTGCGGGAGTAGCGCTCCATGGCGGCGTCGAAAGCGAGATCGGCGCCGGCGCAGGGCGGGCAGCCGGAGCCGGTGAAAACCTCGGCCAGCACCAGCCGGCCGGTGCGCTTGGCGGTGGGCCGCCAGGCGTCCAGGTGTACAGGATTGGGAAAGCGCTTGTTGTATTCGGCGTCGAGGAAACTGTTGAGGCCGGCACTCGAACCGTTGTGAGTCTTGCCGTAGATGGAGACCAGCGCCTCCATGGCGGAGGGAGGAGCGTGGCCGGCGAGGCGCGCGGTAACCAGGTAATCGAGGGCTTTGACATTGTCCCCGTGTTGAGCGGCGATTTCGCCCAACGTGGCTGCGGCTCCCGGCTGATCGTGGTCGGCCGACCAGGATTCACCGAGCAGCTTCTGCGCCTCCGCGGTCTTCCCCAGTTCAAATTCCACACGGCCGAGGGTGGCGAGTCGCGACGCGCGGCTCTGGTTGAAGCGCTTGATGAGATCGGCCTCGGTGGGAGGATGGGAAGCGGCGCGCCCGGCGGAGCGCTTGGCGAATTGCGCCTTCTGATCGGCGATGAATTGAGCCTGGTTCAGGGCGGAGATGCTGGTTTTGGCGTACTTTTCGGCGTCCTTTAACAGCACGTTGTTGGCCAGCAGGGCCTCGGCAATCTGCGCGGAGAGCGAGCCTTTTTCCTTCTTGTCCTTGCCGCCCTGGTAGATCTCCTTAGCGAGTTTCTGAATGCGCGCCGTCTGGTCTGGCATTCGGGACGTCAGGGTAGCGAGGATGCTCACGTTGGCGCTGATGACGGAGGGGCTGTCGGGGAAGTCCTTTTTAAACTTTTCGAGCGCTTCGATCTTCCGGGCCGGGTCGTCGATGCGGTTGGCCTCCTGGTAGGCCGTGGTGTCCGGTGGCGCGGCTTTCTCAGGTTCGGTGGATTGGGCGTAGGCTGCCGGAATGGCGAGCGCAAGAACGAGAGCGGATAGGACCGTCCGAGATTTCATGGCAGGATCTCCAAAACAGATATTTTACTATTTCGGGGACAGGCTACATAACCTCGAAATAGGCCGGCCAATCCACCGCCGGGATTTGCGACAGTAATTTCGAGGTTATGTAGCCTGTCCCCGAATTAGCCCCCGGTGACGTTGATGTCGCGAATTTCGGCGTGTTTGACGTTCGCCAGTGAAATGCCCTTGGCACACGTTCCCGTCACGTTTACCAGCGAGAAGCCGTCGAGGGGTTTGTCGGGATGGATGTTCACGGCGTCAACCAGGACCGGGCAATCTTTGACGCGCACATTCGAGAACCGGAAATTCCGGACGGTGGGAATGCCTTCTTCGCCGGGCACGGACACCGGATCGTGAATGCCGCTCGAGAGGATGTTCACGCGGAGAAATCCGCCGGCGGTGCCGGAAACGTCCAGGTCGTCGGCGACGATGTCTTCGATGAAGGCGCCCCGGCCGGTCTGGCTCTTGATGTAAATGGCAAAGGTGCGGGCGGCGGTAAACTTACACCGCTCGATGCGGACGTTGCGTATGCCACCGGAGGTCTCGCTGCCGATGCCGATGCAGGCAAAGATCGAGTCGGCCATGGTGCAGCCGGTAATCAGGATGTCCTCGCTGGTTTGCCGAAGGGTGTAGCCTTCCATTCCGCGGCCCGACTTGATGGAGATGCAATCGTCGCCAGTCGAGATGTCGCAACCCTCGATGCGCACGTGTTGACAGGAATCGATATCGATGCCGTCGCCATTTCCGCCGGTACTGCGAATGGTGAGGTTCCGGATGACGATGTTCCGGCAGTTGGTGGGGTGGATGGACCACATCAGCCGATGGCTGGTGGAGAAATCTTCCAACCGAATGTCATCGCACCCGATCGGCTCAATGAGCGCGGGATGGCGCAAAGGGCTCGCGGTTGTCGGACGTCCGCCGACAGCCGGGTTGCCGACAATTTTGCCGGGTCCGGTGACGCCGATATGGCTGGCATCGATGGCATAGATCAGGCCGGCGCGTCCCGGTATCCACTTCCCTTCCCAGCGAACCTGGGTGACCGGATAGTCCTCAAAGTCGGGCGTCCCGATAATGACGGCGTCCTTTTCCAGGTGGAGAAGGGTGTTCGACCGGAGCGCGATGGCGCCGCTGAGGTAGTTGCCGGCGGGAACCAGCACCCGGCCTCCGCCGAACACCGAGCAGCGGTCGATGGTCTGCTGGATGGCGGCGGTGTCCTTTGTAGTGCCGTCGCCGGTGGCGCCGAAATCGCGGACGTTGAGCGGGAGATTGGGGGCGCCAGGGCGTTGGCTGGCCTGATCGGGAATGGCGGCGCGGACCATGCCGAGAGATGCGAGGGAAGAAGACACCGCTAAGAAACGCCGGCGCGCAAGTCTCATGTGGGCATGATATCCCATAGACCGTTACAATATAGGTATGGCTTTTTCATTCGCGAGGGGAACCTTGCTGTGCGTCCTCACCGCCGCGTTTCTGTTCGCCCAGGACGGCGTCGACTTGACCGGCCTCACTCCGCCGCAGAAGAGCCTGGCACTGAAGGTGCTCCGCGCCAGCGGCTGCCCCTGCGGGTGCGGCATGAAGATAGCCGAATGCCGCGTCCAGGATCCGAACTGCTCGTATAGCAAAGCCCTTGCCGGCATTGTGGTTGCCTCGGTCAGGAAAGGCTCGAACGAGGCCGCGGTGCTGGCCGCACTAGACGCTTCCCCGATGATGCACCGCGCCGCACCCAAATTGCTGGAAGCCCCCGTGGCCATCCCGGTGGACGGCGCGCCTTTCACGGGCCCCAAAAACGCGCGCGTCACACTGGTGGAATTCTCCGACTTCCAGTGCCCCTACTGTGCCGTGGCGATGGTCAAGTTGAACGCCGTCCTGAAGGCCTATCCCAACGATGTGAAGCTGGTTTTCAAACAATTCCCGCTCGACATACACTCTCAGGCAGCGCTGGCCGCCGCTGCCGCATTGGCGGCCCACCGGCAGGGGAAATTCTGGCCGCTTCACGACGCCATGTTCGCCGACCGCACGCACCTCTCCCGCAAGACGATTCTCGCCATGGCTGGCGCCGCCGGGCTCGACACCAAGCGTTTCGAGCAGGACTGGGATTCGGCGGCCATCAAGCAGGCGGTGGCGCGCGAGCAGGCGGAAGGCGATAAGGCCGGTGTGGATGCCACCCCCACGGTCTTTATCGATGGCCAGAAGTACAACGGCGAGCTGGATCTCGATGCTATCCGTCCGATCATCGAAGCTGAGCTGAAACGCAAGTAGGGCGGCCCGGGAAAATGGCGAGAGATCCCGAGGTGGGGCAGGCGGTGCTCGCCTGCCCTCGATCCGATTCGAACAGCGGGCCTAAGAAGTCGCGAAAAAATATCCTGTGCATTCA
>PLRZ01000542.1:10608-14503 GCA_003164075.1 Bryobacterales bacterium | reverse complement strand
TCCCGTCGCGGAAGACAACCCGGTGGCCGATTGGGCCGCGGCTTGCGCCGAAGTCATGGTTCGCCGATGCCCGGTTTGCCAACACGACTCGATCGTCGGTCACGGCCGGCGCGGCAAACAGGCTCACGATGAAAGCCATGACTGGATTCGGGTGCGCCGCGGCATATGTAACGAATGCGGCACAACCTTCACCTTACTTCCCTTAACATTGCAGCCATTGCAAACATCAGAATAGCCACGATCATCTTTTTGGCATTACTCAGTTTCATATTTCTCCTCTTCTTTCCTAATCCGTTCCCAAAAGGGTACGGCTCACTGCTCAGTTCAGAAATTTGGCTTCATTAGCTATTTGATCGATCACCAAGAAGTCCGTGACGCCCTTACGCAGCCGGAGACTGACCCCATAGGTACTCAGTAGTTTCCGAATTTCCGATAGGTTCCCCGCTGGACCCATGCCGCCCGCTTCCTTTAATTCTTCGAGATCCCACCTTGCGGCGAAAGCGAGGTCAAAACGTTGGGTCAAGCCCGTTTCATCGATCACCGGAACCTCATAATATCTGTGCAGGAGTTGAGCCAATAAGTAGAAGTTGATGTTCGTGCATGTTAGCTGAATCTCTCCTTTGACAGGGCCTGCCTTCGAGTCTACGAACTGGCCGAAGCGGACCATGGGAGATCCCAGCATTGATGCGGGGCCAGACCAGGCGTCGGCGAGCGGAACTTGGTCATGAGAAACGGGCAACTTCTTCAGGAGTTCCTGGGACACGACAGTCAGGAACTCGCCTTCGATTGGTCGTCTCTCCAGATGGTAGCGCACCCCCATGCGCTCCTGGAGGAAATTGGCCAACATGTCGTCTAGCTGTTGGCGCGTGGCTGGCCTCGACAACTTCGCTGTGACGACGTACTCCGGAAGCGAGGATTTTGCAAACTGAAAATCGGACAAGTTGAGAGCCTCGGCCATGAGCTTTGTCACGGGGCCGCTACAGTTATATTGCAGCCTGCCGGGGCCAATGTAGCATCCGAAGAGTGGAGCTAGCCCGAAGGGAGTGGCATGATCATTGCGATGGTCATAATGCTTCACCACAGCGGCCTCGAACCGCTGCTCAGGACCGGAAGCCTGGGGCTGTGCGGCCATCGCGATGGCCGCCAAAACGATAAGGGGTGGTTTGAACATCCACGAGAACCGGCGGATCAAACGCCCGTGGCGACCCGTCCTGTTGTTGTGCGTTTCCCTGTCTTTAACTTAGAAACTAGCGATAGGCGGTAAATCAAGTAGTTGACCGCCCGCCACTTCGCGCGCCTCCGGATCGGAGCCGCTCTATTTGTCGGATCCACGCCGCACCGCCGTTTTGGCTGCGAACCTATTCACACGGCTAAGAATCAGTCATCAGGTATTAGCACCTGCATGTCTGTGATTGACAGAATACCCCCCCCTGCGACAAAGTCAAGAGAAGGGCGAAGACAATTTAGTGACTACGCACCACAGGCGAAAGGGCGCCTGCCGATCAGGTGTCTTCGCCGAGACCTTACGTCAATACAATCGACAAGACATGGCGCCGGCCGAATTATGGCTCACTTAGAAGGC
Organism: Bryobacterales bacterium; assembly: GCA_003164075.1. The sequence goes on along the minus strand of PLRZ01000542.1, from coordinate 12,921 downwards.
CCCGCCGCCCGGCTGGCGGATGCTTCCAACGCCCCCCGCGAGAAGGCCTCGCCGGTGCTTCAACGCTACCCGCCCCGTAGGCGACGATGGGGTGGCAGCGCTTTATGCGGCTAGCCGGCTAGCTAGAGGAACTCGGGCCGAGGCACGCCACTCTCGGGCCAGTTTAAATTGAATTCGCTTGCCCCGCTTATACGAATCAGACGACCAACATACGATGGTCCGGGCAGTCCAGTTCGATGGCCTCGTAGATATGATCCACCAGGTCCAACCCGTGCTTCGCCAGAAACGGCAGGATGGAATAGAGGCGCTCCTGCAAATGGCGCTCGGGGAAAATCAGGCCGTTGAGCGACGCCGCATCGCCCGCGGCGCGATCGTTCCGGCGCATGGCTTCGCGCCCGGCTTTGCCTTCGATCTTGGACAGTTGATAGGCTATCTTGCGCTTGCTGCGGTCGAGCGCCTGAGCCAGAGTGGGGTCGAAGGCCGACAGATCGCCGCGCAGCCGGTCGATGGCGCGCTCCACCGCCTTGCCGGCCTCGCCGAGCGACGCGTTGAGTGCCGGCGGCACCAGTTTGGCGGCGATGCGCTCGCGCAGCACGTCTTCCCCATGGTAGAAATCGGGCAGCGACAGACCGTAGCGCTCCATCAGCTTGTCGCTGTGCTGGTCCAGGATGGTGAAGCCCGTGCGCGGCACCACCACCGGCATGCGTCCCAGAATCTTGCTGTACAGCACTTCGGATTGCGCCAGGTAAGCCGCTTCGGCCGCGCCCATGATGCAGGCCACGGTCGGCAGGATGGAATCCTGAACCACGGGCCGCAGCAGCGCGTTGGGCGAAAGCGAGTTGGCGCGCGCCAGCAGATCTTCGGTCGAGAACCGGCGGCCGTTCTGCACGTATTCCTGGCCATTCCGCCGCAGCCCCAGGCGCTTGCCGTTCTCCAGCAGGAAGACGAAAGAGGTCTGCTCCTCCACGTGCACCTGCGCATGGTAGCCGGCGGCCACCAGTTCGCGATTGCGCGCCAGCATACGCCCGGTGAGTTCCGGGTGGGCCTCTACGGCAGCCCGCAGAGCGGGGGCGGCCAGCGCGCGGAATTCCGGTAGCATCGGGTCCAGTTGCAGAATGTCGAACCGCGCCAGCAGCTTACGCACCAGTTCGCCGAATGCTCCGCCCATGGTGCTGCCGCCGCGGTAAGTCTCCTCCACCAGGTCGGCCACTTCTTCGCCAAAGGGCATGCCGTGCAGGGCGCGGCGCAGTTCGTTCAGCGGCGGCGACACCAGGGGTACCGTTCCCACCGGCTGGGCGCCGGCCGAGCGGCGCATCTCCAGCTTGATGGGCCGATGTTGCACGTCGAAGACCCATACGTGGTTCACTTCGGCGAAATCGTGATCTTCCGTGGCCACCCAGAAGACCGGTACCGCGGGGATGCCATTCGAGGTGAGCCATTCGGCCAGCCGGGCGGCGTGGAGCGCCTTGAAAACGGTATAAGCGGGTCCCGAAAAGAGGCCGGCCTGCTGACCGGTAGCCACCGCCAGGGTGCCGGGCTGCGCCAGCCGTTCCAGTGCCGGGCTGGGGCCGTTCTGCCGCCGCAACGCCGCCACCAGGGCCGCCCGCTGCTCATCGGAAAACTGGATTTCGGCGGCCGCGGCCCGAAATGCCTCCAGGTCGCGGATGGGATGGCGATAGAAGGCCGCGGTCTTGTCGGGACGGTAGAAGGTGTCCGCGGCGAGCGCAGTAGTGTGCGGCAGTTCTGTCTGGCGGACGCAGGAACAGTGCATGCGGAAGTTCAGCTTACCAGATGATTCGCTTAGCCCGTAGGATTCGTCCGGACTCATCCGGAAGGCAGAATCCTCGAGATATCGTTGTAAATTACGAAGGCCACTAACATCATAATGCAGACGAACCCGACCTTAAATACCGTTTCCTTGACAGCCATGCTGAGATCCCGCCGCATGGTCATTTCCACCAGCAGCATCAGGATTGTGCCGCCGTCCAGAACCGGGATGGGCAAGAGGTTGAAAATGGCCAGTTGCAGGCTCACCATGGCCATCAATCCGAAGTAGTCCGCCGGCCCGCCTCGCGCGGCGTCTCCGGAAACCTTGATTAGCCCAATGGGGCCAGTCAGGTTCTTGGCCGACATGCGCCGCTCCACCATGCCTTCCAGGACTTTGCCCATCAACTGGGCGCCCTGCGCGTTCTCATGCAGCGATTCGCGCAGCGCCGCGGGCAGCGAAAGCCGGGTGCTGATGACGGTCATCTTGGTTTCCGCCTTGACGCCGATCATCCAGCGTTCGGGGCCGTCCAGCTTGCCCAAAACCGG
>PLRZ01000542.1:9849-10548 GCA_003164075.1 Bryobacterales bacterium | reverse complement strand
TCGTCCCAGCCGGCATACCCTACGCCCAGCCGCTCGCTCAATTCCGGGACCACCGTGGCGTCGAAGCGCTGGCTGTTGCGTTCGATGGTGACGCGCATCTCGCGGTAGGCGCCCGTGACTTCCTTCAGCCCCACGTCTTCCCAGGTGGGATTGCTTTTTCCGTCCAGCTTGACGATCCGGTCGCCGTCCTGAATGCCGGCCTTGGCGGCCGGGGAGTTGGGCATCACGTGGCCGATATTGGCCTGCATATCGGCGTCGGAATACCGCTGGAATTTGACCATGTACATGCCGGTCAGGATTCCCACTGCCAGCACCATATTCATGAACGGACCGGCGAAGGCGATGATCAGGCGCTGCCAGCGTGGCTTGGCCATGAAGCCGCGCGGATCGTCGCTGTTCTCGTCGGAGGCCTGCTCGCCGGCCATCTTGACGTAGCCGCCGAAAGGAATAGCGGAAAAGCGGAAATCGGTCTCTCCACGGCGAAAGCCGAACAGGCGCGTGCCGAACCCGAAGCTGAAGGCTTCGATTTTGACATCGAACCAGCGTGCCGCGAAATAATGCCCCGCCTCGTGGATGTTGATCATCACACCGATCAGGACAAGCAACCACAATACGTCCTCAATAAAATGCATACAATCTCAGACCGTCACCGGGCTGGCTGTCCGCGCGGCCACCAACTCACGCGCCAGGACTCGCGAT
>PLRZ01000542.1:0-9802 GCA_003164075.1 Bryobacterales bacterium | reverse complement strand
GAACTCCCATTGCCGGGCCTGCGCCCAGTCGATGCGCGGAACCGGAGCCTCGCACCGGTCCGGATAAGTCAGCGCATACTGAATGGGCATGCGCATGTCCGTCGCGGAAATCTGCGCCAGCACGCTGCCATCGCGGTACTCGACCATGGCATGTACGGTGGATTGCGGATGAATCACCACGTCCACTTCCGAAGGGGCGAAATCGAACAGCCAGCAGGCTTCAATCACTTCGAAGCCCTTGTTCATGAGGGTGGCGCAGTCGATGGTGATGCGGTTTCCCATCTTCCATGTCGGATGATTCAGGGCCTGCTCCGGAGTCACCGAGGCCAGCGCTTCGCGCGGAGTATTGCGGAATGGGCCGCCCGAAGCGGTCAGAATCAACCGCGCAACCTCTTTGCGGTTGCCTGCCCGCAGGCACTGGTGCGCGCCGTTATGTTCGCTATCGACCGGGACCAGGAGGGCTCCGTATTCCCGCACGGCGTCCATCACCAGACGGCCGCCCGAGACCAACACTTCCTTATTCGCCAACCCGACCCGTTTGCCGTGCCGGATGGCTTCGTAGGTGGCTTCCAGGCCAGCGACTCCGACGATGGCCGAAATCACGGTATCAACTTCCTCATCGACCGAAATCGCGACCAACGCAGCATCGCCCGTGAGCAAATCGGGCCACGCCGCGCGCGGCACCCCCGATTCCCGAAGCCTGTTGGATAGACGGCTCACACCGTCGGAACTTCCGAGGACGGCAACCTTGGGCTGGAATTCGAGGATCTGAGCCGCCAGGAGGTCGACGTTCCGGCCGGCCGCCAGGGCATACACCCGATACTGTTGCCGGTGGCGCCGCACAACGTCCAAAGTGTTGGTTCCGATGGAGCCCGTGGACCCCAAAACGGTGAGAGTTTTCATTGACGGCGCCGTTAATCCCAAGTACCGCCATCATATCATGCTGACTGCGCCGTTCGATGCCAGGATGTGCTGGCTGGCTGCCAGAAGTGACAAGGCATGAATAGGTTCCGAGACCTTGCACCACCTGCCGACGGGGCAGGTGCGATGTATGTGAAGATCCTTGACCTTGCCGAAGTCCTGGTCAATGCTTGTGGTCCCGGTTCGAGGGGTGGCGGATATTTGTCCTTGCCATCGACCAACGATCATCCGGCTGCTTGCGACCTCCAGGTTATTGGAAATGCGCCCATCCGCATAGCCGAAGCCGCCGCACTGGATCCCTGGTGCGAAATCTCCTCCGCACCTCCAATCGCGCGTAGATCCTGCCTGACGGCGTAGGGTTGCGAACCCAAGTTGACGAGTTCTCTCACAGGATGGGGGCCCAGGAGCTGAACGGCCAGTAAGACCATTAAGATCGTGCTCTTGCCCCCGTGCGCTGAATGGAGCTTTCCGCCGATTCGCCGCCGGAGTCCCGGCTAAACTAGTTCATCAGGTCGGCGGATTGGGGGGCAATCGCGTGCTTCGCCACCTGCACGAAGTCCGCGAGAGGGCAGTCGAACGTAGCATTGCGGACACTGCAACCGGGGATGAACACTGGGGCGCTGGCCGGCGGCGCGGCTAGGGTCAGGCTGGTTTGATTATGCAACTGGTCCATGGTCTGAGAGACATAAGACGCCCGGACGATGTACTCCCCAGTGCTCATCGATTGGCGCAGTTCGAACACCAGAGCGCCGCCTGGAGCAGCGACGTCGGGCTGGTAACCCGGCAGCAGCCAGTCGAGATGGAACAGGGCGGCGAGTCCGGTGATATTGGTGTTCGAAGCCACCAATACGACCATTTTTGTGGACGGAGTTCCCAGTGCGCCGGTCATCGGATTCCCGGTGGCCGCCTGAACCATAGTGCGCACCACGTGGGAGGCTATATTGGAACTCTGCACGCCAGCCAGATAGGGCGTACGGAATTCCAGATCGAGGAGACGGTCGTACAAGCGGAAGATCTGGCTGATGCCGCCGGCGGTCAACTGTCCCCAGCCGACCTCCGACGCCGGCAGCCCATCCGCGTACTCCATGACGAAAGGATCGATGGCGGCAGCAACATCGACCAACCCTCCGAGGTCGACCGGCAACGCGGTAGTTCCGGCCGCAACGTCGATGGGAATAGCGGTGACATCGACCTTTCCTGGCGGGGCCGCGGGAACCGGAGTCTGGCCGACGGGATAATTGAACAAGATCGAGCGCGTGAGGGCAAACTCGGGGGCATAGGCGAAGGCCAACGACTGTGGAGTACCGCCGAGACGTCCGTTCACGGCGGCGACCGCCATCCGGTAATCGAGGTGCGCGACGCCCGCGTCCACCGGATCGAATAGTGGGTCGCTGGCCGGTGGGATGTAGGAATTGACGTTTACGCTGGCCGCCGGGAGCAGGCCGGCCGCGAAGGCTTGCGCGGTGCCGATGATCAGCGGAGTCCCGTTAGCCCGTAAGTATACGAAGGCGGCGTCGGCCGGGTCCTTGCCGGTCAGCAGTCCCTCGTTGATGAGCCAGAGACGAAAGTAGCCGCCGAGGATTGTCTCATTCGTGCCACCGTTGGGGGTCAAAACGGCAATACCCGAAATGGGGAACGCCGGGAATGGCAGTGCGGAGAAAGCGTCGAGGGACAGGCCGGGAGCGGCGACGGTATTAGGCAAGATCGGAGTCCGCACCCCATGACGGCCGAAGATAATAACCTGCTTGAGTTGCGTGTCATCGACGGACTGCGCCGCGAGGAAGGGTCCGCACAAAAGAGCTAATGTGAGGAGCCGGATGAAGTGAATCTTCGTTTTCCAAGGTAAGGTGTGCATGCTGGACGCCCTTAAATCCATCTTGCGACGATTGGCTCTCATTCCGACCTCGTTCCAACCACGGTGTCTCCTTTGCGACCGGCTTCAGCGCACCAGCGTTCGATTTTTCCGAACGCCGTCGTCGTCAACGATCGTTCAATGCCCATTTTGGTATCGAGATGGCCGAAGGTAAATACAGCAAAACCCGCAAGCCGCATTGGGCGATGCCGTAAAGGCCGCTGTGCGCATGTTCGAGGAGGTCAACACTCTCCAGGCATCGCCCGGGTATCGCCTTTGAGGAGAAACGACACCACATCGGTGTCCAGCACAATGGAAGTCATGCGGCCGGATCGGTTTTCTTACGTCCGCGCCATTCGTGCAGGGCACTCAAGAAGTCATCGATCGATTCTTCTTCCGGCCAGAAATCTCCAACCAGGTCTCGCGCATCGCGGGGGAACGTTAGATGCGTTGCTCAAGGCATCTTCGAGGTCGGTCTCTTCCGCGGCAGCCTGAGAGGTCAGGCCTTTGAAATAAGCGGCGGTCTGACGCTCCAAACTAGCCCGGTTGTCTAGCCGACGAGCCAGCTCCACGGCCTTGTCCACTGCTTCTCCGACGCTTTCGGCCTTGCCAGCCTTCACCATATTGTGCAGGTATGCATAGCTGCTCGCGCCGATGGTGGTCGATAGCTTCTTGCGTTGCAGCATGTCTCCTATTTTAGGAGATAAAGAGTCCCCCTGTACAAGGGGCTCTGGCTCGGCCTCTCGACGCTCCCAACTTTGCAACCCAAGTGGCCGAAAATCAAGCGGTGGCTCCCCATTGTGGACGCGTTTCGAACTTGGTGCGCCACAAACCCGGCGTCCCTGTTAGGAGCAATCCAGGTTCAGGCATGCGGATTGCCAGCGACCACGTGCTGACGAAGCCATCGATCAAGTTCGTCAACGCGCATTCGGCGAATTTCGCAGGGGCCGTTCAGGAACAGGACACACCCCGCGGTCCTGAACTTGGCCGCCGCCGGCTAATCGGCCACGAGAGGCGGCATCAGCTCACGGACTGCAGCCCGAACCTTCGATGCCAGCGCAAGAGCCCGTTTGGCATCATTTAATTGCGGTTCGCGCCAATCGTCGGCGTAACGAACATTGACGGCATACGGATTCAGTTCGGCCAGATCTTCGACCCGCACTGGAAAACGCAGTTCCAAGGGAATGAGTACCGCGAGCGCTTGCAGATCGTGGGTTCGGGGCGCCTGAATGCCCAGGTAAGTGAGCAGGCATTGCCATGATCCGGCTTGCCGCTTCGAGGTCATGCTCCGCTTTACGAACCCATTGCCGGAGTACTTCAATGACCTCAGGCGGCACGTTCATAGAGGACCTTACCTTCACGCGAAGCCGGCCAGTACACGGTATTCACCACGTTCCGGTAACGTTCGAAACGGGAACTGGTCGAAACAACGATATCCATGGGGCGGGGAAAGTCCACGAGCGACGCATAGAGTTCCGCCGCACGCTTGTTTGGATCGGCGACTTCTGAAAACAACACCAACCGGTCGATGTCGCTATCCGGACCGGCGTCGCCCCGGGCGCTAGAGCCGAAAAGGATGATCTTGTCCGGGAAGAACCGCTCTGCGATTCGCCGGACCAGATTGTCCAGAACTTCCGGGCTTTCAGCAACCTCGTTCATGGCATTCATCATAACGCGCACCGCACTCACCAGCTTGGGCGCGACTCCTCCCGCAGCATCGGCGACCCGACAAGAGAGTTCGAATCCACAACGGGCTTGCCAGTTGACCAGCGCAACCCACTGAAACTACGAGGGCGTTTTGTGGGACAATCTGGCTCCCCAGTCCGGACGCGTTTCGAACTTTTGCGGGCCAACTGGTACTGTGATCGAACCCGTCAACGCCTAACGTTTTCAGAATGATCGGCGCGGCCCGCCGGCGCTTGTCCATACCGGGCGCCCAGCTTGGACACAACTCCGAACTCGCCAAGCCGGACGGTGTGACCTGCTTTCTTCAAAACAGCGTCCATCTCAAGGCGGCGCCCCTCCGCGAAATATGTCATATTGGACATAGGCGAGAAATGGCTAGCCTAGGGGACAAGCCGCTGGTTTGGTTAAAGGGCGAAGTAAAAACCCCTCCGTTCGGCAATCGCGCCCGCTTGGAAGCTGGCCTGCTCCTCAGGCGGCTCCAGCAAGGGCAAGGATTGAGTCTGCCCCATTCGCGACCAATGCCCGCAATCGGTCGCCAGTGCCACGAGCTGCGAATCAGCGATCATGACCAAACCTGGCGAATCGTTTACCACGTCGCGCCGGATGCGATCGTGATTCTCGATGTCTTCAGCAAGAAGACCCCGGCTACGCCGGGTCAGATCGTAGTAGTCTGCCAAAAGCGCCTAGCTGCCTACTTGCAAGCGATTTCGGATAAGGAGTACACATGAAGCGTATCAGGAAGCAACGTTTGGAATCTGCCGGCTGGGTGGTTGGCGACAGCGCCCAGTTCCTGCAACTGAGCGTGGAAGAGAATCGCTTTATCGAATTGAAGCTGGCGCTCGCCACCGGAGTCCGCGAACTTCGCGAACGAAAGGGGCTGACGCAGACCGCGTTGGCGCATCGACTGGGATCGAGCCAATCGCGCGTCGCCAAGCTGGAAGCAGCCGACCGCTCGGTGTCGCTCGACTTGATCATGCGGTCGCTCCTCGCCATCGGAGCTACCGCCACCGACATTGCCAAGTGGATCAAACGTGCCGAAAACACTCGAGCTGCCTAGAGAAACGCCGTCCCATCTTGGAGTCGAACCACATTGTCAAGTACTTGTCGGTGAGGAACGCCCAGGATCAACGGGCTGCGTCGTCAGCTTTGGCGCCTGTCCAGTCTGGGATGCCACCGGCTGGACGCGTCCAGAACCACGCCGCGCGGAGGCGGAATTCCGGGATTCCCGGCGACGTCTTGGAACCGCTAAGATGACTCCATGAAGAACTCTTGGGAGACCCTCCTCAAGCTCATGCCGCTCGTCGCAGTGGTTGTCGCGGTTGTCGGCTGGTTTATTGGCAATTAGTTCAACGTTGGCCGAGACCAAAGAAACAAGCAGCGTGAGATTCGTCTGCAGTATCAGATTGATACGTATCGGTTATTGGCATTGGCGTCGCATCGAAAGTACGAACCCGGGTCGAAGTACTTCCGCGACTTGGAGGCGGCGACTGCCGATATCCAGCTGTTTGGCACCGAATCACAGATTAGGGAAGTAAAGGCGTTTTTGCAGCAATGGGAAGCCCAGAACAGGGGAGACCTCGACGACCTGCTGAGGGATCTTCGGGATGACCTCCGGAGGGAGCTGCGGCAGCCTCCAGTACCCGGTAATGTGCAGTGGTTTCGTCTCGAAGGTGCGCCGTAGTCGGCGAGTCGTAGTCAGGCTCGTGGGCTTGGAGGCGGTCCGTGACGTCGCGCTCCGAAACGAACCGGCGTTGAGCAATGCCGCAGAAGATAACAGGTTCGAGCGTTGAATTGGGGTCGCCCGTAAAGTGCAGAATTGAAGTGTCGATTTCTGTTGGCTCCCCAGGTAGTACTCGAACCCCCTTACAACTTATAGCCTTCCCAGCGCGCCACCACCGCGCTGGCCAGACAATTCCCCAACACGTTGATGGAGGTGCGCGCCATGTCCAGGATCGCGTCCACACCCAACAGCACCGCCACGCCTTCCTTGGGAAGGTGGAAAGTTTCCACCGTGCCCGCCAGGATGATCAGCGCGGCGCGCGGAACCCCGGCCACGCCCTTACTGGTCAGCATGAGCGTCAGCATCATGGCCAACTGCTCGCCCGTAGTGAGATGCACGCCCGCGGCTTGCGCCACGAATATCGACGCCAACGACAGATAGAGCGCGCTGCCCACCAGGTTGAAACTGTAGCCCGTGGGAATCACGAAACCCACGATATGCTTGGGCACGCCGAACTCTTCCATATTTTCCAGCGCCAGCGGGAGTGCCGCTTCGCTCGACGCGGTGGAAAAGCCGATCAGGAACGGCGCCCGCACCGCACGGTAGAACTTCCCGATCGGAATGCGGAAGAGGATGAGCCCCGGCAGCAGGACCACCAGAATGCACAGCACCGCCGAAGCGTACATGGTGGCGATCAACTGGCCCAGCCCGAACAGCACCTTGAGACCTTTGCTGCCGATGGTGATCGCGATGGCCGCGCCCACGCCCAATGGGGCCATGTACATCACGTACCTGGTGAAGCGGAACATCACTTCGGCCAGCGACCCGCAGAACTTCACCACCGGATCGGCCTTGGCGCCGATGGCCGAGCAGGCGGCGCCAAAGAGGAAGGCGAAAACCACGATCTGCAGCGCGTCGTTGCGCGCCATGGCGTCCACAATGCTGGTGGGAACGATGTTCTCCAGCTTGAAGCCGCTCTGCGCGGCCGGCAGGGCAGTCTCCGCGGCCGTGGCCGTGATCGGCACGCCCGCGCCGGGACGCACCAGATTCACCGCGCCCAGCCCCAGGAAAAGCGCCAGCGTGGTGACCACCTCGAAGTAGACGATGGCCTTCAATCCGATCCGGCCCATCTGCTTGATATCGCCCGAGCCGGCGATGCCATTCACCAAGGTGGAGAAGATCAGGAGGGCGATGATGGAACGGATCAGCCGCAGAAAAATGTGGCTGACCGGCTCCAGATGAGGAGCGAATGAGGGCGCGAATGCCCCCACCGCGATGCCCGCGGCCATCCCCGCGAAAATCCAAAAGGTAAGCGAAAGACGCTTCAACGTTCCCCCCATTTTAATTTCTGCCGCAGCACGTCGAAAAACATCTGGCGCGGCGGACGAATCAGGTGCAGCGCATACTGCGTGCTGTGGCACACCAGCGTATCGTGCTCGCGGATGGGCGTGCCCACCTGGCCGTCGATGGTGAGGTACACGCTCTCGTCGGGACCGCGGGAGACGATCCGGATCCTGCTGGTTTCCGGCACCAGCACGGGACGATTGGTCAGCATGTGCGGGCAGATGGGCGTGAGGCAGATGGCCGGCACCGAAGGGAAAATAATGGGGCCGCCGGCGGATAGCGAGTAGGCCGTGGAGCCGGTAGGCGTACAGATAATCAGGCCGTCGGCTTTATAGGCGCACACCAGTTGGTCGTCGACATATACGTCGAGATCGATCATGCGGGCGATGTCGGCCTTAGTGAGAACGGCGTCGTTGAGCGCGTCGAAAGTGGCGATCATGCGCCCGTCGCGCACTACCTCGGTGTTCAGGAGCTTGCGTTTGGCCACGCGGTGCTCGCCGCGCAACGCGCGTTCCAGTTCGGGAAACAGTTCGTCCACGCTGATGGCGGTCAGGAAGCCGAGACCGCCCAGATTCACCGGAAACAGCGGGATCTCGCGCCGGCCGATGGCGCGCACGGCGGAGAGCAAGGTGCCGTCGCCGCCCAGCACGATCACCAGGTCACAGCCTTCGGGCACGTCGGCCCGCGGAAGACCGGCCACACCGCCGCCGTAGAATGCGGTCGGCTCGTCGATCCGCGCGGAGATGCCGCGATCGTGCAGCCACTGGAGCAGCCTCGGAACCAACGCGACCCCGGCTGGCGCGTTCGGTTTGGAAACCACCCCGACGGTCCTAATGATGGGCATAGAGGAGAAACTCCTTGTTCCCTTCGGCGCCGCGGATGGGGCTATCCATGATACCGGTCTCGAATCCAAATTCACGCACCGCGCCGGTCACCCGCTCGCAGGCGGCCTGGTGGAGTTGCGGGTCGCGAACGATGCCGCCCTTGCCCACCTGGCCCTTCCCGACTTCAAACTGCGGTTTGATCAGTATAACCATTTGCCCGNNGTCGGTGCGCAGGGACCAGGCGATTTGCCCGGCGCCCACATCGACGGCGTGCACGCGGGCAGCGCCGGCCTGTAGCATGACGTCGGTAAAGCCGCCAGTGGAAGATCCGATATCGAGGCAGACTCCGCCTTCGACGCGGATGGCGAACTCTTTCAGCGCGCCGGCCAATTTGAGGCCGCCGCGGCTCACGTATGGCGGTCGCGCGAGCACTTCGAGGGCGGCGTCCGCGGCGACGGGCTGGCCGGGTTTGGAAGCTTTCTGGCCATTGAGCAGGACCTCGCCGGCCATGATGAGGGCCTGGGCCTTCTCGCGCGATTCGGCGAGCCCACGGTCCACCAGCAGGCGGTCGAGGCGGGTCTTCATGGAAGGAATCCGGGCAAAGACATGATTGGCCGCCGATAAACACCGATGAACACCGATAAAAAAGAAGAAGGAGTCTTATCGGTGTTCATCTGTGTTCATCGGTGGCTAAATTAGTTTGTGCGGAGCGGTGGCTCGGTCCGGTTCTCGGAGCGCCGAGATGAGTCTCGGCGCGGCAGACTGAGAGTCTGCGCCACGACGCTTGCCGCGAGGTTATTCTTGCCCGGCGTTCATCGGCGGCTGACATTTCTTGTCCGTGCCTTCATGACTTTCGGCGCGCGATCAAATCCGCCAGCTCATGCAGCCGCACGGCGCCATCGCCGAACGGCCCGAGCACCTGGTGGGCGCGGGCGCACTGCTCTTCAGCCATGCGGTGAGACGTCTCCAGCCCATACACCGCCGGGAACGTGATCTTGTGCTGCGCCGCATCCTTCCCGGCCGTCTTCCCGAGCGCCGCCGAAGACTCCTCCACATCCAGGATGTCGTCCACAATCTGAAACGCCAGCCCGACATGCTCGCCATAGCACGAAAGCGCGGCGTATTGCTCCTCTCCCGCGCCCGCGAAAATCGCGCCCATCCGCAAACTGGCGCGCAGCAGCGCCCCCGTCTTGGCGCGATGGATCGATTCCAGCAGGGCTGCGTCGGGCGGCTTGCCTTCGCCCTCGAGATCGGCCACCTGGCCGCCGATCATGCCGCCGACAGTCCCGGAGGCCGTCGCCAGTTCGGCGATCAGACGAGTCTTGCGATCGTCGGAAACGGGCAATTGCGCCAGCACCTGGAAAGCCAGGGTGAGCAGCGCATCGCCCGCCAGAATGGCCATGGCGTCGCCGAAAACTTTGTGGTTGGTGAGCTTGCCGCGGCGGTAATCGTCGT
>PLRZ01000527.1:9212-9341 GCA_003164075.1 Bryobacterales bacterium | reverse complement strand
TCCGCGCGCGGAAGCTATCCGCACCGCCCCAGAGCGCTTCCAGGCCGCCGTATCAACCGGAGGAGGATGTCGAAGCGGGCGCGCCGTCGGGCGACGATGCCGAGCCCGGCTGGCTGGAGGATGCCGCGG
>PLRZ01000527.1:0-9146 GCA_003164075.1 Bryobacterales bacterium | reverse complement strand
GTGCTGGACCGCGACATTTTCAACGCGGAATTCGAGGCCCAGTGGCGAGCTCATCTGGAAATGCTCTCCGACCCGGAGCTTCGCGTGATGGAACCGCAGTATGCATTCTGCGGCCTCTACGACCGAATCGAACGTATCAACCGGGCGTACGACGAAGAGTTGAAGCGCCGCCGGCTGGAATAGTGGCCGTGCGCATCGCTATCGTCTCCGACATCCACGGCAACCGCACCGCTTTCGAAGCGGTCCTCGCCGACCTGCGGCAGACTTCTCCCGACCTGATCCTCCACGGCGGAGATTTGGCCGATAACGGATCGAGCCCCGTCGAAATTGTGGACCGGATTCGCGATCTCGGCTGGCAAGGCGTGGCCGGCAACACGGATGAGATGCTGTTCGATCCCGAATCGCTGGCGCGCTTCGCCGGTCCGTTGCCGCATCTCAAGTCTATGTTCGACGCGATTGAGGAGATGGCCGCGGCGGCTCGCGAAACGCTGGGCGAGGAACGGCTGGCCTGGCTGCGCGGGCTGCCGCGGGTTTACGTTCAGGGCGCGTTGGCGCTGGTGCATGCCAGTCCCGAGAGCGGCCAATAGCGGCAGCGTGGGTCTTCCTCACGATGGCGACTGTCGCGCGGCATACCTCCTGCTGGACGATTCGCAGGCGTCGATCCGCCGCGTGGAGTATGACGTAGAGCGCGAATTGCAGGCGCTTGCCGAATGCGGGCGGCCCCACGCCGATTGGATCGCGCGGATTCTCAAGAGCGCCAGCCCGCAGATGCCGTGAGGAGAGCGGTTAGCTTTCAGCACGCCTCACGCGCCGGGGCGCCAACTACTTTCTGTCGCGAAACTCAAGAAACCGCTCCCTGGCGGTCGCGGCTCGGTAACGCAGCGATGACTCCACGCGACTTGTTACCGAGCCGCGACCGCAAGGGAGCGGTCTTGCCGTTACGAGTCGGAGTTTCGCGACAGAAACCAGGTAAGGGAGTTCAAAAGCTGAAAGCTGATCGCCCGCGGCGAAGCCGCTAACGCAGCGCCAGCCGGGGCTTCCCCAGCCTGACGGCATTCTCCATCAGCTTCAGCCCGTGGCCGTCTTCCGCGGTGAGAATCGACTCCGGATGGAACTGCACCGCCTCGATCGGCAACTCGCGATGGCGGACCCCCATGATGACGCCGTCTTCCGTCTCCGCCGTCACTTCCAGACACGCCGGGAAAGTTTCGCGCCGCGCGTACAGCGAATGATAACGGCCCACCTGGAACTCCTCGGGCAGCCCTTCGAACACGCCCACACCGCGATGGCGCACCAGCGACGGCTTGCCATGCATGGGGTAGTCGAGCACTCCCAACTCGCCGCCGAAAGCCTCCACGATTCCTTGCAGACCCAGGCAAACGCCGAAGACCGGGACGCATAAACGAACGGCGGTCAGCACCAGATCGGGTACGCCGAAATCGCGCGGACGGCCGGGGCCGGGCGAAATCAAAATCATGCTGGGAGCCACCTGCCGGATCAGTTCCGGCGGGAACCCGGCGCGATAGGTCACCACTTCGGCACCGGTCTGGCGCGCGTAGTTGGCCAGCGTGTGAATGAAGCAATCGTCGTTGTCGGCCAGCATCAGTTTCACGCCGGCGCCCACGGGCTCGCGAACGGCCGCCACGGGTTTGGGCGCTTCTACTCCCAAAGTGCGGAAGAAAGCCGTGGCTTTCATGCGTGTTTCGCGCTCCTCCATCTCCGGGATGGAATCGTAGAGCAGCGTCGCGCCCACCGGGTAGGAGGCCATGCCGTCCTTGAGATAAGTGGTGCGGATGAGGATGCCGGTATTGATGTCGCCGTTGAGCGAGATCATTCCGATGGCGCCGCCGTACCAGCCGCGCGCGCTGGTCTCCAGGTCCTCAATCGCGCGCGCCGCCGCCTTCTTGGGTGCGCCGATCATGGTCACCGCCCACATATGAGTCAGGAACGCATCCAACCCGTCGTTGCCATCTTTGATGCGGCCCTCCACGTGGTCCACGGTGTGGAAGACGCCGGCGTAGCTTTCGATGAGCCGCCGGCCGATCACGTGTACGCTGCCCGGATCGCAGACGCGCGATTTGTCGTTGCGGTCCACGTCCGTACACATGGTCAGCTCAGACTCTTCCTTGGTCGATTTCAGCAGTTCGCGAATGTTGTCGGCGTCGCGCAAGGGGTCGCCCGTGCGCTGGGCGGTGCCGGAGATGGGGCAAGTCTCCACGCGCTGGCCTTCCACGCGAACGAAGATCTCGGGCGAGGCGCCCACCAGTTGTTCCTCGCCGAATTGCAGCAGGAACTCGTAAGGACTGGGGCTGGCGTGCTGCACGCGCTGGAACAGGTCGGAGGCCTTCCCCGAGTACGGAGTGCGGAAGGTCTGGCGCAAGACCACTTCGTAATAATCGCCGCAGCGCATGCCCTCGCGGACCTTTTCCACCGCGGCCATGTACTCTTCCGGCCGATGGTCGCACACGATGGGGCTGGGCGGCAGCGCGGGCGGCGGCACGATTTTCCGGGCGTCGCGCGGGAGGCCGCGGGTGGACACGGTGCCGCGCTCGAATTCGTACTGGAAGCGCTCGATCTGTTCCTTCTTGCGATCCATGAAACAGATGTCGTCGCACAAGTAGAGGTGCAGGTCTTTGTGGCCGTGGCGCGGCAGCTTCTTCTGAATCGGCTCGAACTGGAACAGCAGGTCGTAGCCGAACGCGCCGATGAAGCCCAGGCGCGAATCCTGCGCGCCGCGGAATTCATGGATCAGCGTGCGCAGAATCGAGAAGACCGAAGGCTGCTTGCTGCGCTCCTCTTCGGGAAACAGCGCAGGCAGCGGTTTTAGACGGCCGGCGAGGATTTCGTCTTCAAATGCGAACTCCTCCCAGTGCGGATGATCGGCCAGCACCACGTGGAACAGTTCGGCGATCTTGTGTCCGCGCGGATTGAGCGGGCGAAACTCCACGCGGCGGTCGTAGGAGACGAT
The DNA here is from genome assembly GCA_003164075.1 of Bryobacterales bacterium. The sequence goes on along the minus strand of PLRZ01000527.1, from coordinate 6,178 downwards.
TTCGAGCGGTGGGCAGGTGGAGGCGATATCCCAGCGCGAGTATCTTCCGGGGAACTCATATCCCGAAGAAAGATAAATGCCACGGTGTTGGTCCAACTCGCGCAGAAGGTGTGCCAGTCCCTTGCGGAAACCGACTTTTGAAACGGCGCGCGTGACCACAATCCCGTGGGGAGTCGTATAGCTTTGTTGGCGCATGGAGGGATGCCCCTGTGGGAGCTTTCAGAATAACACGCGGGTCCACGCGAGGGAGATTTCACGAGTTCGATGGGTGTGTAACCGATCTGGGCAAGGAGCGTATTCCGCGCCTGTGCCACGCAATCCCCAGCCGCACGCCGCTTTCCGGTGAGGTTTCGGTATGCCACTGAAAACAGGCGCTATTTTCCACTTGACAAGCAATCGCAATTTGCAATATCATTATCACATATTGCAATAGTCTAGATGTGGCGGCAGAAAAATGAGGAGCAGATACTGAACTTATGACAGCGACAACCAGCCCGCAGTTGGGCCAGATCCACGCGCTGTTGGCGGAGCGAGGCTACGACGTCTCCGAACCAGCGCCCGACACTTTGAAAATCCGCGAAACCGGCAGCGGCATTGCGGTCGAGGCCGTGCTTGCCGGCGAGATTTTATTTCTCTCACTGGTCTGTACGGTAGTCCCGCGCGCGGCCGTCACGCCCGCCATCATGGCACAGATGCTGGCCGCGGAGAACGGCATTTCCACTTCGCACTTTCAGTTGTACGAGGCCGGCGGCGATCAGGTAGCCGTCAGCCTGAATAATTTCTGCAAGCTGCAGGACATGGGGCCGGAGGATGAGGACGATATCCTCTCGTGCGTGCATTTCCTGCTGGCGGATGTGATGAGTGCGCGGCGCCTGTTGGGCAGCCTCGCTCAATAAAGGAGAGGACGAGGAAGAGATATGGCATTCTTATCCGATATATTCAGCCGGGTGGGCCGTGTGGCCCGCGGCGAGGCGAACTCGGGCGTCGATGCGCTGGAAGATGCGACGTTCGAAACCACGGTGAAGCAGACCGTGGCCGACATGCGGACCGAATTGAACAAGGTGATTAACTCCTCGGCCATGGCCATGAGTAACTACAATCGCCTGGACGCCGAGTATCAGAAGTACGTGCGGCAATCGCAGGAATGGAAGGATCGCGCCGGCGTCGCGCTCGACGCCGGCAATGAGGACCTGGCTCGCAGGGCTCTGGCCAAGAAGGCCGAATGCGATCAGCAAGTCGCCTCCATGCAGCAGGCCGTAACGGCCGCGCAGCAGACCAGCGAGAAGCTCAAACAGCAGGTGGCCGATCTCAAACGCAAGATCGACGAAGGCGACCGTACGGCGACCACGCTGGTGGCCCGCAAGAACGCCGCCATGGCGCAGCGCAAGGTGTCGGAAGCCATGGCCGGGCTGGGCAGCGCCGATAACGCTTTCTCGCAGCTCAATAAGTTCGAACAATCGGTGGCCAAGGAAGAAGCTACCGCCAAGGCCTTCGACCAGTTGGCGTCGGCCGGCAAGGATGACGATCTGGAAGCGCAGTTCGCGCAGCTCGGCAGCCACAGCGTGGATTCGGAGTTAGCGGCGCTCAAGGCGGAGCGGCAGAAGAGTAAGTTGCCCGCGCCCACCATGCCGAAGGAATTGCGGGCCGGTGTTTCCACGGGCAATACGAGTGCGTAACGAATGCTCACTCTGCTCATCCTGTTGGCGCTGGGAATTCTACTGGGGACTGTGCTGATGCAACTCTTCAAGAAAACAGCGCCGGCGCCCGCCGGGCCGGCCGCGGACCTGGCCAACCTCAAGGTGTCCGATGCCCGCGCCGGAGATGCCCTCTCCATCTCCGGCGCGGGGGAGAATTACGCCGACCTGGATTTCACGGTCGACCGCGTGACTCGCTACGATGCCGGCACGCGCCGCTGGTTCGAACTCGGCGGCCCGTACCTGGAGCGCCGCGTGGCGGTGCGCGTGGGTGGTGACGAAGAGGTGGAAGTAAGCCTCCATTCGGACGCCCGCAAGGTGACGATTGAAGATCTCGGGCTGGCCGAAGAGGATCTGGCCGAAATGGACCAACGCCAGAATACCGCCGATTCGTTTGAGTTCGACGGCAAAGTGTGGCTATACCGGCTGAGCCGCGAAGTGCAATCGACGCGCGACGACCAGGCCAGCGCCACAGGTTTCTATTACTGGGAATTTCAGGAGCAGAATGGCAAAGGGTCGATCGGCATTCGGAAGGCCGAAGGGGAACCGTTTGCCGTGACGCGATACACCGGAATTCCCGCGGGGGATGTCACGGTTTACCGCGGCCGGACTTAGAGGCCGCGGTGAGGAAGCTATGAGCCGATCTCAATTACGTATTGCCGCCGCCCTGTTGATAGTGCTGATCGTGGTGGTCGCGGCCAACGCGCTGGACCACTTACCGGGCAGTGTGCGCGGACACATCGATGCCGAGAGGGCCGCGCTGGTTACCTCGCAGTCCCAGCTTGGCGCGGCCCGCAGCCAGGTGGCCGACCAGGTGCAGGCGGCGCCCGACCTGTTCGACGCGTTGCCATTCGGCCGGGAATGGGCAGACCGCTTCGGCCAGGCCGCGGGCCAGCTCCGCTCGGCCGCCGACGATGTGGACCAGCTCACGCGCATCGAAAAGCGCGATCGCCGCGCGGACCGGCAGCAGGTGGAAACGCTGCTGTCGCACGAAGGGAAACTCCGCGCGCAAGCGCTGGCGGACGCCACTGCCATTCAAAAAGATGCGGCCCACTGGGTGGACGCCGGCAACCATCTGCCGGAACAGATTCCCGAAATGGAGCGCAACTACCAGGCGATCCATGGCTTCGACCTGGGCCCCCTAACGGCCGCGGTGGAGCGCGCCGCGACCGATTGGCCGGAGAAGAAGTCCGACCTGGAAGCGCGGCTCGCCTCCGCGCGCGCCATCGTGACGCAGGCCGACACCCGCTGGCAATCCACCGCCGAGGCACGGCGGAAGGCTGCCGCCGGCAATCTGACGGGCGCGGATATCGGAGCGCTGCTGGGGTTTGAGGCAAGCCTGCAAACTTGCGCCGCCGATCTGCCGAAGCAGGCCGGCGAGCTGAATACTCTCAGTGCGCAGCTCTATACCTCGTGGGACAAGCTGCTGGTGGACATGCGGGCCCGCGGCGACGAGTACGACCAGAAGNNTCCGCACCGTGCGCACGCGCCTGGCCGACGCCGCCGCCAAGTCGGGCGACGTCACTAGCGAGGAGCAGTGGACCGCGGTCCCGCACACTACCTACGATGCCATGCGCAACGACCTTGGCATGGCGACCGAACACAAACCAGCCGGCAAGTACGATTATGAAGCGGACCACGTGGCGCAGCCGGCCGGTATGGCGTACGTGGCTCCGCCCACCGAGCGCTCTAATCAATACGGTTATTGGGACCATCGGGACGGGCGCGACTTCTGGGTCTTCTACGGGCAGTACGCGCTGCTGCGCGATCTACTTTCCAACCACGACTATCGCCCATTCGACCGCTACGAGTGGGAAGATTATCGCACTTACTCCACGCGGGGTCAGACTTACTACGGACACGAGGGCCCGGGCAACGCCCCCAAGTATGGCTCGCAAGGGGCGGCCACGCAAAGCCGCTATTCCTCCAGCACTTATGCGCAAAGCGGCGGCTTCCGCGATTCCAAGTACGCCAACAAAAGCGGCAGCTATCGCAACTCGCAGTACGCGTCGCCCTCGGCGAAGGATCCGAACGCGGACCATAGTCCCAAGACGTTCGGCCACAACGCGGCGCCGTCGCAGCCGCCCGCGCGGACTTATCACCCCGCGCCTGCGCCCTCGCGGTCCCCGTCCAGCAGTCCGGGGCGGAGTTTCGGAAGGCGGCATTAGGCTAGTTAGTTTCTGTCGCGAAACTCCGGCTCGTAACGGCAAGACCGCTCCCTGGCGGTCGCGGCTCAGTAACAAGTCCCGTGGAATCATCACTGCGTTACCGAGCCGCGACCGCAAGGGAGCGGTTTCTTAAGTTTCGCGACAGAAACTAATTATTAATTAGCCGGAGCAGTTCTGCTGCTTCGCCGCCCGGGTAGCTAACTCGTCGCAGCGATTGTTGTCGGCATTGGAGGCGTGCCCTTTGGTCCAAACCCAGTTGGTTTTGTGCCGGGCCACTTGTTCGTCCAGAGCCACCCACAGATCCTTGTTGACTACCGGCTTCCGGGACGCGGTAAGCCAGCCTTTCTTCTTCCAACCGTGGATCCAGACGGTGATGCCGTTCTTCAGATACTCCGAATCGGTGACTACTTCCGCCTCACAGGACTCCGTCAGGGAACGTAGCGCTTCGATGGCCGCCGTCAGTTCCATGCGGTTGTTGGTGGTGTGCGGCGCGCAACCCCAAATCTCTTTTTCGTGGCTGTTATAACGCAAGATCGCAGCCCAGCCGCCGGGTCCGGGATTGCCGGAGCAGGCGCCGTCGGTAATAATTTGGATTTTCCTCACTGCGCCAGCACCGGTTCGGCCAGAAAGAAGGCATCCACAAGGTCCAGGATGGCCGCCGGCTCCTGCGCCTGGTAGATGGAGGCGCGAAGCTGCGCTCCGTACCGCACTCCATGAGTGAAATAAGTGGCGAATTGTTTCATCTTACCGACGCTGTCCTTTTCGCGCCGCTCCAGTAACATGCCGTAGTAGCGGCGCATCATCTCGTACCGGTCCTGCTGAGTAGCCTGCCGGTAAGTGCCGGTGGCCACATACTCTTCGATCTGCCGGAAGATCCAGGGATTGGCGCTGGCCGCGCGGCCGATCATGACTGCGTCGCAGCCGGTATCCTGGACCATGCGGATAGCGTCCTCCGGCGTCACGATGTCGCCATTGCCGATCACCGGGATCTTCACCGCGGCCTTCACTTCGGCGATGCGCGTCCAGTCGGCCTTCCCGCTGTAGCCCTGTTCGCGCGTCCGCGGATGAAGCGCGACAGCCTGCAGGCCGCAATCCTCCGCCAGGCGCGCCATCTGGACGGCCACTAGCTCGCGATCGTTCCACCCGGCGCGGAACTTCATGGTGAACGGGATGGTGATCGCCTTACGCACCTCGCGCAGCAACCGCTCCACCAGGGGAAGGTCGCGGAGCAGCCCGGAACCGCCGTTGCACTTGACCACTTTGTTGACCGGACAGCCGAAATTGAGGTCGAGGATATCGAACCCGAGATCCTGGCAGACCCGCGCGGCATCGGCCATGACGGCCGGATCGCTGCCGAAAAGCTGGGCGGAAATGGGGCGCTCCTCGGGTTGGAATGCCAGGTATTGCAGGGTCCTGGTGGGTTTGCGCGCACCCAGCGACGCGCTCACTCCGTGGGAGCTGGTGAACTCGGTCATAAGCAGTCCGCACCCGCCCAGATTGCGGATGAAGCGGCGGAACACGGTGTCGGTGACCCCCGCCATCGGCGCCAGTACCGTGGCCGGAGCGATGTTCACCGGGCCGATCGAAAAATGGGTGGGAAACTTGCTCATAACTCCGGGATTGCTTTCAGTATAACCAACGCCGGGCGGCCCTTTCACGCCATAGAAACGGGACTGCGCCGGCATGCATCCTTACTGTTAGGGAAGTTCCCACGGGAGCGGAACGGATGAGACCGGTGCACATCGTAGTTTTGCTATTGGCCGGTGCGCTGGGCGGCGCGTTGATCATGAAGGTGGCGCACCAGGCGAAGCCGGCCGTTCCGGTCGCCGCCGCGGTGCCATTGCGTCTGCCGGCCACGGCGCCGCCGGAGCAACCCGAGCCCGCGCCGGCCGCGGTTCAGGCCCCGTCTGCCGAGCCGGAGCCCGAACCTGCTCCGGCCGTGGTTCCCGAAAGGGCGAAACCGTCGCCGATGCCGATGCCGGTACGGCGTGAAGCTCCCAAGCCGCCACCGGTGGAGCGTCCAACGCCTCCCCCAACGAGCCCGACAATAGCCCCTCCACCCGTGAGCACCGAGCCGGAGCACGCGCCTCCGGCAACTCCGCCAGTCTCTGCGGCTCCCGCCCCAGAGCCCCACCAGGCGACGCTGAACGCCGGCTTGCTGTTGCCGGTGCGCCTGGTGGACGGGCTGTCCTCGGAGCGGGCCGTCCCCGGCGATGTCTTCCTTGCGATGCTCGATCAAGAGCTCGTGGCGGATGGCTTTGTAATCGCCGAGCGGGGCGCGCGGGTGGAGGGACGAGTGGTCGCGGCCGACCGCGG
>PLRZ01000413.1 GCA_003164075.1 Bryobacterales bacterium | reverse complement strand
TCGGCTGGCTGCGGCGACAGAAAGGCTATCAGACGCGGATCAACGCCGTGCTACGGACCTACATGGAAGCGCAGAAGCCATGATGGCTCCGACCTGGAAGGGGGGAGCGAGAGACCAGGCCGTTGTGGGAATTTGAGGCGGATGAAGGCGTCTGACGCCGCAACGTTTGGGCGTCCCGCGCGCTGTGCGAATCGCCGCCCAATCGAGGTGGAATCATTCCCTCAAACCGCCGCTCCCAAGCGTCCTCAACGGCACGCTTCATCGCTCAGCCCTATCAGAATCGCGTCGGACGGGCCGCCGCCGAATCCCTTTTGCACCTGCCATCCCTCTTGTCGGAGCCCCGGCGAGGCCGAAATGCCCGAGGCGTACACTTTGCCTTTGCCGGCGACGATCCCTTCGATAAGATCTTGGCCTTTTCCGCCCACGTAAGTGCCGTAGCAGAGCTTGGAACCATCGGGTGAGAGAGCGGCGAGAAACCCATCCAGGTTGCCGCCACCATACGACGGCTGGAACGGGTTCCGAACAGGCAGGTCGAAAGCGGCGGTCATGCCCGCGAACCAGACCCGCCCCTGTTCGTCGACAGCCACACCCGCGCTGTCATAAACCAGAGGGCTTTTCGTCGATCCGCCATAATGCGTGGACCAAAGCACACGTCCGCCGTCGCGATCCAGCTTGGTCACGAACGCGTCATAAGTGCCCCGAAGCTGTGTCTGAAAGGCTCCCGCAGTCGTCACGAAGTCATCCGATTCCGTAGTGCCGGATATGATCGGATTGCCCGAGGAATCGAGCGCGATAGCGCCCGCGGCGTCCAGTTTCGAGCCGCCGACATACGTGGAAAACAGCAAGCTCCAGTCGGAGACGCGCCATTTCGTGACGAACGCGTCGCCTTCGCCGCCATAATGCGATTGAAGCGCATTTTTCACCGGGAAATCGCTGGAAGTCGTGAAGCCGGCGGCGAAGAGGTTGCCGGCGTGGTCGAGCGCGAGGCCACTGATCGGGTCCCGACCTTTGCCTCCGATCAACACGGTTTGCAGGCTCCTTGGGTCGCCGGGCCGCAATCGCGCGATAAATCCATCCGGCGCCCCACCAGGGCCAAATTGCCCCACACGCGTACCGGGAAAATCGTCCGACGAGGTGGTTCCACCCACATATACCGTGCCGTCATCCGCCAGAGCCAGCGCGGTCGCTTCGTCGTTTTTCGAGCCGCCGATCAAAGTGGAATAGACGATTTTTCCAGCGGCATCGAGTTTCAATACGAAGACATCGCGTCGCGGGCCGGCGAAATGGCGCTGGACCGCATCCGCGGTCGTCGGGAAATCGACCGATTGCGTCTGCCCCAAGACATAAACCGATCCATCGCTGGCTACATCGAGATCGCCCGCGGCATCCCAGTCGCTTCCGCCGGTGCGCGTGGCCCATACGATGCGGCCCGTGCCCGCCGCGATCTTCACCACCACGGCGTCCATGGAGGCGTTGGACGTGGGCGCCGCTTTGGCGGGAAGTTGCGGGAAGTCCGGAGAGTCGGAGTGGCAGCCGAGGTAGATATCGCCCGCGCGATCGAGCGCGATGCCGTCGCAATCGTCTGTGCCGGAGCCGCCCAGATAGCCCATCAGAAGCGGTTCCGGCGCGGTCGCCGCCGCGGCCGCCGTCAGAGCCGCGCAGATTGCCAGCAAGCGCTTCATGCCGCTTCCGGTTTCACACCGGCCAGCGCCGCCGTGGCCAGCGAGCCGCCCAGTCCCATAGTCTCCACCGCGGAGGACGGCACAATCACCATCGCGCCTTTCTCCTTGATGGCCTCATAGAGCATGTTCATGGCGCGCAGATGCAGCGCCACCGGGTTGTTCTGGTAGGTCAGCGCCGCCTTGCCGAACATCTCGGCGATCTCCGTTTCCGCCAGCCCCAGAATGGTGCGCGCGCGCCGTTCGCGCTCCGCCTGCGCCTCGCGCGACATGGCGTCCTGCAACGCCTGCGGGATCTGCACATCGCGAATTTCCACGGATTGCACGGTGATGCCCCAGGGGGTGGTTTTTTCGTCCAGAATGCGCTGCAGTTCCCTGCCCAGCATTTCGCGCTCGGCCACCATCTGGTGCAGCTCATGCCGCCCGATCGATTCGCGTAGCGCCGTCTGCGCGCTGAGGGTGATCGCCTGCGTGTAATCCTGCACTTCGAGAATCGACTTTTCGGCGTTCCACACCAGCCAGAACACGATGGCGTCCACGTTCACCGGCACGGTGTCGCGCGTCAACGTGGATTCGGCCGATACATTGGCCACGCGCACGCGCTGATCCACATAGCGGCTCAACCGGTCGACAATCGGGATCATGTAAAATAGCCCGGGCCCGCGCAGCCCCGTGAAGCGCCCGAAACGCAGGACCGCGACCTTTTCCCATTGGTCCGCGATGCGGATGGAGAAAAGGAAGTAGAGCCCCACCAGCGCTCCGATTGCCAGCGCCGTCCGGCTTTCCGTGACGGCCCATACGCTGCCGCCGACGGCCAGCGAAATCACCAACAACGACACCCCTACACTGCTCAACCGCATCTCAATTTGATCCGGCCTCATAGTTTTATCTCCTCGTTTTGTCGGTACTGCTCTGCCGCTCGCGCAATTCTTCCAGCAGGTCGCCGATAGTGAAGCCCGCCGCGCCGGCGCGCGCCACGAACTCGCCCACCAGTTGGGCGATCTGCCGCCGGCGTTCCACGTCGTCGCGCTCCACTTTCTGATGGCTGATGAAGGTGCCGGTGCCCTGCTGGGTCTCCAGCACGCCGCGAATTTCCAGCTCGCGGTAGGCCCGCACCACCGTATTGGGGTTGATCGAAAGATCCACCGCTACCTGCCGCACTGTGGGAAGCTGATGGCCGCCGGCCAGAGTTCCAGCCGCCATGCCGCCCATTACCTGGTCGATGATTTGCCGGTAGACCGGTACGCCGCTCCGGAGATCCAACCGGAACTCAAAATCTTTTCGGGATGGGGATCGGTTGGTGCTCATCTAGAAATATAGTGTACTAGTTAACAAATACAAGTCAAGAGTTTTTTGGGGAAATGCGGGCAATGATGCAACTATTGCACTGCTGAGCGCCGATGCCGAGGTGGGGCAGGCGGTGCTCGCCTGCCCTCTATCCTGTTTGGGCAGCAGGCCTGATTCAGCGCGGGCGACCGGCAGGCGAGCACCGCCTGCCCCACCTTCGGGCTCCCCACAGATTCCCCGAAATCGGGAGTTCTGACATTGGCGTCAGGCGTGCTCTGGTAAGAACGGTGTGGCGTATCGCACTAAGGAGATTTCGATGCTTCTCGCTCTGTTCGTCGTCCTGCTCATCCTGTGGATGTTGGGATTCTTCGCGTTTCACATCGCCGGGGGACTGATTCACATCCTGTTGATCGTCGCGGTGATCGCTCTTGTGATACACCTCTTTAGAGGCAGAACCGCTTAATGCGAGTGGGCGCTGTCGCCCCTGCCATAAATCACGCGTAGCACGCTGCGCACGTACTGCTCGTCGGTGAGGTTCTCCACGGCCTCTTCGGGGAACTCCACCAGCGAGCGGAAATGCGCCGCCAGCTCGCGAAACAGCGCGATGCGCGCCCGCGGGTCGTAACCGTCGCGCAAAGTCACCGCGCGGACGGCCAGAGCGGCCACTCCGGGCGTCACCAGGCTGCGCAAACGGGCGGCCAGGTGCGGTTGGCCCAGCAGCGAATTGTACTTCGCGGGGGCAATCCGCTCCAGGTCGGGCGTCTCCGCCTTGCGCTCGCGCGTCACAATGGTATTCGCGGCCATGTCCCCCAGGCGCTGACAGTTGCGGCTGAAAACGGCGGTCAGGCCGCCCACCAGATAGAAGAATGGCAGCATGTCCACGAAGCGCAGCAGATTGCGTATGGCGATTTGCGGAAGCTGCAGGCGCAAGCCATGCATGTCGATGACGCGCAGTCCGAAGAGACGCTTGCCGATAGTCTGGCCACGCCAGCGCCACTCCAGCACGATGGCATAGACCACCGAGATCGCAAAGTAGCCGGCCACCGAGATGGCGCCGGCCACGTCGGGACTCACCTTACTCACCAGCTTGCCCACCTGCGCGAGGAGCATGCCGGCGAATGCGATGGCGGCGGCGTCCACCGCCCAGGCCAGAGCGCGCGTGACGGGCGTGGCGAGTTCGAAGGAAAAGACCACGCCCTCGGGCGTCTCGATGCTCAAGCGGGAGGGGCGCGCCGGCTTCATTCTCGGCCCGCCCAGCCCAGGTACGCGGTGAGCGCCGCCAGTTCGCACGCGCCGAAGGCGATTTTGAGGCCGTAGGGCACTACCGGCTTGTGGTATTGCGAGATGAACGCCTCGACCATGCCGGCCCACACCAGCATGACGGCGGCGCCTGCGACGATGGCGAACAGGTCGGGAGCTATGGCGCGCAGACGGTCGGAGCGCGAGGTGCGTCCGCCCCATCCGATGAGCGCGCCGGCCAGGATGAAACCGCCCTGTCCGCCGAGCAGAATCGCGGGAATCTCGATGGAACCGTGCGGCAGCAGCCAGCCGGTGAGGAACGTGCCGAACCCCGCGGCGATGTAGTCGGCCGCCACCGCGCCTAGAATTACGCCGTTGTAGAAGAGCAGAATCAGCGTGCCGACGCCCCAAGTCATTCCCATGGCAAGCGTGACCACGGTGACCTGAATGTTGTGCGTCATCAATTCGGCCGAGAAGCTGGCCTTGGCGCCGCTGAGACGGTCGCTCTTGACGCTCTCTTCTTCATGGACGCGTTCGGCGGGCGAGTGGAGCAGGTGCTCGAAGGGCATCAGCACGGCTTTGGAATGCGGATCCATGCGGATGGCGAACCAGCCGAAGGCGCAGCCCAGCAGGGTGATGCCCAGCGAAAGTTGAAACGCTCCCAGGCGCCGCCGGAAGGCGCGTGGAAAGCCCAGCGCCAGGGCCTTCCAGCGAATCTTTTGGGGCTCGCGCGTTTCGTGGATCTCGCTATACGCGCGCGAGACCAATGTCTCCAGCACTCCGCGCAGAGCCGGGTCGGTAGAGAAGGTGTCCAGGCGCGCCAGGCCGGCCGAACAGCGTTCATAGAGATAATGCAGACGCGCAATTTCGGCCAGCGCGAGACGGCGCTCGGGCTCTGTGTCCATGCGGTCCAGAAGCGCCCCGAGTTCGTCCCAATAGGGGCGCTCGGCCGCCATAAACCGTGGAATATCGACGATCACAGCACCTGCCTCCGCTTCACCTCAAGATACTCCGAAGTGACCTGCGTTTTGATGCGCAGCGGGTCCACCACCGAGAGCCGCACGCCGCAATTGCTGAGCGTGAGGGCGAGCTGGCGCAAACGATTGGCGACCATCTGTCCGCTGAGGCCGGCATATAGCGAATCGAGATCGGCCGACGAGGCGTCCGTAAAGAGCGGCTTCAGCCCCGGCGGCTGCGGGGTGTTGACCAGCACCACGTGGCGGCGCGCCAGGATGGGGACTTCGCGCTCGAAGGTCTCGGCCAGCAGGGCATCGTCGAGCGAGGTGAAGAAGACCAGCAGGGCGCGGCGGCGCAGGTTGACCTGCAAGGCGGTGAAGACATCGCGGAAGTCGGGGCTCACGCGGCTGGCCTGCAGGTTGTAGATGGTCTCGCGGCACAGGCGGAAATGGTCCATGCCGTTGCGCGCGCGGACGAACTTGTGGGTGCGGTCGCTGAAGGTGACCAGGCCGAAGCGGTCGGCCTGCGTCTCGGCCACCAGGGCCAGGTGCAGCGCGGCGTTGACGAAGCTTTCGAGAATCTCCGGGCGGGCCGAGAGGCGCGACGAATCCACCACCGCGTAAACCTCCTGCGCATGTTCCACGCGGTACAGCTTGACGACGGGGAACTGGCGGCGGGCGGTAGCCTTCCAATCGATATCTTCGAACCCATCGCCGGGCATGTACTGGCGGAGGTTGTCGAACTCGCGGCCCTTGCCCACCTGGCGGCGCATGCGCAGGCCCACCACGGCGGTTCGATGAAACAGCGCGGCGGTGGTGCGGTCGCGCAGGTTGGGGTAGACGCGGATGGCGCACTCCAGAGCGCGTTCCGAGCGCGCCAGCCACAGGCCGAATGGCGAGGGCGCTTCGAGGTGCAGGGTGCGCAGGGATGATCGCCGCGGGCGACGCCGGTGCAGGCCCAATCGAAGCGCGACGCGCCGGCGGGCACGACGGTCTCTTCCACGAACTTGGCGGACGGCACGCCGGGCGGAGTCGCGACGCTCAGGCGAATGGGCAGCGGCTCTTTCAGGCGGCTGGCGATGGTGATGGGCAGGTGCGCGGGCACGTCTTTGGTAAGCCGCACCATCGCGGGGGCGCTGGCGGAAAGATCATCCAGTCGGGCGCGTCCGCGCACGGCATCGAGCGCGACGACCAGCGCCCACAAAGCGAGCGTCGCGATGCATGGAATTTCGAGCCCCGGGACGAAGCCCGCGGCGGTGGCCAGCGGCAGCGCCACGACGGCGGCCAGCAGCAGGAGTCGCTGGGAAGGGACCATCATGGCAGGGCCTCGGGATATAGGTGGGGCAGGCGGTGCCGCCTGCCCGCCCGCGCTGAAGGAGGGCAGGCGAGCACCGCCTGCCCCACCGAGACTCCGAACCCCTGATGTCGTGGAATGAGAGTGAGCTTTTCGAGTCCGGGCAAAGACAGTATTGGCCACGGATAAACACGGATGAAC
>PLRZ01000676.1:48214-48404 GCA_003164075.1 Bryobacterales bacterium | reverse complement strand
GCAAAATCCTCAAGCGCCAGCTTCGGGAATCGTTCTGGGCCGGCAAGGAAAGTCGCATCCAAGGATAATCGCTTCATGTGGCAGCCCAACTACATACCGCTCAGTGGCAGTCTGCCACTCTCCGCCATGGTGGCGGCTCTTCCCATTCTGGCCCTCCTGTTGCTCCTCGGCGTGATGCGCAAACCGGCGT
>PLRZ01000676.1:21499-48209 GCA_003164075.1 Bryobacterales bacterium | reverse complement strand
GCGTCACGGTGGAAAGCGGCAAGTTTGAGGTACTGAAAGATTCCATCGGCAACCTCACGGCCGACCCGCGTCTGCAGGCGCTGCTGATCGCTTTCGCGTTCGGTGCGTTCGTGGAAGGCGCGGCCGGCTTCGGCACTCCCGTGGCGGTGGCCGGCGCCATGCTGGTCGGCCTGGGAGTGGCGCCGTTTCGCGCCGCGGCCATCTGCCTGCTGGCCAACACCGCGCCCGTGGCCTTCGGTTCCATCGCCATCCCCATTACCACCCTGGCCGCCACCACCGGTCTTCCGTTCGACCGCTTAAGCGCGGGCGTCGGCCGTATCTGCGCGCCGGTCTCCCTCATCGTGCCGGCGTACCTGATTGTGGTGATGTTCGGATGGAGCGGATTGCGCGCCGTTTTTCCGGCGGCCGCGGTGTGCGGCGTGGTTTTCGCCGGGACGCAGTTTACGGTTTCGAACTTTTTCAACGCACAACTCACCGATATCCTGTCTTCCCTGGCCGCCATGGCAGCGCTGGTGGTGCTCATCAAGATCCGTGGATCGGCCCGGCGGCCGGCGCCGGCGCAATCGCCGCGAAAACCGGGAACGTTCACCGCGTGGGCGCCTTACCTTTTGCTGGTGGTCTTCGTTCTGCTGTGGGGCTACGCACCCATTCAGAAGTGGCTCGACCACTTCTCCATTCTGATCCACTGGCCCGGTCTGCCCGTCAAAGCGGCGGTCTATAAACTGAGCTGGGCATCGGCTTCCGGCACGGCGTGTCTGCTGGCGGCGTTGCTGGGGACGGTAGTCGTGGGCCTCTCGCCGAGGCAATTCCTGCGCGTGGTGGGCCACACGCTCAAGCAACTGGCGCTGGCCGAACTGACGCTGGCGTTAGTGCTGGGTCTGGCGTACCTGATGAATCACTCCGGCGCCACTACTACGCTGGGGCTGGCTTTCGCGGCCACCGGCGCGTTGTTCCCGTTCGCCAGCGCGCTACTGGGCTGGCTGGGCGTGTTCCTCACCGGCAGCGATACTTCCGCCAACGCCCTATTCGGCAATCTGCAAGTAGTGACGGCGCACAAACTGGGAATGAACCCGGTGTTGATGGCGGCGGCGAATTCCTCCGGCGGCGTCATGGGCAAGATGATCAGTCTCACCAGCATCGCGGTGGCCGCCTGCGCCACCAACATGAAGCGCGAGGACGAGTCGCTGCTGTTCCGCTTCACCTTGAAGCACAGCTTGCTGCTGGCCTCGGTAATCGGCCTCATCGTGATGTTCTATGCCTACGTGATGCCTGCCTGGGCGCCATAGATGCTCTGGTCAAAATCCAAACGCGGGGTCTGCGCCCTGGTGGCGGCGCTGGCCGTGCTGCTGGTCTTTGCCTGGACCGCGGTGCGGGTCCACTACGTGAATGGCGGGAATTGGTCGGTGGTCTTCTGCATCGGCAGCGAGTTCCCCATGCCGCCCGAGTTGGACGCGGGAACGTATCGTGTGCCCGGCCCCGGTTACGATGGCCAGTTCTATCGATTGCTGGCGCACGATCCTTTTCTCGGCAGAAAATACGCCCGTTACGTAGATGCGCCGCAACTCCGTTTTCGACGCCTTCTGGTCCCGCTGGCGGCCTGGCTGCTGGCTCTCGGACAGCAGCATTGGATCGATCGCGCGTACATTGCCGTGGAGATGATCTTCCTGGCCCTGGGCACATACTGGTCGGCCCGGTTACTGGTGCGCCGCGGACGCTCGCCGCTCTGGGGCCTTCTGTTTGTGGTTGTCCCGGGAACTCTGGCTTCCTTCGACCGCATGCTGCTGGACGGTCCGCTCACGGCTCTATTCGCCGGGTTCATGTTGTACTGCGAAGAGGAGCGCTGGAACCGCGTCTGGGTGCTGGCGATGCTGGCTGCGCTCACGCGCGAGAACGGAGTGCTGCACCCCGCGGCGCTGGTGGCGGCATGCTGTTTTCACCGTGACTGGCGCGGCGCCATCCGGTTTGCCGCCAGCGGTATCCCGGCGTTTGCCTGGTTTGGATACCTGGCGGTTCGCCTGCCTGCCAACGGGCAAGTCAATCAGTTGGCGATCCCGGTATGGGGTATGTTTGAGCGTCTGCGTACTTTCCGAACGTTTCGCGATCCGAATGTGCAACTATTGGTGCGAGTCACCGATTTTCTGGCGCTGCTGGGCCTGATCGCTTGCATGGTGCTGGCGGTGTACTGGTTGCGAAAACTCCGCTTCGAGCCCGTGCCCATCTGTGTCGGCCTATATGTATGCCTGGCCGTCGTGCTCTGCTCGCCAGAGTATTTGATCGAAGCATTCGGCTTCGGGCGCCCGATTTCCCCGTTGTTCTTGTGGATTATGATTGAGGCGGTCGATCGCAAGACCTGGAGCGCTCTGGCGGCGCCGCTTTCCATCAGCTTCAGTTTGAGCCTGGCTTTTGCCAGACCGCTGATCACCATCGTGACGGCCTTGCTGGGGCATTGATTTCGAATAAGCCGCTCTACGAAATCCTCGCGAAGCGGGGATGACTTACTTCGGAAAGTCCAATCCACATCGAATCCAACCAGATGTCACCCGTCAACGTCGCCCTGCGGGACCTTGTGGAAGACCCATTTCCTAGCGCCAGGAAGCCGTCAGAGCGTTCGGCGGGGCCGGGTTGGGCTTGTGGAACCACCGACTCGCCATAACAGCTTGCAGGACGCCCAATCGCAGTTACGGATCATGGTAATAAGCGTGAATAAATGGTGGGCGGAAACTGACGCTCGGCGGCGGTGTCTACCATTCTGGTGCAGAGCCAAGCCATTCCGAAGATACTCAGTTGCGTTGCTACGGTCCACCTCGCACTCGGAAGTTNNGAAGTACGGTTCGACAGCGCCAACAATGTCTCTGGCAGTCCGCTTTGGAGGGCCTTCGTTGAGGCGTTCGTCATCGGCATTTCCGATAAGACTGAGCCATAGGCCATTCTCGCCCAAATGCCGGTTGACCTGCTTGGCGAAAGTCTGCCGTTCACTGGCGGCATCCAGCGTATGGAAGCAGCCCCGATCAAAGGCGAAAGCAAATGGCGCTCCCTCAATGTGGCTCTTGAGGACGTTCAGCACGGCATACTTACAAGTGACATTCGCATTGGCAGCTTTCTCCCTGGCCTTCTCAATCGCAATCTCCGATATATCGACTCCGATAACAGTGAAGTGTTGTTCCGAGAGCCAAATTGCGTTATCTCCAGTTCCGCATCCGATTTCCAGAGTCTTGCAGGGAGCAATGGGCGTAGTGGTCACGGCTTGAATCAGGTTGAAATCCGGCTTGCCAATGTCCCAAGGGGCCGAGCCTTCTTTGTAGTGTTCATTGAAACGATCTTCGACGGTCATAATCGTCTTTCCACCTGCCGCAAGTTTAGCAATGCCGAATCCCCGCTGGCGATTCCAAGTTCCGAAATACTCACGCCGAACCGACAAACTACGATTCCTAGCGTGGTTTGCTCGACTTGCTCACGCCCGGATCGGTTCAAATCGCGATGGAGCCGCCAAAGCAAAGCGGCCCCGGATGTCACTTCAATGAAGCTGTCCAGGCCGAAGCCGATCAAGGAGACCGAACCGGCAATCAACCCGAGGGACGACGATGGAGACGAGACCTTCGACGCTGTTGTAGGTAACGGTGAAATATTCGAGTCGCTGGCCCTGGCGAACGAGAACGGGTCGTGTAGGGGCGGCGGAAGGGTTCATCCATTCCAGCGTAGCCTGAAATAGAAGCGGGTTGCGCTATCCGAAATGCCCCGCAATTAGGCTCTTCATCACCAGCGGCAGCGCCCCCTTCAGACCTTCCAACGTCATGACCCCGGTGCTCTTCACGACGCCGGTCTTAGCTTTCTCCCAAACAGTGTCGCTCCGGGTGGCATCAAGGAATTCGTGGCCGCTGTAGAGCATTAAGGAGCAACTGGAACAGGCCATCATGCACGTCGAACTTCTTGCTCAGGGCCGTCCTCCAGATCCACCGCTTCCGCCCGCCGCAGCTATGCGTATTCCCCGCCAACTTGACAATTTGCTCTGGGGTGTCTCTGGAAGGAAGCGGCCAGCATCGTGAGTCGCACAGTTTTGGTAGGATACTGCGAATGGACGTTTCCAAGATTCTTGAACAACTGAAAGCGAAACTCTCGCAAATCGACGAAGCTATTATATGCCTGGAAGGACTTGCGCTTGGCCGTGGAAAACGTCCAAAGCCACGGTCGTGGATGCCACCACCAGGAGGATCGGAACAACCGCCGCCATCTGCTACTCCAGTAGCAGCCGCCGTGTGTGTGCCCCGCCCAAAGCCAAACGGAAACTGAGCAGGGCTGGTCGGGCCGCAATCGTCGCCGCCACGAAGAAGCGGTGGGCGGCGGTCCACAAAACAGAGAAACCCGCAACGAAGACGCCACCAGCGAAGAAGAAATTGTCTCCTGCACGGAAGGCCGCATTGCTGGCGAATTTGGCAAAAGCACGAGCGGCCAGGGCTGCAAAGCGGGCGGCGAGAGCGTAATTGAGCAGCCCGAACACCTGTCGAACCAGCGACTTCCTGTTGCTCTACGCTGTTGGTTTGGCCGGGGAGGATTCCATGCCGGGGAACAGGCTGTGGTCCCTGGAGAATGGTGACACGAAGGGCCGTCGTGTCACCAATGCGGACGTATCCTTGGCGGCAGACGTTGGCGTTGAGCCGATGATCTGAGTTGAATACAAAAACCCGCCACGCCCTACCGATCGACTCCTGGAATCGGCATCTCACGGCTGTCGCCTTCCCACTCTGCATCTTCTTCGCCCTGGTCAGACAGGCGAACCCACAAGCGCCCCTCCTGGACCCCGAAGTTCATATGGAAGTACTTCCCACCAGCTTCCAGGCCCATCCACCAATGATCGTGAGACATTTGCTCCAAATGAACAGAAGCGCCACTGGCCACAATTTCGTCAAGTGCCGGTCTTCCATCCGGCAAGTGACCCTGCGTCCGAATCTCAAGTGAAGTGCCGTCCTTTTCCCAGGTCATGTTGCCATCATAGACCACGTAGAATCCTCAAGTAGCAAGACCGCCACGGCGCTATAATCAGCTAACAGGAGGCCAAACACCGTAATGGCTGGAGTATCGCCGTATCACACGAACTCGACGGAATACCCGCCGAAGCACCGTGAAGTCTACCATGACAAGGACACCTGCCCGGCCGGAAAGCGCATTAAATGGCAGCTACGAATTGGTTGAAAGTTGTTGGTGTCATGGTGCAATGGCGATCTGGCTCTGGGCCGTGGCGGTCGAAACCCCGCCGATCTCAACGGAGAACGGGAATGTGCTTCCGGCCGGCAGCGGATTCGGCAGACGAAAATTGATCTGCATCACACCGGCCACCATCCCCGGCGCGGCTCCGGCGAAGACCACTTCGAGCGATCGATAAGAGTCCAACACCCAGACGGAAACGGCCGCGTCGTAGATTCCCATCGGAACCACTGCGCCATCCGGAAAATACGTGCCGCTATTGGCTGTCACGAACACCGTCACAATGGATCCACTCCCGGCGGGATTCGACGGCGAATTGACGCTGCCATCCTGATTCAAGGCAGCGGCCAGACCGCTTTGGCTGTTCTGGAAAATGCCGGGGACTTGACTCGACGATAGGGGCACTGCCGGTCCGTCGATAGTTCCCGCCGGGGTTACCACTTGAACCTGAGTAGATGCGCCAACCCCGCCCGGGACGATGGTGTCGATCTGCCCGGAACCGGCGTAGAGCAGGGGCGCTGCCACGCCGTTGAACAGTACCTGGTATCCGCCCAACGACGAAGTGAAAACGCCGTTTTGCACCTGGCCGCCGAGCGCGGTCTGCGGGCCGATCCCCACGCCGTACAGCGTGACCAGCTCGAGTGGCGCCCAGGAACTGGCATACTGGCCACTCGCGCTATTGGCGATATTGAGCAGGGAAGGGCCCGGAGCCGCGGTCTCAATCCACAGCGCGCCATTCTGAACCACGCTGGCGAATCCGCCCGTCGATGTGTTTGCCAGGGCCGGACCCACCAGGTAATAGGTGTCGGGGCCTTGGTAATAGTCGGTCAGGGTCGCACCGTCGCTTGTCACTCGCGCCACGAAAGTGGGCTTGTACTGCAACTCCGCGACCGCGGGGTTCCCCACATAACCGCTGAAGACCACCCGCTGCTGTGCATCCACGTAAACCGCCTGTACAGCGCTGTCCTGGGTGCCGAAATACGTGCCCCAAATCGCCGCCGTGCCCGCGTTGTTCAGCTTCAGGAGAAAAGCCCCGCCGTTCGGATTTGACCCGGGCGTAAACTGGAAAGCGCCGGCAGTAACCGGCAGACCATTGCCGGCGCTGCCGCCCACAATCACATTGCCGGCGGAATCCAGTGCGATGCCGTTTACCGTCAGGGGAATGGGACTGAAGGCGGCATTGAGAAACGTGGACCACTGGAGTTGTTCGGTAGCGCCGGGTTGAAACCTGGCGACGAATCCGGCGGAGATGCCGGTTCCGTACGAGTAGCTGTACCCGCAAACGCAGGTTGGCGCCAACGCCCCGGCGGTGGTCGGCAGACCGGAAGCAGTCGTGGTCCCGGCGATCACCACGTCGCCCGACGCATCCAGGGCGATGGCCGTGCCGGTGGTAACGCCGAACTTACCCACACAGAAGCTGCCGCCAACGCAGTAAGTGCCGTCGCTGCCAAAGTAAGTGGAGTAAACCACTTTACCCGCGGGCGAAATCTCGCTGACGAATGCGTACGCCGCGCTTCCGAAGTTACCCGCAACCGGAGGCGTGGTCTGATAGGCGCCCGCGGTGACGGGGAAGCTGGCCGAACTGACGATGCCCGTGAGGTAAATGTTGCCGGAAGCATCCGCAGTTACAGCGTTGATTCTGGCCGGCAGCGATGTCAAAGTGACCGCGCCGTGAAGCTGGGGGTCGATCTTCAATACGACGGCTTGGTATGCCGGATCCTGTCCCACGACTATTAAGTCGCCTTGCCCATCGGTCACCGCGGCCGCGGGATATTCCATCTGAGCAAGATCGAGGCTCGCCAGGCGGGCGCCGGTAAGATCCAGTTCCACCACCCGCGAGATCTGCGCCCCGGTGGTGGGGAGCGTCGAAATGACGAAAAGCCGGCCACTTCCTCCGGCAGCGAGGACCGTGGGAGTACCATCCGCGGAGTTGAGATTGCGGAGCAGAACCTGGTTCCCGGCCAACGCCGGAAAGATGCTGACGCCCGTAAGCAGGAGTGTCCGAGCCAAGACAGTCTTCATCGTCGAGTTAATCCTCGGGCGCGGACACCTTCAATATAACCCGGCGCCCATATCAAAGACCAGCGGGCTGGTCGAACCCACTACAGTTCGCTCCGCTTTCGTCGTCCGGAAGATCGCCCGACATCCAGTGGGGCAGGCTTCAGCCTGCGGCGGACTTCAGTCCGCCCGCCGCAGGTTACGTATCGTCCGCGGGGAGGCGGGCTGAAGCCCGCTGCAGACTGAAGTCCGCCCCACAACTCTCCGGATTTGTTGGTACAAAGTGAACGGTATAGGACGTCACAACTTCAGAACTCCTGATGTCGTGGCATTTGCAGTGAAGCTCTCGCCATCGAAAGGAATGGCTCAGCCCATTTTACCCGCCAGGCAGAAATTGCAGCGACGTCAGCAGGTCCGAGACTCCGGCTCCCGATGTTGTGGAATTTACGGTGAGGCCTCAGAGCTCTCGCGCCGGCGCCACCCGTTTCAGCCGATTTTCAATCGCCGGGCCGGCCTGCCAGTCATCAGGCCTTCCCCAGCGGCCGCGCCCGCCGCAATACCGCCGCCAGTTCATCCATGCTCACGGGCTTGGCGACGTAATCGTCCATGCCGGCTTCCAGGCAGCGGGCACGGTCTTCCGGGAACGCCGCCGCAGTCATGGCGACAATGCGCGGCTGCCGGGCGGCGGGCAACTGGACGCGGATACGGCGCGTGGCCTCCAAACCGTCCATTTCCGGCATCTGTACGTCCATGAAGACCACATCGTAGTCGCTGCCCTGCAGACGCTCCAGCAGGTCTTTCCCGTTGGCCGTGGAATCCGCCATCGAGCCCAGCCGCTTCAGCAGGCTCAGAGCCACTTTGCGGTTGACCGGGTTGTCATCGGTCACCATGATCCTCAGCGCAGGCAGATCCGCGGGCGGCCCTGCCGCTGCCGGCGCCCCACCCGCCGCCGGAACCAGGTTCGCCGTCTCCGCCAGAATGCTGAAAGAAAATGCCGAGCCGCGGCCCGGATGGCTTTCCAATCGCAGGTGTCCGCCCATCCGCTCCGCCAGCGACTTGCTGATGGCCAACCCCAGACCGGTGCCGCCGTACTTCCGGCTGATGCTGGCGTCCACCTGGCTGAAGGATTCGAAGATCCGCCGCTGGTGCTCCGGCGCAATCCCCGGCCCGGTATCGCGGACCATGAACGAAAGGCGTTGCCCTCCGTCGGGCGTGGCGCACGCCGTCACCGTGAGGGTCACTTCGCCCGTCTCGGTGAACTTGACGGCATTGCCCAAAAGGTTGATCAGAATCTGACGGAGCCGCCCGGAGTCGCTCGAAACAGCCGCCGGCACGTGCGGATCGACCGTCACCGCAAGGCGCAGCCCCTTCTCTTCCGCGCGCGCCGCCAACAGCGCCACGGTCTTCTCCACCGCGTCGCGAACGTCGAAGGGCCGCGACTCCAGTTCCAGCCTGCCCGCTTCGATTTTGGAAAAGTCCAGAATGTCGTTGATCAGCGTGAGCAGCGCCTCGCCGCTCGACCGGATGCCGTCCACGTAATCCCGCTGTTCGGGCGTCAGCGGAGTGTCGGCCAGCAGGTTGGCGAAGCCCACTACGCCGGTCATGGGCGTGCGGATTTCGTGGCTCATGTTGGCCAACAGCAGGCTCTTGGCGCGATTGGCCGATTCGGCCTGCGCCTTGGCCTGCTTGAGCGCCTCTTCGGTGCGCGCGCGGGCCCGCCGTTCCGCCACCATGGTGGCCGCTTCGCTAGCCAGCAGGCGTAATTGTCCGGCCCGCTCCGCCGTCACCGGGCCGCCCGACTGCATCACCAGCCGTCCCTCCACCCGGCCCTCGATGGTCACCGGCAAACACAGGTCGGCGCTGGTCAGAACGGGAGAGTCCTCTTCGATTTCCGCCGGCAGATCTTCCATGCCGGGCGCCATTACAGGCGCCGCAACAGCCGGGCGGATACCGTGCGGACCGGTGCGGCCATACCATACCCGGCCGAACCCGTATTGTTCCACCAGGGCCGCCAGCAGCGTCTGCCACAGCATCTCTTCGGAGGCGTCCGTGCCGACTCCCCGCAAGGCCACCAGAGCGCACTGGAAGCCGATCAGGTCGCTCAGCGTCCGCTCGATATTGCGTACCGTCACGGGCGCGGACTCCTGCGGAATTGCTCCAGATTCTCGCGCGCGCGCCGATACCATTCTTCGCTGCTCTCCCCGCGCGCCGCCTGTGCCACTCCGCAGGCTACCTGGGCGTTTACGGACTTCCTGGTTCCACCTTCGGAGGTGAAATAGCTGCTCATGGCGAAGGACTCGCAGATGCCGCGGCCCTGGTCGAGCCGTGCCGCCAGCGAGCCTTCGGCGATGGCCAGAAACTCGTCCGCGCCCCAGCGGAACAGGGCGCCTTCCCCGGGAAACCGCTCGAGCAGCGCATGCGTGAGCGCCCGCAGCAGTTTGTCGCCGAAGAGCGTGCCATGCGCCTGGTTGATCTGCCGGAAGCCCTCGATATCGAAAAGCAGAAGGCAGACGGGCCCTTCCCGCTTGCCGGCTTTTTGCAGGTTCCGCTCGGCCTCGCGCCGGCTGCCCAAGCCGGTTAGACGGTCGATGCCCGATTCTTTGCGGGCCAGTTCCACCCGCTCTTGAAAGGCCGTGACCTGCGACTCCAGCCGGCGCACCGATTCGTCGCTTTCGCGGCGCATCTGCTCCACCGTATCGCGCAGGGCCGTGACGTCTTCCCGCAGCCGGCGGCGGAGTTCGCCGACGTCTTCCACGCGGGATAGCGCTTCGAATCCGTCGGCCAGCCGGGTGAGGTTGGATTTATGGCGCTCGCCATGGCCCTTGAAGCTGCCGATGGCCCAGGCGACAGTCGCCACCACTTCCTTCAAGGCCGCGTCGCGCTCCTCAATGGCGGCCTTGTTCGACTTGCAGATCTCGTCGACCTGTTGGACCGCGGCCGTGCCGGCAGAGTCGATTTCCGGCACGCGCGGCGCGCCCTTGAGAGGCTCGGCGACTTTTTCCAGGACCTCGCGCGATTCTGCGGCCAGCTCGGCATTGGCCGGCAGGGCAGCCTTGGGAACGGCGGAAATCAGGCATAGAAGAGCTCGCGCAAGAGCCTTGGCGCGGGCCTCCGAGTTCTCCGAGTCCTCAATCTGTTTGCGCAGTGAGATCATCCGGACCAGTTCTTACTATTACAACCGATGGTACCAAGAGGCAGCTCGCCGGTGGCGAATTCAATTCCCCTAAAACGACCGTTCAGTCAACCTCACTTGACACGCGCCGCGCAAGGACCATAGCGTGGAGGAGTATAGCCAAATGAGTCATCCCCTTCACATTCCTCAACAGGGAGCCCTGGACCTGGTGTCCCTCGGCGCTCTCATCCACCGCCTGGACCCCGGGACCATCCCGTTCCGCAAGGCGACGCAGTGCCAGATCCACGTCAGTGGCGGCGAGTTCAACGTAGCCGCCAACCTGGCCGATTGCTTTCGCCTGAATACCGGAATCGCCACCGCAATGGTCGATTACCCCATCGGCGACATGATCGCCGAACGGGTGCGCGCCATGGGCGTCCGCCCCTTCTATAAGCACTTCGCGCACGATGGCGTTACCGGCCCCAACATGGCTACCGTCTATAGCGACCGCGGCCATGGCATGCGGGCCCCGGTGGTTTTCTATAATCGGTCGAACGAAGCGGCGGGCCTGCTGAAGCCCGGCGATTTCGACTGGAAGGCGATCTTCCAGGGCGGCGTGCGCTGGTTCCACAGCGGCGGAATTTTCGCCGCGTTGTCGCCCACTACCGCGGAGATCGTCATCGAAGGCATGGAGGCGGCCAAGGCTGCCGGCGCGGTGGTTTCCTTCGACCTCAACTATCGCGAGAAACTCTGGAAAATCTCCGGCGGCGCCGCCCGCGCCAGCGAAGTGCTGGGACGCATCGTGAAGAATGTCGATGTGCTGGTGGGTAACGAGGAAGACTTGCAGAAAGGGCTGGGAATTGCGGGCCCCGAAGTTGCCTCCAAGTCCAAGCTCGACTCCGGCGCCTTCTTCGGGATGATCGACCGCGCGGTGGAAAAGCACCCGCAGATCAAGGTTGTGGCCACCACGCTGCGCGAGGTACACTCCACCAACCGGCACAGTTGGAGCGCCGTCGCGTGGATCGGCGGTAAGACGTACACCGCTCCGGTTTGCGAACTGGATGTCTTCGACCGCGTCGGCGGCGGCGATGGTTTTGCCTCCGGCTTCTTCTATGGCTTGCTGGCCGGCGAAACTCCCGAGGAAGCCGTGAAACTCGGCTGGGCGCACGGCGCGCTGCTCACCACATTTCCGGGCGACACGACCATGGCGACCCTGGAACAGGTGAAGGCCTTCGCCAAAGGCGGCTCGTCTCGCATTCAAAGGTAAGAATCGTAGAGCGCAGGCGGCACCGCCTGCACCACCGAAACCAATCCTGTGCTTGCCGTGGTGGGGCAGGCGGTGCCGCCTGTCGGCCCATATCTTAAGGAGTATTCTCATGGCAGCGAAGAACCTGATGGATTTAACCGGGCGTGTCGTCGTGGTCATCGGCGGCACCTCGGGACTAGGCCGGGAGCTCGCGATCGGGCTCGCGACCGCCGGGGCCGATGTAGTCCCCACCGGNNTCGGTGGACCAGTTCCGCGACGCGGTTCTCGCCGAATTCGGCCAGGTGGACGTCCTGTTGAACGCCGCCGGCCAGATCTTCCGCAAGCCCACGGTGGATGTCAGCGAGGGCGAATGGGATCGATTGATGGACGTCAATCTCACCGGAATGTTGCGGACGTGCCAGTCGTTCTATGCGGCATTGGCGGCCAACCGGCGCGGCCGCATCATTAATATCGCGTCGCTGAATTCCTACGTGGCGCTGGTGCAGGTGACGGCCTACGCCGCTTCGAAAGCGGCGGTGCTCTCGCTCACGCGCAGTCTGGCGGTGGAGTGGGCGCAGGCCGGCGTCAACGTGAACGCCATCGCGCCCGGCGTCTTTCGCACCGATTTGAACGCCGCGTTCCTCGACGGTACGGAGCGCGGACGCGAGTTGAAGCTGCGCACCCCCATGGCGCGATTCGGCAGTTCGCAGGAACTGATCGGCGCCGCGGTGCTGTTAGCTTCCGACGCCGCCAGTTTCATCACCGGCCAATGCCTCGCCGTGGATGGCGGATTCCTGGCATCGGGCGTAAACTCGATTTGAGGTGCCACTAATGCTTTCGAGACGCGACCTGGGAAAATTGACTTTGGGAGCGCTGTCCATGCCGGCCTTTGCCGCTAAGAAAATCGACTCTGTCGTTCACGGAGTGCAGTTCGGGCTCCAGAGTTACGTATTCACCGGAATCGGCCTGCCGCAGGACGGCCTCGTCGACACGGTGATCGCCTCCATGGTGGAGTCCCGCCTGGGCGAGTGCGACCTCTACGCGCCGCTGGTGGAACCGGCTCAGTTCTGGGACCGGATCCGGGCTGGCGGACCGGCCGCTCCGGGCACGCCGGTTCCCCCGGAGGCCGCATCGGCGCGCGCCCAGGCACGCGAGGAGCTCGCTAAGTGGCGCACGTCCGTCTCACTGGACTATTACGGGGCTATTCGCAAGAAGTTCGACGACGCCGGGATTGAGATCCACGGTTTGAGCGGATTCCCCGGATCGACCGAAGAGGAACTTACCCGGACATTTCAGATCGCCGGCGTGCTCGGGGCTAAGTTGATTACCCTTGGTATTACTCTCTCGGCGGCAAAGCGGATCGTGCCGTTAGTCGAAAAGAGCAACTACATAGTGGGGATCCAGGGCAATGCGAATATGAACGCCACGAATCCCGATGCGATCTCGAAGCCCGAGAATTACGAAGAGGCGGTAGCGCTCTCCAAAAGTTACGGGATCTGTTTCGATATCGGTGACGCTACCGGCGGCGGGTACGATGCGCTGAAGTTTGTGGCCGCTCACCTTGATCGCATTACCCTGATCTATCTGAAGGACCGGCGGAAAGACCGGCTGAGCGTGCCGTGGGGCGAAGGCGATTCGCCGGTGGCGGCGGTCCTCCGGCTGATTCGGGACAATAAGTATCCCATCCGCTGCTATCTGGATTGCGATTATAAGACCACTAATCGTGCCGCGGATGTAAAGCGATCTTACGAGTACGCGAAGACGGCCCTGGGGTAGCGTGGCGCGCACTCGTGCTCCGAACTCCCGATGCCGTATAATTTGGGATGAGCCCGGAGGTGGGGCAGGCGGTGCTCGCCTGCCCGCCCGTCATCGCTGAACCCAGCCCGCTGCCGAGACAGGATAGAGGGCAGGCGAGCACCGCCTGCTCCACCCAGGAGTTCGGAGTCCGGCCTCGGCCTTGGCCTTGCCGACTTCATCGTGAAATAATGGACCACCAGGTGACGTGTCGAAAATGCAAAGTCCCGATGAAGGAGTTCAAGGGGCATATTTACCATAAGCAGCGGAAATGGAAATGTTCCAAGTGCGCCAGGATCAGGATGCAGAAGCCGGGACCGAAAAGCGGGACCTGACCTCGGCGGTGACCGGTGTCGGCTTTCTTGTACCGGCATCGATGGGACACCAAACCGTGCGCGCCTGCGCCAGCAGGCAGCCGTCCTGCGCGCGAAATATTTCCGTGTGGCGCTCAAACTTCAGGCGCGTCGCCGTTCCCACCCACGTTCTGGCGACGATCCGATCGCCCAGATGCGCCGCCTGCCGGTAGTCGATTTCGTGGCGTAGCACGATCCACAGCAGTCGCGCGCGTTCGGCGTCCGGCGCGGCAGCCGTCCAATGCGCCACCGCCGCATCCTGCACCCATCGAAGGTAAGTCACGTTGTTGACGTGGCCGAGTTCGTCGATATCCGCCTCTTGCACCTGAATCGGCAACTCGAACCGCGCGGTATCCTCGCTCATCCTCCCAGTATGATCCTCCCCGCACCAATCCGGCTCCTCCACTTGTGCGATGCTGTGTACGGAGGCGCGATGGAGTTTCGGCAGCTTGAGCTGTTTCTAGCGGTGATCGAGGAATCCAGCGTCACTCGAGCGGCCGAGCGGATGTACCTCTCGCCCGGGGCCGTCAGCCTGCAATTGCACAGCCTTGCCGACCATTTGCAGACCGAACTGTTCGTCCGCCGCGGCAAACACCTGGTGCCCACGCCCGCGGCCCTGCGGCTCGCCGAGCACGCCCGCGCGGTGCTCAGCCAGAAGCGCCAGATCGAGCAGGAGTTCTCCGGCGATCCTCTCACCGATAAGCGGCCCTTTCATCTCGCCACCGGTGCCAGCACGTTGATTCACCGGCTGGGCCCACCGCTGCGCCGGATGCGCAAGAAGTTTCCCAACACCCCCATCGAGATCACCGTTTCAGCTACCGAGGAGATGGTGGCGGGATTGCTGGACCGCCGCTTCGACCTGGCCCTCATCTCGCTTCCTTTTTCCAACGACGGTATTGATGTCACCCCCTTGTACGAGGAGGAATTGCTGATCCTGAAGCCGGCGACACAACGGGTGAGCGGGTCGCATGTCTGCACCATTCAGCCGGCGGAATTGGCCCATGCTTCCTTCCTGCTCTATCCCAAACGCAGCAACATGCGGACCATGATCGAACAGTTCCTGCGGGACCTGGGGATCACCCCCCGCGTGATCATGGAGGCCGACGATACCGAGGCCATCAAGAAGGCAGTGGAAGCGGGGTTCGGCTATTCCATGTTGCCCGAATCCGCGCTCCGCGGCGGGCCTCGCTTCTTTCAGACGTATCGCGTGCAGGGCCGCAAACTGGTTCGCACGCAGGCTCTCGCCATGGCCCGCACGGAACGCCGCCGCGCCCTCACGGAGTCGATCGCCCGTTTTCTGGAGTCGGCGCTGGCCCGGCCGAAATTGGGCGCCTAGAAACCGGCTCGACGCACACATTCAAGGCACCGCGATCTCTGTGAACTCCGATGCCTCCGTGATCTCCGGGGTTGACTTTGATTGTTCTTACTCCGTGTCTCTGTGCCTCCGTGGTGAACCATCGTCCCTACCGCGTCATCTCTTTCCCGTTCCGCTTCACATCCTCCAACTGCAAGTCCTTCACGTTTTCGATCACGTCGTCCTGCGTGACCTTGCCGAACGAGCAGTGCGCAATCCGTACGCCGCTCACCGGCGCGTTCTCATATCCGCGCAGATACACCGCCCGCTTACTGGTCTGCGATGTGACATTCTCCACCACCACGTTGCTCACCAACGGCTTGAATCCGCCGCCGCGGCCCTCCCGGTTGTCGTACTCGGGATAGAAAAAGTCCACCTCCACCACGGCTTCGGCCACCTGTCCCACCGTGGTATTGGTGAAGTACACGTTTTCGTACGATCCGCCGCGGAATGTATTGGTCTTCAGACGCAGCGCACGCTGCAGATTGGGACTGTCCATGCGGCAATTGTCGATAAACACATTGTGGATGCCGCCCGACCCCTCGCTGCCCAGCGCCACTCCGCCGTGGCCGTCTTTCATGGTGCAGTCGCGAATGATAATGTTCTCGCAGGCCACGCCCACGCGTCGCCCGTCGCGATTGCGCCCGCTTTTTATGGCGATGCAGTCGTCTCCCGTCTCGAAGACGCACCCTTCAATCAGGACATCGGTGCAGCATTCCGGATCGCAGCCGTCGTTATTCGGTCCGTAACTCGCGATTTTTACCCCGCGCACCGTGACGTTGCGGCACAGCACCGGGTTCAGTTCCCACATGGGAGAATTGCGAATGCTCACGCCCTCAATCAGCACATTCGTGCAGCGGTACGGCTGAAAGAACGCCGGGCGCAGATAGTGGCCCTCGCCGAAGATACGCTGGCTCACGGGAACGTCCTTGTTGCCCATTTCCACCAACGCGTCGGCGTCGGCCTTTTGGGTGGGCGCGCCCGGCTGGGCGCCATCCCTGGTGTTCCCCTTCTGCGGCCACCAGTGCTCCCGGTCCGCTTGGCCGTCCAGCATGCCTGTGCCCGTCACCGCCACGTTGGTCTGATCCAGAGCGTAGATCAGCGGCGAGTAGTTCATGCACTCGGTACTTTCGAACCGCGTCAGCACCACCGGCAGATACGCTTTGGTATCGCGGCTGAATTTCAGAGTGGAGCCTTCGTCCAGGTGCAGGTTGGTGTTGCTCTTCAGGTGGACCGGCCCGGTGAGGAACTCGCCGCGCGGCGCCACCACGCGCCCACCGCCCGACTGGGAGCAGGCCGCGATCGCCTTGGCGATGGCGTCGGTGGCGTCCTTTTCCCCGCCCGCCACGGCGCCGTACCTGGTGATGTCGAAAACGCGGCCGGGAAACTGCGGTGCCCGAATGCGTGCCAGGATCGCTTGCATTTGCTTCTCCCGGCCGGGTACCTGGTAGCCGGCCAAACGCCGCCCGGTAACAGTCGCGATGGCGGCAGCGCCGCCCACAAAAATTCTTCTGGTGATCACGTTGGTACTCCCAGCATCGGCGGCTGGCTTCCGGGTGTCAACCCATTCCTGCTAAACCGTCAATTGAGCCCCGCTAAACGCAGGCGGAAGCGGCGAAACGTCTTTTCTCACTTGAGTTTTGCTAAACCCTCCCTTTAGTAATTCACCCTTGACCGGGGCGTGCGCAGCCACCTATAGTGGCAGCGGAGTGGAAAGTCCGCAAGTACGTCCAAGAATGAGGACCAATCTGTGACCGGAACGTTTCTGGAGAAGTATTCCCTGGGGGTGGGCGACCGCTTTGCGCATCAGGCCAAGCCGCAGTTAGCCGCCTGCGTACTGGCCGCCCGCCAGGGCGCTACCATCATCCCCGTCTGGAACAAGTCGAATCGGGAGCACAAAATCGTGGGCTCCGATCCTTCGGGCACCCGCGCCGCCGCCGACCGCGCCGTCCGCGACCTGGATTGGAAGTGCTCCTATTACCTGGACGCCGACCACATCAACCTGGGTACCGTCGACCGCTTCCTGGCCCCCTGCGACTTCTTCACGCTGGATGTCGCCGACACCATCGGCGCCGCCCCAGCGCCCGGCGTGGTGGACGATTTTCTGCGGCGCCATCCCGAATTGACAGGCCATATCGAGATTCCGGGCATCGCGGAACCGCTCGAAGTGAAGCCGGCGGAGGCGCAGGCCGCGGCCCACAAATACCTGGCGGCCGTGACCGCCGCAGCCGGCATCTATTGCCACATCGCCCGGCACAAGGATCCCGCCCTGTTCGTCACCGAAGTCTCCATGGATGAGACCGATTCCCCGCAGACGCCACCCGAATTGCTGCTCATTCTGGCGGCCATCGCGGATGCCGGCATACCCATCCAGACCATCGCGCCCAAATTCACCGGGCGATTCAATAAGGGTGTCGACTATGTGGGCAATGTCGATCGGTTCGAAACAGAGTTCCTCGCCGATATCGCCGTGATCGCCTACGCCGTGCGGCGGTATGGCATGTCGCCGAACTTGAAACTCAGCGTGCATTCCGGCAGCGACAAGTTTTCCATCTATGGGCCCATACGGCGCTCCCTGCGCCAGACCGGCGCCGGGATCCACGTGAAAACCGCGGGTACCACTTGGCTGGAGGAACTGATCGGTCTGGCCGAAGCCGGCCCGGAAGGCCTGGCGACCGCCAAGGAGATCTACGCCAGTGCCTACGAACATTGCGACGAACTGTGCGCGCCTTACGCTGCCGTGATCGATATCGATCTCAGCCGCCTGCCAACTCCCGCGGAAGTGTCCCACTGGACCTCCGAGCAGTATGCTTCCACCGTGCGCCACGACCAGCGGAATCCCCTCTTCAATCCGCATGTCCGGCAGTTGCTGCACGTGGGTTACAAGGTGGCCGCGAAGATGGGCGAGCGGTACACCCGCATGCTGGATGCTTGCGAGGAATCCATTTCCCGCAATGTCACCGAGAATCTCTACACGCGGCACATCGAGCCGCTGTTCCTGCGCTCATGAGCTGCCTCGGTACCCTGAGCGCCGCTGTCTTTTCGTGCCTGGCGCTTTGCCCTGCCTACGCTCAGGACACCCGGGTGGTCACCGAGCCCGCGATTCCGCCGTCGTGTACGGTTCTCGCCGCGAAACTTCCCGCCAGTCTTTCCGCGGCCGATGAGAATCGGCCCGACACCGTGCGCATCCAGGAGGCGCTGGACCATTGCAGGCCCGGCCACGCGGTGGAGCTGAGAGCTGCGGGAGACGCTCGCGCCTTCCTCGCCGGACCGCTCCAATTGCGCGCCGGCGTGACGCTGCTGGTGGATGCCGGCGCCATCCTCTTCGGCTCCCGCAATCCCCGCGACTACGACATCTCCCCCGGCAGTTGCGGTGTGGTAAACCAGGCCGGCCACGGTTGCAAGGCGCTGATTACCGGCGACCGCGTGGCGCACGCCGGCGTGATGGGCGATGGCCTGATCGATGGCCGCGGTCCGTCCACGCTGACTGGCCAGAAAGTCACGTGGTGGGATCTGGCCCAGGAGGCCAAGGTCAAGAACCTGAACCAGAGCTGCCCGCGGATCCTGGTCCTCTCGCATGCCGACGATTTCACGCTCTACCGCGTCACCCTCAAGAATTCGCCCAACTTTCACGTGGCTTATAACGGCGGCAACGGTTTCACCGTCTGGGGTGTGATCGTCGACACGCCCAAGGCCGGCCGCAACACCGACGGCATCGATCCGGGCAACTCCACCAACGTCACCATCACGCACTGTTTCATCCGCGCGGGCGACGACAATGTCGCTATCAAAGCCGGCAGTCCCGGGCCCACCACGCACATCACCATTTCGCACAACCATTTTTATTACGGCCACGGCATGTCGATCGGCAGCGAGACCGATGGCGGCGCGAGCGCCATCCGCGTGACGGATCTTTCCATTGATGGCGCCGACAATGGCATCCGCATCAAGTCAAACTCCAGCCGCGGCGGGCTGGTACACGATGTGGTGTATGAAGACGTGTGCATACGCGATACGGCCAATCCTATTTATATGGACTCGAATTATTCGTTCCGCGGCGAGGCCACCGATAAGATCCCCACGTTCACCGGCATCGAGTTGCGCAACGTCCGCATCGCCGGGAAGGGCAAAATCACGCTGGACGGTTTCGATGCGCTGCACCGTCTTGGAATGTTGTTCGACAATCTGGTTTTGGACACTCCGGCGGAGGTGAAAATTTCCGCCAACCATGGCGATTTCGTCCTCGGTCCGGGCCCCGTGAATTTCGTACCGGCCGGGGAGGACGTGAAAGTCGTCAATTCGATTGCGGGCGGAAATCCCAACGCGTGTACCGGAAAATTCGTGCCGCTGCCGGTGCGGTGAGGTGGCTGCGGTGGTGGGGCAGGCGGTGCCGCCTGCCGATCATTCCCAGCGAAGCGCGACCATCGGGTCCACGAGCGTTTCCGAGCCGCGACGGCAACGGAGCAGGTTCTGCCCGTAATGCCGAAAACATTTACGCACCTGAGGAGATGCGCGCCATCAGCCTCATGAATTCACGCGATGCGATCACTTTCGTTTTTTCTAGAACCTCAGGAAGTGGCGGACCTTCCCGGTCACCAGGTTACTGGTGTCGATGACGAGCCGCAACGGAATCATCGGCGTTTCGTCTTTTGTGTTCGCGCGGCCTTAATGATCCGATCGATCCGGCGAGACGTCAACTTCCCGGTACCGTTCCGCTCCGACTCTTCACCGATCAATCGAAGGAGTTCGGGTTCGGGCGCTGCCAGGCGAACATAATCCCGAATGCTCAGCAAAACGGCCTTGGGTGTGCCGCGCCTCTGAATCACGAGGGACCGGCGCTCGCCATCGACTTGCCGCAGTAGCTTGCCGAGACTTGTCCTAGCCTCCAGTGCTGTGATCACCCTCGTCCCATTCGCGTTCGTTCTGAGCATCGAAAACCCGTCCTGGTTCAATTGTCCGAGCTGCACACTTCGGAAGCAAGTCACTCGGAAGCCTCGTCAATAGAAGGAGAGCATTTCCGAGCGCGGATCGAGGGGTTGATTGTTATAATCGGGCCAGCGCTGACAAATTGCAGCGACTGTGGGACCACGCCGCCCTTCACGGGCTGCATGTAAGTCCAGGACTTGATCGATCTTGACAGGTACCGAGGCTATGCCATGTTCGCTAAAGACTTTCTCTCTTCCAAAACCGGGAAGCGCAAGCTTTCCATGGTGACGTGCTACGACTACACCTTCGCACGTCTGCTCTCCGCCACTCCAATCGACGCCATCCTGGTGGGGGATAGCGTCGCTATGGTCCTGTACGGCCATCCCTCCACCCTCCCGGCGAGCGTCGACATGATGCGCAGCCACACGGAGGCGGTGGCGCGCGGCGCGGGCGGCAAAATGGTGGTCGCCGACATGCCGTTTCTTTCATTCCGGAAGGGCGTGCCGGCGGCGCTCGACGCGGCCCAGGCGTTGATGAGCGCCGGCGCGCATGCGGTGAAACTGGAGGGCGTCGAAGGCCACGAAGATGTCGTCCAGCGGATGGCCCAGAGCGGCATCCCGGTGATGGGCCATCTCGGCATGCAGCCGCAATCGGTGCACGCTTATGGCGGCTACAAGATTCAGGGTCGCGGCGACGATGCCGGCCGCGCCATCGTCCGCGAGGCCGTCGCCCTGCAGGAACTGGGCGCGTTTGCGGTGGTCCTGGAATGCATTCCGGCCGCGCTCGCCGAGGAGGTTACCGCGGCCTTGCGCATTCCCACCATCGGGATCGGCGCGGGTGCGGGATGCGATGGGCAAATTCTGGTGCTGCAGGATCTGCTGGGCATGAGTGTCGACCGAACGCCGAAGTTTGTGCGCTGTTTTGCCGACGGCGCCAGATGTGTGGCGGACGCCGTCGCGAGCTTTGACGCGGCGGTCAAGAACGGCACTTTTCCGGCCGCCGGGGAGAGTTACCAATGATGCAGCTCTGGGATAGCGTGGCTTCGTGGACCGCCCGCCGGAGCGAAATCGGCGGCCGGACCATCGGGTTTGTGCCCACCATGGGCGCGCTGCACGCCGGACACGCCTCGCTGGTGCGGCGTTGCCGGGCGGAAAACGAGGTGGCGGTGGTCAGCATTTTCGTAAACCCCACGCAGTTCAACGATCCGCGGGATCTCGAGCGGTATCCGCGCACCCTGGCGGGCGATCTGGCGCTTCTGGAATCGCTCGGCGCG
This sequence comes from Bryobacterales bacterium, assembly GCA_003164075.1. The sequence continues at coordinate 26,954 of PLRZ01000676.1, read as the reverse complement.
GACGAAGTTCTCACGCCGGCCGCCGCGGACTTCTACCCGCACGGCTACCGCTATCGAATGCAGCCCGCGAGTGCGGCGCTCATGGAGGCGGCCCATCGGCCCGGCTTTCTACAGGGCGTGCTGACCATCGTGATGAAGCTGCTGAATCTGGTGCGGCCCCAGCGGGCCTATTTCGGCGAAAAGGATTTTCAGCAACTGCGCAGCGTTACGGAGATGGTGGAAGAATTCTTCATTCCCACGGCGATTGTCGCCTGCCCCACGGTGCGGGCAGCGTCCGGACTGGCCGAGAGTTCCCGCAACGCGCGGCTCTCGCCCCACGGGCGGGAACAGGCCGCGGCGCTCTACCGCGCGCTCACCAGCGGCCGGAACCCCGAAGACGCGCGGCGAATTCTGGAAGCGGAAGGGCTCGCCGTGGAGTATGTCGAGGAGCACTGGGGCCGCCGGCTGGCCGCGGTATTCCTCGAAGGCGTGCGGCTGATCGACAATGTGCCCGTGCCGAAAACCGGCGCCGCGGAGTAAATCCCCATGCTGCTGTGCATCGACGTGGGCAATTCTCAAATCTTCGGCGGGGTTTACGATGGCGAGGAATTGCGCGTCACGTTCCGCCGGACCTCCAACATCCGCGCCTCCTCCGACGAGTTCGGCACTTTCTTTCGCATGGTGCTGCGCGAAAACGGCGTCGATCCGAGCGAGATCGACGGCGCGGCGATATGCTCGGTAGTGCCCGACGTGGTCCACTCGCTGCGCAATTGCTTCCGCAAATATTTCCGCTTCGAGCCGTTCGTGCTGCAACCGGGCGCGAAGACCGGGCTGAAGATTCGCTATCGCAATCCGCTGGAAGTGGGCGCCGACAAGATCGCCAACGCCATCGGCGCAGTCGCCCGGTATCCCGGCCGGAATCTGTTGATTGTCGACCTGGGGACGGCCACCACGCTGTGCGCGGTCACCAGAGAGAAGGAATATCTGGGCGGCATCATCGCTCCGGGAATCCACATGTCCATGGCCGCTTTGGAATCGAAGACGGCGCGACTGCCGGCGGTGGAAATCGTGCGCCCGTCGGAGATGCTGGGCCGGTCGACCATTGAGAGCATCCAGTCGGGGTTGTATTATGGGACTCTCGCGTCCATCCGGTCGTTCGTCGCGGCCATTACGAAGGAATATTTCGCGGAGGACCGGCCGGTGGTCATCGGGACCGGCGGGTTCGGCCGTCTTTTCGAGGAAGAGGGGCTCTTCGATGCCTTCCTGCCCGAACTTTCCCTGATGGGGCTGCGGCGCGCGGTGGGGCTCGCCGCCGGTCGCGCGGGAGGAGAGACGTCATGAAAAAATACCTGGTCCTGCTGGCGATTGGCGGGCTGGCGGCGGCGCAACCGGTCTTCACCGGCAGCGGCATCTTCCCGCCGGAGGAGTTTGCGTCGCGCCGCGCGCGCGTGATGGAGAAGATCGGCGATGGCGCCGCCATCCTGCTGGGCGCCACCGAGCCGCCCGGCGAGATGCCCTTGCGCCAGGGCAACCAGTTCTTCTACCTCTCGGGAGTGGTGGAGCCGCGCGCCATTCTGGTGGTCGACGGCAAGAGCAAACGGTCCACGCTATTTCTGAATCCGCGCAATGCCCAGCGCGAGACGTCGATGTATGGGCCGGGGCTGTCGCCGGGAGATGACGCCGCCAAGGCCACGGGCATCGACGCGGTGCTGCCGCGCGGCGATTTTCAGGCCCTGGTGGACGGCTTCGCCAAAGAGGGCCGCGCCATCTACACGCCGTTCCGTCCCGAAGTGCTGGGCAGTATTTCGTCCGGCGACCCCGACCGCCTGTGGGCGGCCAACAAGAACGACCCGTGGGACGGCCGCACGTCGCGCGAACAGGCCTTTCTGGCGCACATTAAGGACGCCGCGCCGCATTGCGAGGTCCGCAACCTGGATCCGGTTCTCGACGCCATGCGGGGCATCAAGAGTCCGCGCGAGATCGCCGTGATCCGCGAGGCCACGCGCATCGCCGGCATGGGGATTATGGAGGCCATGCGCGACGCGCGGCCGGGTATGTTCGAGTATGAACTGCAGGCCGATTCGGAATTCGTCTTCAAGAAGTATGGCGCGTTCGGAGCGGCTTACTTCGCGCTGATCGGCGCCGGACCGAACACTTACTACACCCACTATCACCGCAATACTTCCAAGTTACAGGATGGCGACCTGGTGCAGTTCGACTACGCCCCGGATTATAAGTATTACCAGTCCGACGTGACTCGCGTTTTTCCGGCGAACGGTAAGTTCACGCCGCGCCAGCGCGAGTATTACGACATCTACCTGCGGCTCTATCGCGCGGTGATGACCTCCATCAAGGTGCACGCCGCTCCGCACGACGTCATCAAGGAAGCGGTCGTCAAGATGGATGAGATCATGGCCGGCTATAAGTTCACCGACGGCAAGATCAAGTCCGCGGCCCAGAAATTCGTGGAGAATTACCGCCGTCAGCAGGATCGCGCCACCAGTCTGGGACACAGCGTGGGGATGGAAGTCCACGACGTGCGGATGCCCACCGAGACGCTGGAACCGGGAGAAATCTTCACCATCGAGCCGGAAATGCGCATTGAGGAAGACCACCTGGGGCTCCGTTTGGAGGACATGCTGCTGATTACCGGGACCGGCTACGAGAACTTATCGTCTTTTGTGCCGATTGAAATCGCGGACATCGAGAAACTGATGGCGGACCGCCGGCACGGGCTCTCGGCGGCGCACTCCACGTTACCGGGGAAGTAGCTGGCGCTAGTTTCTGTCGCAAGCACCGCTCCCTGGCGGTCGCGGCTCGGTAACAAGTCCCGTGGAATCATCGCAGTGTTTTCCGAGCCGCGCGCGCAAGCAAGCGGTCCTTGCCATTTTCCAGAGTTTCGCGACAGAAACCAGTTAAGGCAGCGAGGGGAAGCCTCAGATCGTCTGGTTGGTGACACTCGCGAGCGTTGTGTCCTTGGCCGCGCGCGACCAGAGAATGCGCAGGTCGCTGACGTTGCGCAACGCGAAATTCGGCTGCGGCGGCGCCGTCACCGCGAAGAAATCGGCACGCCGCACGTCTTCGAGCCACAACGCAGGGCGTGGATCGGCGATCGCCGGAGCGATTTCGACGTGCGACATTTCGAGGTTCTTCAGATGCCGAATGAAGAATCCATTTGCCGGCGTCGGGCCGAAACTGGTGAGCTCCGGGTAACTCTCTTCGTTCTCGGGCACGTCGATGGTGTGCCAGTCCGGCATCGGTGCGGTCCCGCCGCGGGCGGCCACTACGGCCGGCAGTCCTCGATGACCGAAATAGCAGTTCGAGAGCTTGACGTCTTCGATGAGGTTCGAGGGGATGCCCGAGAGCAGCGAAGCCGTCGACGAAGCCGAGTTGTGCGAGACCAGATTCGAGATCAGCACGCGGCGCAGCGTGCCGGGCCGCATGGTTTCTTTCGGGCCTCTGTTCCTGCGGTTCAGGCGCAGAAAGAGTGGCGCGTCGCCGGTGTCGCGCAGGGTGACGTTTGAGATCGCGATGTCTTCCAGCAGAGCGCCGTCGGAGCTTTCGAGCGAGATACCCTTGGAGCCTTCGCAGACGCAGTTCGAAATGGTGATGTTGCGGAAGCCGCCGTTCGATTCCGTGCCGCATTTGATGCGGCCGTTGCGCGGGATGCCCCGCGCGTCATCGGGATATTTCTTCCACGTGCCGTCCATCACGCTGCCCAGCACATACGTTCCGGTGACAAAGCAGTTGGTAATGGTGACGTTATCGGTGGAGCGCTGGTAGCCCAGCGCATAGCTCGACTTGGGACAGATGGCGTCATCCCAGGGGGAGTTGACCGTACAGTTGGAGACGCGGACATTCCGGCAGCAATCGATATCGAAGCCGTCGCGGTCGGTATCCACCAGGACATTGTCGATGGTGAGGTTGTCGACGCCCGTGGCCAGCAGGGCGAAGTGGCCGGCCTTGAGGATGGAGATGTCGCGCAGGACCACGTTACGGCAGTTCTTGAGAGCGATGGCTTTGTTGCCCACACCCGCTTGCTCGGCGGCGTACAAGGGATAATTGCCGCGCGTAGGGGCGTTGTTGGTGCTGCGGGCGCCGTGCGAAAGGCCTGCTCCGTGAATGAGGCCCGGGCCCAGAATGGCGAAGTCGCTGAGACCCTCGCCGTAAAACAATGAGTTGCGCCAGTGATTGTGGCCGTAATCCTGATAGGCGTCCCAGCCTGTGTTGGGCTCGGCCGCGTCATAGACGCCGCCGTTATAGCCGGTAGTTTCGCCGGGCTTGGGCGAATCGGCGGCCAGGATCGTGCACCCCCGCGCCAGACACAGGTCGACTTTGCTGCGCAGGTGGATCGTGAAGCAGAGATACGTGCCCGCCGGGAAGAGCAGCGTGCCTCCACCGGCGCCGGCCACAGCTTCAATAGCGCGGTTGATGGCCGGCGTGTCGACGGTCTTGCCGTCGCCGGTGGCGCCATAGGCGCGGACGTTGAAGACGGCATCGTTGGCGGCGGGACTGGCCGCCTGGGCGCGGGCGACATGACCGATAGAGGCGAGTGCCAGCGGCGAGAGTTTCAAGAGATCGCGGCGTTCCATAAACACACAACATCTATCATGCTGGCTCAGCCGAGCGCAATGCCAGCCGGGTTGATATTCGTGCATCGCACCGTGCGGTTATCGGCCCGCTGTCTAGTTTCTGTCGCGAAACTCACTTCGGGTGGCAAGGAACGCTTGCTGACCCGCGCGGCCCGGAAAACGCCGCGATGACTCCACGAGACTTGTTACCGAGCCGTGACCGCAAGGGAGCGGTGCTGCTCCGCCGCGCAGCAGTTTCGCGACAGAAACCAGCTACGCTTTTTCGGCGACTGGGCCCCGAAAAAGTGGCCCTACGGGCAGCTTAACAACGGGTGAGGGCATTTCCTTGGCGACCTTGGCGACTTCGCGAGAGATCGTTGCTTGTCAGCCAGCAAAGCGCTTGATTCCTGGTCTGACCTGAGATGACTCGCCATTGTCCCAGGCCACCGACCCCGGCTCTCTGGAAACTGCTCGTCAGCCCGATCCGCACTTTCAGCCTCCCTTGGACCGCGCCTCGACGCGGCATCCCGGCTGAACGCTGAAAGCTCACCGCCCCCTTACCAGCCTACCTGCTTCCCCTGGTTCTGCTCGTCCAGCCACTTCTGTAAGGGCGCGAAATAATCGCGGATCGCCGTGGCGTCCATTTCGCGGGTACCGGCGATCTTCTCCAGTGCGTCCTGCCATGGTTGGCTGAGGCCCATTTCCAGCATGCTGTTCAGTTTGGCGCCGGCATCCTTATTACCGTAGATGGAGCAGCGATTCAACGGACCGGTGCAGCCGGCCGTTTGCGAAAGCGCGCGGTGAAACTGGAACTGCAGAATGTCGGCCAGAAAATAGCGCATATAGGGCACATTGGCGGCGACGTGGTACTTGGCGCCGGGGTCGAAATCCGACTCGCTTCTTTC
>PLRZ01000676.1:9205-21482 GCA_003164075.1 Bryobacterales bacterium | reverse complement strand
TCGGGCGCCTTGTCGAGCAATCCGAGTTTCACCAGATAGTCCGGCGTCACCGAGAGCGCAATGGTATCGCCGATGGCTTCGTGGAATCCATCGTTGGCGCTGTCGCGGAACAGGAACGGTTGCTTGTCGTACGCCCGCTGATAGAAGTTGTGGCCCAGTTCGTGGTGGATGGTGAGGAAATCTTCCCCGGTAATCTGGATGCACATCTTCAGACGAACATCGTCGGCATAGTCGATATCCCAGGCGCTGGCGTGGCACACCACATCGCGGTCGGCGGGCTTGAGGAAGAGCGAACGTTCCCAGAAAGTCTGCGGCAGGGGGCTGAATCCGAGGGACGTGAAGAAGCCTTCACCGTACTGGACCATCTGCTTCCAGCCGGTGTTCTTTTTCTTCAGCAGGGCGGTGAGGTCGTATCCCGGATCGGCATTCGGGGGAGCCACCAGGGGGTAAATATTGTCCCAATCCTGGGCCCACATATTGCCCAGCAGGTGCGCCGGGATGGGGCCGGCGGCCGGTACCGCGTTGCCGTATTTCTCGTGCAGCCGCGAGCGTACATAGGCGTGCAACGAGAGGTACAGGGGGCGCACCTGGTCCCACAGGCGGTCGAGTTCTTTGGCGAAATCGTCGGGCGCCATGTCGTATTTGGAGCGCCACATGGCGCCGTTGTCCTGGAAGCCCAGTTCTTTGGCGCCTTTGTTGGCCAGTTCGACATAGCGGGTGAAGTCCTGGCGCATGGGCCGCGCGATGGCGTGCCAGCCGGTCCAGGCATCCAGCAATTGTTTCGGATCGCGGCTCTCGGCCAGGATTTTGCTCAATTCTTCCAGGTCCTTACAACTTTGCGGACCGGTGGGGCAGTATTTTCCTTTGCCGTAAGTGCCTTCCAGACCCGAGGTGATGCGCGTGAGTTCTTCGCTTTCCTTGGGATCCTTGGGGGTGGCGATGGTGAGCGAGAGTTTGAGCAGCTTGAGCTTGCGGGCAGTGGGCGCGTCCAGGCTGAGACCGTCGAAGCGGGTGGCGTCCTTAGCGTATTCCACGCCGGCGTTGATGGCGCGCTCGTCGATTTTGGCGGCCACGGCTTCGGTGTCGTCGGTGATATAGGTGGACTTGATCCAGTCGGCGCGGCCGGAATCGATATTCAGGGCGAGCAACTTGCGCTCCGCCTCGCCGGTGAACTTGCGCGCTGCCTCGGGCGTCGCCGTGGGACCGGCGCATCCGGAGAGAACCGCCAGCAGGGAAGTGAGGCACAGGATTGCCTGAATCTTCATGCCTACACGGTAACAGACTACGGGCCGCCGGGAAGCGTCCGGTGAGCTGGCCGGCCACGCCGTGCTATCATCCGGATATATTACTGGATATACAGAAGGATCGGCCATGAGCGATACATCCCAAAAACGAGCGCTCCATAACTATCGGAAGCGCCTCCACCAGCGGGGGATGGCCCGCTTCGAGGTTCTCGGGCTCAACGCCGATCGCGAGCTCATCCGATCGCTCGCGAGGCGGCTCGCCGATAATAGCCAGGATTCGGCTCGGATTCGTGCCACCCTGTGCCGCACGATCTCGGGGGAGCCGCCGAACAAGGGCGGTATCCTCAACGCATTGCGCCGTTCGCCTCTGGTCGGCGCCGATCTGAATCTCAAGCGCACTGAAACGGCCGGTCGTAAGGTGGACCTTTGAGTCGCCACCTCCTGGACACGAATATCATTAGTAACATCACCAAACCAGTGCCTTCGGCCGCCCTCGTGGGGTGGATGGCGGCACAAGCCGATGAGGACTTATTCATCTCCTCGATGACCGTCGCTGAGATCCGGCGCGGCGTGCTCGAGAAGCCTGCTGGGAAGAAGCGCAAGGAGCTGGAGCGTTGGTTCTCCGGCCCCGAAGGGCCCCAGGCGCTGTTCGCCGGCCGCGTGCTGCCGTTCGATGAGAAGGCCAGCCTCGTCTGGGCGCGCCTGATGGCCGACGGGACGCCTCGGAGCCCCCTCGACATGATCGTCGCCGCAGTCGCCGAAGCGAATAATTGCATCCTCGTCACCGACAACGAAAAGGACTTCGCCGGTCTGAAGATCGTCAATCCCTTGCGGGCTGCCAACTGACAGTCGGCCCTTCCCGTGCATAGCCAACGCTACAATATGCCTGTGCAGTCCGGCACCGCCCTTTATTTCGTTTTCCTCGCTACGGTCTTCTTCCTGTACTGGACCTGCGCCGCCTCGCGACTGGCCCGGCTCTCCATCATCCTGGCGGCCAATCTCCTTTTCTGCGCTCACTACGGCCTCTTCTATATCGTCCTGATCCCCGCCTGCGCCGCTATCGACTACCTCATCGGCCTCGGCCTCATGCGCTCCATCGCCCCGGCGCACCGCCGGTCGCTGGTGGGCGTCAGCATCCTGGTCAACCTGTCTCTGCTGGTTGCCTCGCGCCACATGGGATGGTTCCTCAGCCACGGCTGGGTCCCCGCCCACCGCGCGTCCGACTGGGATTGGGTCTTCCCCCTGGGCCTCTCCTTTTACACCCTCCAGGCCCTCACTTATACCATCGACCTCTACCGCCGCGACGCCGAAGGAACTCGCAGCCTGCTGGCCCACCTCTCCGCCGTCTCCTTCTTCCCCACCCTCCAGGCCGGCCCCATCACCCGCGTCGACGACCTCCTGAAGCAGTTCGCCAAGAGCCGCGTCCTCAGCCGCGCCGATGGCGGGCGCGCGTTCTTCCTGATCGGCACCGGCGTCCTCAAAAAGGCGCTGATCGCCGACTTCCTGGCGGAAAACCTGGTCAACCGCGTCTTCGACACGCCCAATCTCTACAGCGGCGCCCAAGCCTTGCTGGCCGTCTACGCCTATTCCCTGCAGCTCTACTTCGATTTCTCCGGCTACACCGATATCGCCCGCGGCGCCGCTCTCCTGCTGGGCATCGATCTCCCCAGGAATTTCGACCGGCCGTATCTCTCCGCCAACATCGCCGAGTTCTGGCGGCGCTGGCACATCAGCTTCTCCAACTGGCTGCGCGATTACCTCTACTATTCCATTCCCGGCAAGCGCACCAAAATCATGCCCTACCTGGGCTTGGTGATCACCATGCTGCTGGGCGGCCTGTGGCACGGCGTCTCCTGGACCTTCGCCATCTGGGGCCTGCTGCATGGCTGCGCCCTGGCCGCCACGCGATGGTGGCAGGTGCGCCGCGGACGCAACCGGCCACAGCCCACCCCGCTGGCCCGCGCCCTGGCCATTTTCGGCACCTATCAATTCGTCTGTTTCACGTGGATCTTCTTCCGGTCCGCGAGCCTTCAGGAGGCCTCGCAACTGCTGCTGCGGGTGGGCTCCTTCACGCTCGGCCTGGAGGGTGTCTCGCCGCTGCTGTGGGCCGTCCTGGCGCTCGCCGCCGCCCTGATCTTCTTTCCCAAACAGTGGTACGCGCGCGCCTTGGACACGTTTGAAAGGTGTCCCTTCTACGTGCACGCCGCGGCGCTGTTGGTAGTCGCCGCCGCCGTCCAGCTTCTGGGAGGCCGGGGAAATGTGGCCTTCGTCTACTCGCGGTTCTGACCCATGCGAACCTTCCCCATTGAGACGGCTCTCGCCCTCCTGACGTTCGCCGCGCTGCTCTCCGGTACGCGCCTGGTGCTCCCCGCCATCCACGGTCCCGCGCCCGCTCAGTTCGTCTCCATCGTGGACTTCCCACCCGACGGCACGCTGCTCAGTCCCCTGGTCCGCCACGTGGAACCCGCGCCACCCGCGGCGAGTCTCAAGCGGGGCGCCCCGTCACCGCTGCTCGAGGACGCCTCGCCGGCGCTCGACCATTTCTACGCTTCTCTGTGGCGCACCGAAAGAAAGCTGCCCGGCGCCATCACCCGCATCGTCCACTATGGCGACTCGCCCAGTACCGCCGACCTCATCACCGGCGACGTCCGCACCATTTTGCAGAGCCACTACGGCGACGCCGGTCACGGCTTCGTCCTCATCGGCAAGCCCTGGGCCTGGTATCAGCACAACGGCCTGCAGCTTTCCGCGTCCGGCTGGAATATGAGCCGCGCCAGCTTCTCCGAATCGCACGACGGACTGTTCGGACTCGGCGGCGTCTCGTTCCTCGGCAGCGGCGGCGCGTCCAGCAAGATTGTCTACTCCTCGCCCGGCCACACGCACTTCGAAGTCTGGTACCTCAAAGAACCCGGCGGCGGCTCGCTGAGCGTCACCGGCGATGGCGAACCTCTCGGCGATGTCGATACCGGCGCCGATGAGCAGGCCCCCGCCGTTGCCACGTTCCAGGCCCCCGCCGGCGTGCATTCCCTGGAACTGAACGTGGAGCGGCCTCCCGTCCTCCTGTTCGGCGTGGTGGCCGAAAAGAGCGGGCCCGGCGTGGTCTACGACACTCTGGGACTCAATGGCGCCTCCATCAACGTACTCTCGTACCTGATGAATGCGAAGCACCTGTCCGACGAATTGCGGCAGCGCCATCCCGACATGGTGATCGTCAACTACGGCACCAACGAAGCCGATTTCGCTGCNNACCTCCATTCTGATCATGAGCCCCATGGACCGCGGCCAGCACTCCGGCGCCGGTATCGAAACCATGCCCACCATTCCGCGCCTGGTCGAGATCCAGCGGCGTGTCGCGCGGGAGACGGGCTGCGGGTTCTTTGACACGTTCCGCGCCATGGGCGGCGATGGCACCATGGCCCGCTGGTATACCGGCCAGCCGCGTCTGGTCTCGGCCGACCTGATCCATCCCTTCCCCGCCGGCGGCAAGATGATCGCCGTCATCTTCGCCCGCGAACTGGCGGCCGGTCTGAATCACTACAAACTTCGCCAGTTCCGAAGGCACGGGGACTGAGGGCTATTTCGGGGACAGGCTACATAACCTCGAAATACAAATCGGCGAGCGGCTTGGAGTTTCGAGGTTATGTAGCCTGTCCCCGAAATAGCCCAACCTGATACCCTGGTAATTACGATGGGACTCTGGGTGCGTACAATCGCTCTGTTCTGCCTGGCCGGAACCGCCTTCTCCTTTCAGACCACCACCACCAGGAAGAAGAAAACCAAGCCCACTCCCGTCACCCGCATCACCGTCGCCGCGCGCGCCGCCTCCGCCGCCAGGGTGGAGCAGTACCTGGAAACCTCCGCCGGCACTACCCTCTTTCAGCCCGGCGCCCTGATCCCGGTCTTCGAGCAACTCACCCGCATGAGCGCCGGACAGGATCCCAAAACCGTCCACATGATGCACTTCGGCGACTCCCACACGGCCGCCGACGAATGGACCGGCGGACTCCGCGATCTGTTCAAGGGAAAGTTCGGCGACGGCGGCTCCGGCTTCTCCGTGGCCGGCCGCCCATTCCTCGGCTATCGCCGCTTCGATGCCCGCGGCGGCGCATCCACCCTCTGGCATTCCTACGGCGGACGCAGCGGCGCGGGCGACGGCTACTACGGGCTGGGCGGCGTCAGCATCCTGTCCTCCGTCCGCGGCCAGTCGGTCTATCTCGACGCCGAGTGCGACCATCTCGAAATCGAGTACCTGCTCCAGCCCGGCGGCGGCGCCATGGAACTCTACGACAACGAACAGCCCGTCGACCAGATCTCCACCGATGGCGATTTGGGCCCCGGCTACACCGCCTACGATATCTCTCCCGGCGAGCACCGCTTCAAGCTACTTACTCTCGATTCCCGTCCCGTCCGCCTTTTCGGATGGGCCGCCGACCGGAACGCCGGTGTCACCTACGAAGCCCTGGGACTCAACGGCGCCGAGGCCGCGGTCATCGAACATTGGAACGAGGGCATGACGGCCACTTACTTGCAACACCGCAATCCGGGACTGATCGTGTTAGCCTACGGCACTAACGAAGCTACCGACTCGAATTGGGAAGCGGACAGTTATGGCGCTATGTTCGGAGACCTCTTAGACCGCCTCCGCCGCGACGTTCCTACCGCCTCTATCTTAGTAGTAGGTCCCGGCGACCGCTGGCGCTATGTGCACGGCCGATGGCAGGTGGTGGACGGGATCGATAAGATCGTCGATGCGCAGCAGGCCGCCTGCCGGGAACACGGCGCGGCTTTCTGGGATACGCGCGGCCGCATGGGCGGCAAGGGCGCCATGCGCGACTGGGTATACGCCGGCTTGGCCCAGGCGGACTTCGTGCACTTCACCTCCGCCGGTTACCACCGCCTCGCCGCCGTGCTGTATGCCGACGTCATGCAGGAGTTTGAGGCATATCAAAAGACTCGTACCGAAGTGGGAGCATCCGCAGCTAATGGACACGCAGACAAAGATCGTTGAGATTGTCAAACAGGTGGCTGGAAAGCCCATTGACCCCACGCCCGAGGAATCGCTCTTCGAATCGGGCATCCTCGATTCCTTCACTCTCGCCGACCTGGTCACGGCGCTGGAAAAAGAATTCTCGCTGAAGATTCCGGATTCCGACCTCTCGCCGCGGAAGTTCGATTCCGTGGCGCGTATCCAAGCCTATCTGCAGAGCCGGACCTGACCGTGCCCTACCTTCGCGCATTTGGGTCGGCACTGCCCGCCCGCATCGTCGATAACGTAACGCTGGCGCCCATGGTGGGGGCCGATCCCGCCTGGCTGCTGCATGCCACGGGCATCGAACAGCGGCGCTTCGCCGGACCGGGGGAGACCGTCGCCACGCTGGGTATTGCGGCGGCCAAAGATTGCCTTTCCGCCGCCGGCATCGCGGCTGCCGATGTGGGCTTCGTGATTGTCTCCAGCGGCTCGGCCGAGAAGCGCTTCCCCGGTCCGGCCTCCACTATCGCGGCGGCAGCCGGAATGGCCGGCAAGCCCGCCATCGACCTGCCCATGGCCAGCGCCGGCGGTCTGTTCGGCATTGCGCTGGCCGCCCAGTTGGCCCCGAGATACGGCCACGTACTGGTGGTGGCTTCCGAGATCATGTCGCGTGTGGTGCGCATGCACCCGGCCGGCCGGGACACCGCCATTCTCTTCGGCGATGGCGCGGGCGCCTGCCTGGTGAGTAACGACACCGGCTTCGCCGAGATCGTCGATTCGGTCCTGGCGACCGATGGCGATTTCGCCCAGGCCTTGCGCCTCGATTTCGACGCCCCGCTCTATATGGACGGCCGCACGATCATCCTGCAAGCGTCGCGGAAGCTCCCGCGGGCGATCGGCGAAGTGCTGGAGCGCAATCGTGTGAAGGCTTGCGAGGTCGGCACGTTCCTCCTGCACCAGGCCAATCTGAATCTGATGACGCGCGTGGCTCAAGCGGTCGGCGCCCCGGCGGAGCGTTTCTTCTGCAATATCGCGAAGTATGGGAATACGTCGTCGGCATCCTTGCCGATCGCCGCCGATGAGTGGTGGCGCGGGTGCGAGAAGCCGCTAACCGCTCCCATCGTCATGGCCGCTTTCGGCGCCGGTTTGAACTGGGGCGCTCTGCTGGCGCGGCCGGTGTAAGAAGCCGCGAAAAAATATCCTGTGTACTCAGACCCAACCGCTTGCTCACGCGCGCGGCTCGGTATGCGCATTTGACAGAGCCGGGCCCAGAGGGCACCCCGTTAGGGAGCGATTGCGCACGTTCGAGACATTTGGTCAGCTTATTGTTTCGCGGCCCCTAAGAAACGATCGGAGGGCGTCACCCGGGCGTCACCCTTCGGAGCTTGATCGCGGAGCAGGCTCCATTATGCATTCAGAACTCCTGATCTCGTGGAACTTGCGGTGAGCCCGCGGGTGGGGCAGGCGGTGCTCGCCTTCGCTCGATCCTATCCGAACAGCGGGCCTGATTGAGTGCGGGCGGCCACTAACATCCCGGGGACTGCCGCGTCCTTTTAGATTGGAGGACATATGAAGCTCCCGAGCGATCTCAACCACGCCGTGCGGTCTCTACTAAAGGAGCCCGGATTCGCCATGCCGGCGATTCTCATGCTCGGGTTGGGTCTCGGCGCCACCAGCGTAGTGTTCTCGCTGGTAAACGGCGTCCTGCTCAAGCCCCTTGGGTACGCGCAACCGGACCGCCTGGTGAGTATTCGCGAGGTCGTCCCCGCAGTCGCCCACCTGTATCCTTCGTTGCCCGTCAACGCCCGCCACTTCGTCGAGTGGCGCGAGTCGTGCCCTTCGCTGGAGAGTATGTCCGTGTTCCAGCCGGGGACGCTGAACCTGACCGGGTGGGGAGAGCCCGAGCGCCTGGATGCGGCGCTCGTGTCGGCAAACCTCTTCCGTGTTCTGGGTGTCCAACCGGCACTGGGCCGCGGTTTTCGCGATGACGAAGAGCAGGAGGGTAAAGACACCGTCGCCATTCTGACCGACCGTCTGTGGCGCCGCCGGTTCCAGGCCGATCCCTCACTGGTGGGCCGCACGATCTCACTCAATGGCCGTGCCCGCACGGTGGTCGGAATTCTCGCGCCCGATTTCCGCTTTCCGGACCCGAACGCCTTCCCCACCGGCCAGACGGTAGCGCCGCACGCCGAAGTCTTCGTGCCCAAGGTCTTCACGAAGAACGAGTTGGGACAGTTGCTCGGCACCCACAATTACGCCGTGATCGCGCGGCTGAGGCATGGAGCTTCGCGGGAACAGGCGGTGTCCCAACTGGAGGCCGTGCAGGCGCGCATGGAAGCCATGGCGGGACAGAAGATGAACCTGCGGGCGCTGGCCACTCCTCTGCTGGAGACCGTGGCCGGCAAGTCCCGGCGCGGCCTCATGGTGCTGATGGGCGCCATTGCGGCACTGCTGCTGATTGTCTGCGTCAACCTGGCCAACCTTCTGCTGGCGCGCAGCGAGCGCCGCAGCCGGGAGTTCGCCGTGCGCGCGGCGCTGGGCGCCACGCGAGGTGCGTTGATCCGTAACGGCATGGCGGAATCTCTGCTGCTGGCCTTGGGCGGAGGCATCCTGGCGGCGGGCATCGCCGCCGTCGGAATCGACTTGCTGAAGGCCTACGGTCCTTCCGGCATTCCGCGGCTCGACGAAGTGGCGCTGGACGGCCGGGTGGTGGGGTTCGCCACACTGCTGGTTGCCGCTGCCGCGCTCCTGTTCGGATTTCTTCCCGCCTGGCGGGCCAGCCGCAGCAATCCACAGGACGCGCTACGTTCCGCTACCCGCGGCGCCACCGCCTCATCCGCCGCGATGCGGCTGCGAGGCATCCTCGTGGCCTCCGAAGTAGGCCTGAGCGCCGTTCTGCTGATCCTCGCCGGAATGCTGTTGAACAGCTTCGTGCGCCTGATCCGCACCGACAAGGGATTCCGCGCTCCCACGGTTCTGGCGGTGGACATAGGCTTGTCGGGCGACAAGTATCAGCCGGAAGAGGCGCGCGACGGCTTCTACCGGAGGCTGTTCGCCGCGCTGTCCACCGAGGCGGGCGTGCAGGCGGCGGCCATCTCTTCGGCCCTGCCCCTACAGGGCGAAACGTGGATCGACAGCGCTTCCACCAATGGCGGCTCCAGTCCCCAGTTTCCGGTGAATGTGCGATTTGTCAGTCCCGATTTCTTCCGCACCATGGGTATTGCGTTACACGCGGGCCGGCCTCTTAGCGAGGGCGACCGCGGCCACCAGCGGGCCGTGATTTCCAGCCGCCTGGCGGCGTCCCTCTGGCCCGGGCAGGACCCCGTAGGACGCCGGTTCACGCGCGGGAACGACGAATGGTTCGAAGTGATCGGCGTGGCCGGCGACGTTCGGGCCGAGGCGGACCAGGCGCCGGCGGCGATGATGTATCGCGGCTATTGGGACTGGATGCCATACCGGACGGTGTTGGTGGCGCGCGCCGCCGGGGCCCCCGAATCCATTGCCGGCGCACTGCGCGCGGCCATCCACGCGGCCGACCCGGATGTCCCGGCGCCGCCTATGCGCACCATGTCGGAGGTGTTCGACGCAAGCGTCGCCACGCGCCGCTTCCAGATGCTTCTGGCCGGCGGATTTGCCCTGATGGCCCTGTTGGTCGCGAGCTTCGGAATCTACGCGATAGTATCTTATTCGGTGGCGCGGCGCACCGCGGAGTTGGGAATCCGCGCCGCACTGGGCGCACGAGCCGGCAATCTGTACGGCCTGATCGTGTGGCAGGGCATGGCGCCGGTCCTCGTCGGACTGCTGGCCGCTGCCGCCGCGGCCCTGGCTTTCGGCCGCGTCCTGAGCAGCCTGCTGTATGAGGTGGATGGCCGCGATCCGCTCACCATCGCGGTGGTGGCCGCACTTCTCGGGTTGGTTTCGCTTGTCGCCTGTCTCATGCCGGCCCGCCGCGCCAGCCGCCTGGACCCTCTGGACGCCCTTCGCTGCCAGTAGGGGGGAGGCTAAACGACTGCCGGCTCTCCACTGACTGCTTTCCCGGCCGGCATTTTCAAAACGCGCCGCTGGCGCGTCAGGGGCGCCAGGAGCCAACACTAACCGCCAGAACTCCTGATGTCGTGGAATTTGCGGTGAGCCCGCAGGTGGGGCAGGCGGTGCTCGCCTGCCCTGGATCCTATTCGAGCGGCGGGCTTAATTCAGCGCGGGCGGGCAGGCGAGCACCGCCTGCCCCACCTGCGAAGCTCTCGCCATCGAAGGGAATGGCTCAGCCCATTTTCCCCGCCGGGCCGAAATTGCGGGGCGACATCAGGAGTTCTGAGCCGCCCTCCACCTCGGAGCCGTCAGTAGCCCGTTGGATAGCGGCGCGTGAGGCGTGCTGCAAGCCGCCCAGGTGAGCGGCCCCGTGTGCTTTGGCGGGGCGGACCCCGACGCCCTCGCCGGCCTGTTAGGCGCCGGGATGGCGGGCTCTGCTGGAGTGGGCCCCAGGGGGACGCAGAGGCGTTGAAATAAGCCCGCTTGCCGAGGTGAATTCGGCGGCGGTCCAGTTTCGGGGCTGCTTTGTTGGGCGCAACTTCCCAGATGGCGGGAGTTTGGGCGTCCACTTCCGAGCAATGGGCGTTTTGCGGCCAAATGAACTTGGGACCAAAGCTCGTCATTGGATAAACTGTGTATATATGGCGAATGTGGTCGATCCGCAAAATTTCGTTGCGCCGAGCATATCTATTCCCGGCTTAAAGCCCCCGGTCTGGGATTTCTCTCCGACTGATGGCGGCGATCCGTGCGAGGCCGACGCATTCAACGCAATGGTTCGAGAGCTTCGCGATCAAGAGTTGGCCGTCCGCTCTGACGCCGGATGAGCGTTCTGTTGGTTGACACCAATGTCGTATCGATCCTGTTCAACCGGCGTCATTCGTTACGGCAGGCATGCATCGGCGCGGTGTCCGGGCACCAGTTGTTGATCTCCTTCATGACCCGGGCTGAATTGTCGCTCTGGCCCGCTGCCAATAACTGGGGAGAGCCTCGACGTGCGGCTTTGGAACAGCACATGGCCCTGTACCTGACCTTATATCCCGACGAGCGCACGTGCGCGATCTGGGCTGAAGTGGTGGATCAATGCCGGCGAGCCGGCCAGAGGATTCAGACAGCCGATGCCTGGATTGCGTCCGCCGCCCGCCAATGGGAGTGTCCTTTAGTGACAACGGATTTCCGCGATTATGCGGCGATCGACAACCTGAACGTGGTCCCGATCCTATAAGGCTCGCTTCCAACCAGTGGATCGCGCGTTAGACGGCCAAGTGGCCTGGCTGGCGAATCGTCGGATGCGACTCAAAACCGCGGGCAACATCGAGCCAGCGCGAACTGATTACTGCCCTGCGGCGAGGGTGGGGAAGGGGCACTCGTCCAGCCGTCCAGCCACTCCTTGAGGGCCGCCGCCTGGCGGGGAAAATGGGCTGAGCCATTCCTTTAGATGGCGAGCGCTTCGCAGGTGGGGCAGGCGAGCACCGCCTGCCCCACCTGCGGGCTCACTGCAAATTCCACGACATCGGGAGTTCTGAAAGTGGGGAGCCCGGACCGGGCAAAAAAAGACCGCGCCGCCCGGTTTCCCGGGCGGCGCGGCCTTCCGACAACCACTTGCTTTCGCGCGCGGTTCTGTTTAGTAATCCATCTCGGGCCCGTGACCGCCCGGTCCACCGGCGGGAGCCGGCTTCTTTTCGGGGATCTCGGCGATCATGGCTTCCGTGGTCAACATCAGCGATGCGATCGATGCCGCGTTCTGCAGCGCCGAGCGGGTCACCTTGGTGGGGTCGATGACGCCCGTGCTCACCAGGTCTTCATAGGTGTCGGTCTGCGCGTTGAATCCGAAGTTCGGATTGTCGTTCTCGCGGATCTTCTCCACCACGATGGCGCCTTCGGTGCCGGAGTTGGAAACGATCTGGCGCAACGGCTCTTCGCAGGCCCGTCTCACGATGTTGACGCCGATCTGCTCGTCGCCGTCCATCTTCAAACCGGCCAGCGCCTTCGACGCGCGCAGCAGAGCCACGCCGCCGCCGGGAACGATGCCTTCCTC
>PLRZ01000676.1:2831-9195 GCA_003164075.1 Bryobacterales bacterium | reverse complement strand
AGCTTCTCGCGGTCGTAGTCCGAAGTGGTCTCATCGATCTGCGCGCGCAGTTGCTTGATGCGGCCCTCAATGGTCTTCTGTGCCCCGCCGCCGTCCACGATGGTGGTATTGTCCTTGTCCACCGTGACGCGCTTGGCGCGGCCCAGGTCGCCCAACTGAACGCTTTCGAGCTTCACGCCGATGTCTTCGGTGATCGCTTTGCCGCCGGTCAGGATGGCGATATCTTCCAGCATGGCCTTGCGGCGGTCGCCGAAGCCCGGCGCCTTCACGGCGCAGGCGTTCAGGGTGCCGCGCAGCTTATTGACCACCAGGGTGGCCAACGCTTCGCCTTCCACTTCCTCGGCGATGATCAACAGCGGCTTGCCGGCGCGGGCGATCTGCTCGAGCAGCGGCAGAAGGTCCTTCATGTTGCTGATTTTCTTCTCGTGGATGAGGATGTAGGGATCTTCGATCACCGCTTCCATCCGCTCCGCATCGGTCACGAAGTAGGGCGAGAGGTAACCGCGGTCGAACTGCATGCCGTCCACCGTGTCGAGCTCGGTCGACATGGTCCGCGACTCTTCCACCGTGATCACGCCGTCCTTGCCGACCTTCTTCATGGCCTCGGCAATGATGTTGCCGATGGTGGCGTCGCTATTGGCGGAAATGGTGCCCACCTGGGCGATCATGTCGCCGGACACCGGCTTGGAGAGCTTCTTCACTTCTTCGGTGGCTACTTCGACGGCCTTTTCGATGCCGCGCTTGAGAGCCATCGGGTTGGCGCCGGCCGCGACGGACTTCACGCCCTCGCGATAGATCGCCTGCGCCAGAATGGTAGCGGTGGTGGTGCCGTCGCCGGCNNCATCTGCGCGCCCATGTTCTCCAGGGGATCTTTCAGCTCGACTTCCTTCGCGACCGTCACACCGTCTTTGGTAATGGTCGGTCCGCCGAACTTTTTCTCGAGAACCACGTTGCGGCCCTTGGGACCGAGCGTGACTTTCACTGCGTCGGCCAATTGGTTCACGCCGCGCAAAATCGCCTGACGAGAGGCTTCGGAATATACAATTTGTTTCGCCATTTCGCTATCGACTCCTTAGGCCTTCTTTGCTTCCAGAATTCCGAGGACTTCGTCCTCACGCATGATCAAAACTTCTTCGCCATCCAGTTTGATGTCGCTGCCGGAATACTTGCCGAACAGGATCTTGTCGCCAACCTGCACGTCCAAGGCGATCACCTTACCATCTTCCAGCCGCTTGCCTTTCCCCACCGCGAGTACTTCACCCTCCTGGGGCTTTTCTTTGGCTGTGTCGGGAATGTACAAAGCGCCTTGCTTCTGCTCCTGCTGCTCAATTCGTTTGACCACGATACGGTCATAGAGCGGACGAATCTTCATGAACATTTACCTCCTCTTTTAGAAATAAAATCCGGGTATATTTTGGTTTACGGGAGCGCCCGTGTCGGGTCACTTCAAATGCTTTGGGGCTCCTAGGTATTATTAGCACACTCGTGCGTTGAGTGACAAGAATTCCCTGTAATCAACTGTAGAGTAAGCACTTTTAGTACTTGACAGTCTCTCGCTCAGATTCCCTACGAAGCACGGCATGCCCCCGGCTTCAGAACTCCTGAGGTGGGGCAGCGGTGTGCCGCCTGCTCGCCCGCGCTGAATTAGGCCCGCTGCTCGAATAGGATCGAGCGAAGGCGAGCACCGTCTGCCCCACCTTTGGGCTCACTGCAGATTCCACGACATCAGGAGTTCTGAACCCAGCCACGGATGAACCCGGACAGAGCATTTGTTTTCATCTGTGTTCATCGGTGTTTATCGGTGGCTAATCTTGGTTTTGCGCTTCCGGATCCACCCATTCGAAGATGCCCATCTCGCGGTTCTTGCGCACCGAGTGCCATGGGAAACAGCTCCCGTTCATGGCCACGTAGACTCCCGGCGCGAGCGCTTGCACGAACGCCAGCGCGGTTCCCAGGTTGAACATCCCGTCGGAGCTGCCGAACTGGTAGGGCACCATGGCGCCGGTCAGGACGATGGTCTTTCCACGGATTCCGCGGCCCAGCACGGCGGCGGTATGCTCCATCGAGTCGGTACCGTGAGTGATGACGATGCGTTTCGCCGCGGCGGTAACCGCGCGTTCCAGAATCAACTGCCGGCCGGCATCGGTCATCTCCAGGCTATCGATCATCATGAGTGTGTCGACGGTCACAGTGAGGCGGCAGCGGCCCAGGCGAAGCATATCGGCGATGTGGGTCTTCTGGAAAAACAACTCGCCGGTCAATTCGTTGTACTCCTTATCGAAAGTGCCGCCGGTGACGAAAAGCTGAATCGGCTCCGAATTCATGGGTGCGTTCATTCGTCTGCCACTATACCGCGCTATAGTGGAGTTAACTCATGCGAGGTACGCGCTGGCTCCTGCTGGTGGCGATCGCTGCCATCATTTTCGGTGTTGGCGTCTCCTACCGCACGCTGAAGAAAACCAATCGGAAGAATGCGCTGGCGCAGCCCGCGATGTTGCCGGACAACGTCAGTTCCACGTTCAAAGATTTTGTCTGGACCAAGAAGAACCAGAGCAACGGATGCGAGATTGAGGTCTCGGCCAAGGGCATGAACCAGGCTGAGGACTCCAGCCGCAGCGAGATCAACGACGTAACCCTGAAGCTCTTCCATAAAGTGGGCGACACGTGCGATTCCAAGTTCGATTTGATCCGCAGCGCCGCGGCCACTTTTTTCGATCCCGAAAATCGCCTGTACGCGGAGGGCGATGTCTTCATCACGCTGGGTGAACCGAGCGAAGGCCAGCCGCCGCCGTCGCTGATTTCCATCAAGTCGTCCGGCGTCACTTTCGACACCGAATCGGGCAGGGCCGACACCGAACGTTACGCCACGTTCCTTTTCAAGAACGGCGAGGGCCATTCCACCGGCGCCAGTTACGATCCCCCGTCGAAGAACCTGTTCATGAAGAACGACGTGGTGGTGGATTGGCAGCCGGCCACCCCGCATGCCAAACCGCTGCACATCGAAGCCCCGAGCCTGCGCTACCTGGAGAGCACCGCGGAGATCGACCTCATCCCCACGGGCCGCATGACGCGGGACGAGCTGGTCTTCGAAGGCGAGACCCCTACTATCCGGCTGCGCGACGACGGCGAAGGCCACAAATTCATCAACGAGATCGACGCGGTCCACGCGCACGGCAGCGATAACACGCCCAATCGCAAATTGACTTACTCGGGCGATCGCGTGTGGGTGTTTTACAACGACGACCACCTGATCCAGAGAATCGCGGTGGAGGGGAACGCCGCCATGACCTCCACGGGCGAGACATCCCAGACCGATATCACCACCAATCACGTGGAGATGTTCTTCGATCCGCACGATAAAGAGAGCCAGTTGACCCGCGTCACGTGCAATGGCAACGCCGTGCTCACCTCCAAGCCGCTGCCGGCGGCCGGCCGCCAGCCCACCGATTCGCATGTGCTGCGCAGCGAAAACATCGAGATGAAAATGCGCCCCGGCGGCCGCGAAATCCAGACCGTTTCGGCGCATCCCTCCGGCACGCTGGAATTTCTGCCCAACCAGCCGGCTTCGCACCACCGCAAGTTGCAGGGCGACCAGATGCTGATCTCCTACGCCGCGCAGAATCGCATCGAAGGCTTCCGCGCCACCAACGTGAAGACCACTACCGACCCCAATCCCGAGGAACTCAAGCGCAAGGTGGCCGTCTCCACCACTTCCAGCCGGGACTTGGCGGCCCTCTTCGAACCGCAGAGCAGCACCTTGGCCTCCATGGAACAGACGGGCAATTTTACGTATCGGCAAGGCGACCGCACCGCCCACGCCAATAAGGCGACGTTCGACCAGAAGCAGAACGTGATGACGCTGGACACAGGCGCGGTGGTCTCCGACCCCACCGGCACCACCACGGCCGACCATATCCGGCTGGATGAGCGCACCGACGAGTTCCTGGCCGAAGGAAATGTCAGTTCCACGCGCCTGCCCGATAAGAACCAGAAAAACGATTCCGCCATGCTTTCCGGCGATTCCCCCATGAATGCGCAGGCGCGAAAAATGGAATCCAGCAACCGCGCCGGCAACCACCGCACGCGCTACGAAGGCAATGTCCGGCTGTGGCAGGGAGCCAACCGCATCAGCGCCGACGTGGTGGAGATCGACCGCGACAAGCACAGCCTCACGGCCGACGGCAACGTGGCGACCGAAGCCTGGGAGCAACCCAAGGACGACGAAAAGAAGAAGAGCGTGGCCGCCGTCCTCACCAAAGTGTATGCCCCGCACCTGCTCTATACCGATCAGGACCGGCTGGCGTACTACTCCGGCGGGGTCAAGCTCGACCGGCCCGATTTGCACCTGAAATCCAAGGAGCTGCATGCCTGGCTGGCCGATTCGAAGGCCGATTCCCAGCTCGAAAAAGCCTTCGCCGATGGCGCCGTGGAGATCGCCGGCGCGCGCAAGGAAAACGCCTACGAAGGCAAGTCCGAGCATATGGAGTACTACACCGCCGAGCAGAAAGTGATTCTCAACGGTGGAACTCCGCAACTGGTGCGCACCGTCACAGGCAAGCAGCCGACCGTCGTCAGGCAGCGCGAATTGATCTACTTCGTGAATGATGGGAAGCTGGTGGGTACGGGGGCGGCCAGCGACCGCATTCCGCCCAAGAAAAAATGAAAACGCTCGAAACCCACGAGATCTCCAAGACCTATCGCGGCCGCCGTGTGGTGGACGATGTCACGGTGCACGTGCAACAGGGAGAAGTGGTGGGCCTGCTGGGCCCCAACGGCGCCGGCAAGACCACTTCGTTTTACATGATTGTGGGGCTCATCAGCCCGGACTCCGGGCGCATTTCGGTGGATGGCCAGGACATCACCAACCTGCCCATGTACCAGCGGGCGCGCCGCGGCATCAGCTATCTTCCGCAGGAGGCCTCGGTCTTCCGCAAGCTCACGGTGGAAGAGAACCTGATGGCGATCCTGGAGACGCTTTCGATTTCGGCGCGCGAACGGCGCGAGTCGCTGGAGCGATTGCTCGATCAGCTCGGTCTGGACAAGGTGCGGCGTAGCGAGGGGTACATGCTATCCGGTGGCGAGCGGCGCCGCGTGGAGATTGCCCGGTCGCTGGTGATCAATCCCAGTTTCCTGCTGCTGGACGAGCCGTTTTCGGGCATCGACCCCATTCAGGTGCTGGAACTGCAGCGCATTATTTTCGACCTGAAGCGCGCCGGCATCGGCATTCTGGTGACCGACCACAACGTGCGCGAAACGCTCTCGGTGACCGACCGCGCTTACATCATCAATAACGGCCGCATTTTCCGCGCCGGCAGTCCCGAAGCGCTGGGACGCGACCCGGAAGTGAAGCGCATCTATCTGGGCGAATCGTTCGAGCTGTAGTGTGAATTCGCACGGTGCGGCTCAGGTAAGATGGAAACGTCGGGACGCTCGCTGCGTACTCACTTTATGAGACCTCTACTCCTGCTGTCGCTCGCCGCCATCCCCGCATTCTCCCAGCCCTTTTCGTTCGGTGTGAAGGCCGGCGTGCCGCTCACCGATTTCGTCGATGCCGCGAGCGGCAACACGGCGAGCGGCTTTCTGGATTTCGCCACGCACACCAATCGATATATCGTGGGGGTGACCGGCGAGTTGCGGCTGCCCTTCGGATTGGGCGTCGAGGTGGACGCGCTGTACCGGCATGTGAACTATCAAAGCACCTCGGGGGCTGTGGATGCGATCACCAAGGCGAATACCACCGGGAACGCCTTCGAGTTTCCGATCATGGGCAAATACCGGTTCGGGACTAAGGTTATCCATCCGTTCGTGGATGCCGGGGTGGCCTTCGACACGCTGCAAGGGCTGAAGCAGGCCATAACGACTGCCGTGGCCGGCAGCACGAATTCCACGAACTCTTCCACGTCGACGCCCTCGCAACTGCAGAACACGACTACGCGCGGGTTTGTCACGGGCGCGGGTCTGGACTTTCATTTTCTGGTGATTCACATCCAGCCCGAGATCCGTTACACACGTTGGGGCGCGCAGCATTTCCTGGACGTCAGCGGGTTACTGCACAGTAATCAGAATCAGGCCGAGTTCTTATTGGGGATTACGTTTTAAGGGCCTGTGTGGAAATAACCTGTTCAATCGCCACCTAACGCTCCCTTACCGAGCCGCGACCGTGAGGGAGCGTTCGGCTTCCTACACGTGGACTTCTTCCACAAAGATCAGTCCGTCGTAGCTCTTGCCGGGCTCTTCGGGCTGCAGGCTGGCATCCGGGTCGTCCAGTACCCAATATGCTCCTAAGTCGTGGAACAAGTGTGTCTCCGACAACCATCGCGAAAGCGCGCCGCCCGACGGCAGCCTGGCCATATTCAGGAAGAAC
>PLRZ01000676.1:0-2762 GCA_003164075.1 Bryobacterales bacterium | reverse complement strand
TTCGCCTGAGGATGCGTCACGGTGACGTCCTTGATGGCGGCGAATTCCACGTGCAGGCGCTCCACCATTTCGTGCACGTCCGCCTCGTTCGCCGCGGCTACCACCGTAAAACCTTTCTGCCCGGCCAGATATTCCACCAGCCGCTGTTTCCATTGCGCGAACTCGCGTGTACCGTGCGCCGCTTCTCCCAGCGCGACCACGCGCGCGTCGCCCACCGCCGCACCGAAGGCCGCCAGGTCGCCCGAGCCACGGAGAGGCACGGCGCGCATTTTCAATTCCGCCACCACCGGCCGCGCCGCCTCCGCCGTGGTGGGCGGCAGCACCCAGTGGTACGACACTTCGATGGACTCCCGCCAGCGCCAGCCGTTGGACGTCTGAATCCAGGTGTCGCGATGGCTCGTCACCACGCTGCGCTTGTCGTCCGACTGCGGGTCCGCGGCCTCGCGCCGCACCATGACGATGGCCTCGTCGCCATCCAGCCGCACGGAAGAGACCGCCGTTCGCGTGGTCAGCTTCGAACCTTTGGCGATTTCGCCCTCGATCGCCGGCAGCAGCGGCTCGCGGATGGTCCCCACGCCCATCTGCGCGCCGGGCGTCACCACCGCGCCAATTTCGGCGACGTCGCCGCGCACAAAAGCGGAATCCATGCGGGCGTACTGCTTCCCGATGGCGTCGCGGGCGGCGTCGACGGCCGCGCCCGTGGTCTCCCCCGCCGCCGGCCCGAATTCCACGTCGCTAATCCATGCGCGGCCCTGCCCGTAGATATTCAGGCCGATCCGTATGCTTTCGGCATCCGGCGCCACTTCGCCGCGGATCTCATACTGGCGCCACTCCTCGTTCACGATGGGACGGTTGGCCATGTTGTCCACGAACCCCGGCTGGAGATTCGGCCGCGCCACATGGAGCAGCATTTGCGCATGGGCGGCGGGCGATTGGCGTTCCAGCTTGACCCAGGCTCGCAGACGCACCGTCTGGCCGCGAAACGGCCGCGCGTCGAAGCTTTGCATTAAAGTGCCGAAGCTATCGGGCGACGGATTGGCGGGCGCCGAGAGCACCGCGCATGCCAGGGCCCGGCATCCTTCCCGTTGCCACTGCGCTGTGAAACCGGAGTCTTTCACCGCATCCAACACGAACCATCCGGGCGGAACCTGTCCCACGGCGCCGTCCTGAAATTTCAGATTGGTCTGGCAGAGCGCCAGCGCGGGCAGCAGACAGGCGAGCGGAACGAGGCGGCTCATCGATCGAACCGAAGACAGGCGCGGCCCAGGTATATTTCGTCGCCCGGCCGGAGCTTTTCGCCGCGGCGGTTACCCGCGGGCACTTCGATGGCGCGGCCGTCGCGGAAGACCCGCGTGCCGAATTCGCTTTCGTCGTCGCAAATGCGGTACTCGCCGCCCTCCAGGCGAATGTGGGCGTGGCGGCGCGAGACGGTGGAGTTGGCCTCGTCGCCTTCTTCGAAGACCACGTCGTTGCGGCGTACGATGCGCTGCTCCGCGTCGGTCAGTTCGGCGATCCGCCCGATGTTGGTGCGCGCTTTCTCGAGGGCGTACTCGGCCTGGGTGGCTTTCCCCTTGACGACCGTGAGCCGGCCTGCGCCTTGCGGTTCCTCGGGGGCGGCTTTGGCGGAGTCTTTGGCGGGCTGGAGGGCGTATTCGATCTCGAACTTCCTGTCGCCGGTTTCGGCGGTCTTCACTTCCACGGTGAAGCCGCGCGGCGTTTCGCAATCCACGGCGTCCAACGCCTCGCGGATATCGGCCTCCAGCCGGCCGCCTTCACCGAAGGCCGTCTGGTAGAGCGCCCGGCGGTCGGCGTCGGCCGATACCAGGGTCACGGTGACGCGCGAGTAGGGAAAGACGCGTTGGCCGCGCGCCACGGTCTGCACCTTGGTCTCGATGGCTTCCAGAATGGAGCGATGCACCAGCAGGACTTCATCCGAATCGGCCGGCCCCAGCATGCGGTCGGTCCATTTCCGAAAGCCGCGTTCGATGGTTTTTTCGATTCCCGAAAAGAGATTCATAGTTGCCTGCAAAGAAAGAAAGATGAATGGCCACGGATAAACACGGATGAACACGGATAAAACAACTTTTTGTGTTTTGCCTTATCCGTGTTCATCCGTGTTTATCCGTGGCTATTATGTGTTTATCCGTGGCCATTATGCCTTAATGCGCCACTTCAGTCCGCCTCCCGCGGCGCGGACCAAAACCACTTCTTGTGTTTTGCCTTATCCGTGTTTATCCGTGTTCATCCGTGGCCATTATGTGTTTATCCGTGGCCATTATGCTCTTACTGCGCCAACCCCAACTTCGCCGCGGCGTTCACGATTTCCGCGGCCGCCGGCGCCGCGTTGGTCCCGCCGTATACTCCATTCTCCACCAACACGGAGACTGCGATCTTGCGGGTCCCCGTCCCGTAGGGCGCGAACCCGATGAACCAGGCGTGCGACGGCGCATCCGCTAACTCCGCCGTCCCCGTTTTTCCCGCCATCGGCACACTCGTGGTTCCCGCTTTACGACCGGTCCCTTGAGTCACCACTTCGCGCATGAATTTTCCGAGCGTGGCCGCCACGTCCGCCGGCAACACCGTCTGCGCCGCGCCGGTGCGCACGTTGGTCTCATCGGTGACCCAGCGGCCTTGCGGCATAATACCGCCATTCGCCACCGTGGCCGCCACCCGCGCCATCTGGAACGGCGACGCCACCACCTGCCCTTGCCCGTACGACGATTGCGGCAGCGACTTCTTCAACTGCTCGGCCGTGTTGGGCG
>PLRZ01000180.1 GCA_003164075.1 Bryobacterales bacterium | reverse complement strand
CACCAACACGATTCACAAGGTAGCGCCGGCCATTGAAGCGGCGATTGCGATTCCCTTCGTGAACCTGATTGACGTCACTGCCGCGGCCATCCGGGAGCACGGCTGCCGTAAGGTCGCCCTGCTGGGCACGCGTTTCACCATGGAGGAGGAGTTTTACCGCGGCGGTCTGGAATCGCATGGGCTGAAGGTGCTGGTTCCGGACGAGCCGTTCCGCGCGATCCTCCACGGAATAATCTTCGAGGAACTGTGCCACGGCGAAATCCGCGAGGATTCGCGCCGCGACGTACAGGTGATGATCGACGAATTGCGGCAGCAGGGCGCCCAGGGGGTGATTCTGGGATGCACCGAGCTATCGCTGCTGATTCACCCGGAGCACTCGCCGCTACCGCTGTTCGACACCACGCGGATTCATGTCGAGGCCGCCGTGGCGCTGTGCCTCGCCTGAGCGCCCTCATGCCGGATCTCCAATCCATAGGCGGCGTTCTGGCGCTGGCGGGCGCCGTCGTCGCGGTCCTCCGGCGCAAGCATGCCATCGGCGGCTGGCTGTTCTACTTCTTCTGCCAGGTGCTGCTGGGGGTAGCGCTGGTGGGCGCTTCCACTCACTGGAAGCTATATCTGTCGCGGACGTGGGACGACCCTGCCCGGTATTTTCTCTATACGCTCTCTAACTTGTCTCGCGTCGCATTGCTGGCGGCCATAGGGGTAGTCTGTATCATGCTCGTAGAAACTCGCGAGTGGCAGTGGGTCTGCGGATTACGGTACGCGCTGGGCACTTATGCGTTGCTTACAGTCCTGAAACTTCCGGTGGACGCTTATTGTTTCCCGGTGGCCCTGTCCCGCGACACCTTGTCTCTGGCCTTCCCATTAGTCTGGATCGTGTACTTCAGCGTTTCGCGACGGGTGGGCCGGGTCTTTCGGGAGAAGAGAGGGTGAGGCACGGCACTCATGGCACGCTTCCGAGCCGCGCGCATCCCGTCGGCCGCTTTTTCCACTCCAATTGAAAGCCGGCGGCCGAGGACTGCAAATGCCGCCTCCAGAAGTTCCAGCCGGGTGCTGCGATGCAGATCGAAAAGCCGGTCCACGTTCCCGCGTGAAATCCTCAGGCGGCGCGCCAACTCCGCTTTGCGTACCCCTGAGTCCTTGAGTTCCCGATGCAATTCCATTTTGACGCTGGCCAGCGCCGGCAGCTTGATCCAGCGGTATTTCCGGGCCCGGCGAGTGGTTGCTTTCGGTATGTCCTTGCCCTGCTTGATCAGATCGCTCATCGCCATCACCAGAAAGTCCTCCGCCATTTCCAGCGCCTCGGTCTCCGTGGCGCCTTGCGTGGCGCCGTATCCCACATCCGGGAACGTCACGACGATTACGTCGCCTTCCGGTTTGAATTCAGCTTGGTATTGGACCATGTCCTACTTTCCTTTCAGTCCGAGTTGCCTGAGGATCGCATTCAGTGTGCCGCTTGCGATCTCCTTCGACGGGTGACGCGGCATCATTGCCGAGCGCGCGCCGAGACGAACCATGGTGTGCTTCTTGCCCTCTTCGAATGTACATCCCTGTGCCTTCAATAACCGCCTCAGTTCACCGATCGACACAATCATATTGTACCCACAAAGGAGTACAGGTAGTGCTCTCAGGCGGGTCTAATCCATTGACGCGGATTTCAAGACGATGCCCTTGAGCTTGACACCCGCCCTGGATCTGCCTACGCTGAAAACAGGAGTACTTCCGTCAATCGGAGGGGATGTTTCAATGAAGGCCACGGGCGAAGAATATTCGGTGAGCATGCCCCCCGCGCTTGCGGCGGAGGTGCAAGCGGTAGCGCACGAAGAGCGTCGCCCGCCGGATGAACTTGTGCGGGATGCCGTGAAACGCTATTTGGAACAGCGCCCCCACCGTCCCCCCGCACCGCGCAAGAACCTGGCGCAATTCCTCATGGAATCCCCTCGTGCAGGTGCTGAGCTCGACTTAGAGAGACGATGAGATTACGCCCGCCCGCCTGAGCTATGAGCGGGTTTCTTCTCGACACCAACGTCCTCTCCGAGTTCAACCGCAGGGGCGAACCGGACTACAACGTAAAACAGTGGCTTGTTGCGGCCGACACCAATCCGTTTCGGAATCGAGGACGGTTTGCTCGCCGCACCGCCGCGCATCACAACTTGACCATCGTCACCGCAACGTGAAAGAGTTCGAGGAAGTGGGAATTGCGCTTCTGAACCCGTGGAGCCTATAGCCTGGCTGAAGCCAGGCTTCAGCCCAATGCCACTTACTTTGCCCAAACGTGGAATTCTGCATTTGTTGTGGGGCAGCCAATCTTGGCTGCAGCCGCCTTTCCAGGCGGCTTTTCGGGCCATCTACGAGTGCTTGTGGTCCGAAAGAGCCGGCTAAAAGCCGACTGCAGCCATGATTGGCCGCCCCACGAATTATGCGGAATTCCGCCTCTGCCAAAGTAAGTGACATTGGCCCATAGCCCTACGCCCTGCCAGTCGCGGGAACCGATCCACTGCCCGCCTTCCCAACCCCTGCTAAACTGAAAGTTTCCCCATGCAAATTGACAAAGTGTACGAGCCTCAGCGGTTCGAGCCGCATTGGGCGCAATCCTGGATCGATTCCGGCATCTATCGCGCCAACCCCGCAGCCCCCGGGCGCGTATTTTCGCTGGTCATCCCGCCGCCCAATGTGACCGGGTCGCTGCACATCGGCCACATGCTCGAACACACCGAAATCGACGTCACCATCCGCTGGCGCCGCATGCTCGGCCATAATACCCTCTGGCTGCCCGGCACCGATCACGCCGGCATCGCCACCCAAATGGTGGTCGAACGCAAACTGGCCGAAGAGGGCATCACCCGCCGCGACCTGGGCCGCGAGGAATTCGAAAAACGCGTCTGGCAGTGGAAGGAACAATACGGCGATAACATC
The DNA here is from genome assembly GCA_003164075.1 of Bryobacterales bacterium. The sequence goes on along the minus strand of PLRZ01000180.1, from coordinate 692 downwards.
AAGCGCCAGATGATCCGCCTGGGCGCCAGTTGCGACTGGAGCCGCGAGCGCTTCACCCTGGACCCCGGCCTCTCGCGCGCCGTCCGCGAAGTCTTCGTCCGCCTGTACGAAAAAGGACTCGTCTACCGCGGCGAGTACATGGTCAACTGGTGCCCCCGCTGCCACACCGCGCTTTCCGATCTNNAGACTGTGCAGTTGCCCATCATGGATCGCGAAATCTCCATCATTCTCGACGATCTGGCCGACCCCGAATTCGGCACCGGCGTGGTGAAAGTCACTCCCGCGCACGATCTCAACGACTTTGAAGCCGGCCGCCGCCACAATTTGCCCAAGATCAAAGTCATCGACGAAAACGCCCGCATGACCGACGCCGCCGGCCCCTACGCCGGCCTGGACCGCTTCGAGGCCCGTAAAGCCGTGGTCGCCGAACTCGAAAAGATCGGCGCGCTGGTGAAAGTGGAGGACTACAAACTCAGCCTCGGAACGTGCCAACGCTGCAAAACGCCGGTGGAACCGCTGGTCTCCACGCAATGGTTCGTCAAGATGAAGCCGCTGGCCGAAAAGGCCATCGAAGTGGTCGAAAACGGCCGCATCGAATTCATTCCGGCCAACTGGACCAAGACTTACTACGAGTGGATGTACAACATCCGCGACTGGTGCATTTCGCGCCAGCTCTGGTGGGGCCACCGGAT
>PLRZ01000190.1 GCA_003164075.1 Bryobacterales bacterium | reverse complement strand
GCAAGCGGTTCTTAGGCAAAATCCCGAAACCGTTTAAGCACCCCACGGGAGGACGTCAACCAACCGCGAGGACTGAAACTGGTACAATCCATTTTCATGCTCCCCTTACCATGGGAGGAGCAGTCAAAAGCCTGAACTCGTGCTCCAACGCGTCTTCAAAGCATTCCAATACCGCGATTTCCGCCTGATGTGGATCGGCGCCTGCACGTCCGCCATCGGGACGTGGATGCAGATTTTCGCCCAGGGCTGGCTCATCTGGAGGCTCAGCCACTCCGCCCGTCTGCTGGCGCTGGACCCGATTTTACAAGCCATCCCCATCTTCCTTTTCTCGCTGATAGGCGGCGTTTTGGCGGACCGCTTTGAACGCCGCCACATGCTGATTTTTTCGCAATGCGTGCAGATGGCCGTTGCCCTGATCCTGACGGCGCTGGTGGGTTTCCACGTAGTCAAAGTCTGGCATTTTCTGACCGGCTCCTTCATCGTGGGGTTCGCGCAGGCGTTCGGCGGTCCGGCTTATTCGGCGCTGATTCCCACGTTGGTGCCCAAGGAGGACATGCCCAACGCCATCGCCCTCAACTCCATGCAGTTCAATGCGGCGGTGGCGGTGGGACCGGCGCTGGGCGGCTGGGCACTCTACTCGCTGGGCGAAACGTGGTGTTTCGCGCTCAACGCGCTCTCATTCCTGGCCCCGGTCGTCGCGCTGCTGATGCTCACCATTCGCTTCCTGCCGGAGAAGGCCACCGGCAGCATGTTCAACAGTTTGAAGGAAGGCATCGTATTCGTTCGCAAACAAGGCGCCATGGGAGGGCTGATAATTCTGGCCTTTTGCATGGCGGCCCTGGGTGTCCCGATGCGCACGTTCCTGCCGATGTTCGCCACCCAGATTTTTCACCGCGGCCCTGGGATCGCCGCGACTTTCCTCTCCATGTCGGGGGCCGGTTCGGTGGTAGGCGCGCTGGGCATCGCCGCACTGGGGAACGTGAAGAACAAGGGCCGGCTGGCGCTGATCATGCTCATCTGCCTCGGTGTCGGCGTGTCGGGCTTTGCGCTTTCACCCTGGCTTCCTCTCACCTGCGCCAGCCTGTTTTTCGCCGGCGCGGCGATGATGGGAGTCTTCTCCATGGTGAGTTCCCTGGTTCAACTGATTGTCACAAACCAGATGCGCGGACGCGTGATGAGCGTGTACAACCTTTCTTTCCGCAGCGGCATGCCCATGGGAAACCTGATCGCCGGATGGCTGGTTCCAATCTATACTGCGCCGGTGGTGCTGGGCGTGAACGGCGCCCTTCTGGTTCTCCTGGGGCTCTATTATTTCCTGGTCCAACGCCGCATCGCCGAACTCTGACCGTCCAGGACTCCCGCCTCAGCCGGCGACCATGCAATTCTGAAACTCCGCCGTCCCGCTCCATCCCGGCGCCGTCACCGTAATCGCATTTAGCCCCGCAGGCAAGTCATCCGGCAGAATGACCGTAAACTCGTACGCGAAATGATGCGCGTCATATAATACGGCCCTCATTGCGCCGATCGGCCGGGAGGCGATCGTAAAGGAAATGGTATTGGGATCCGCCACGCCATGCAGAAGGATCTTCAGGCTTCCTCTGGTAGTCGCGTGCTTCGCCAGCAGGTCTTCGCCGTCGCTGATCCCGGCGATCGACGGGGTGGGAGCGGGATATTCGCATACTCGAATGACGTGCTCTCCCCGCACGGGCTTGCCATCCAACTGAAGTCGCACCAGGGCGTCTCCGCATGGAGTTTCGGAGGGCATCAGCACATTGAGCTGAAAGCCGCCCCTGCCCAGATGGTCGCTGAGGTAACAGGGAACGGCCGGCAGGCCGGCGACCGTGACATCCAGCCGCTCCAGACCGGTCGACTCGGGAAAGCCCTCGAGCCAGCAATGAAAAGCGGCTCCCGGTCCGCGCGGGGAGATGAGGCCGAACGGGTTCCCGGCGGGTGTGATGGCCTTCACCACCGCGTCCTCAAAGGCCATCGATTGCGGTCTATCGTCCTGCGGCCGGCGGGCCACTACCCAGGTATATTGGGTGTCGATTCCGCCGATCTGCAAGAGCTGCAAACCGCACCGGCGGGTTAGCGCAAAGACGTCTTGCGGGGGATACACGCAGCCGAACCACGTGGCGTCGTTCCCGCTGCCGTCCCACGACGCCGTGGCCGCGCCGCGTAACTGGCAAGCCAGCACGCCTCCCGGTTTCAAAACCCGCGCCGACTCTTCCAGGTAGCGAGTCACGATTCCGGCGTCGGGAATATGTTGAAAGACGGCGTACGAATAGACGAAGTCGAAGTATGCGGACGGCAGATCGGCCAGGTCGGATCCCGAACCCCGATGCACATGGGTTCCCGCGATTTCGCGAAGGTGTTCCCGGGCGAGAGAGACCATCTCATCGGAGACATCGACGCCGTGGACCTCGGCGAAAGACTCCCTCATCCCCGGCATCAGGCGGCCCGGCCCGCACCCGATCTCCAGGGCGCGCCTCATTTCCACGGGTTCCGCCGTACGGATGCGGCTGAACGTGGCGCCCAACAGGGACAGGACCGGTTCCGCCGTGGAGAGGAACTCCGCCTTGTCCTGCCGATGCCTTCCGCTGGCGACGTAGTAATACGCATCGGAGCGGGCACGCTGGTTCCACTCCCTACGCATTTTCTCTTCGATAGGCCCGGCCAATGAACGACATTATCTCACGGCGGGCCTCGGAGCGCGTCAGGTGCGTAACCGATCTGGGAAGGTCCGTCACCGGAATACGCTCCCTCACGGTCGCGGCTCTGTAAATACTTACAAACATTGAGACGCCATTCCGAGCCGCGCGCGCCAGCAAGCGGTTCTTAGCCAAAATCCCGAAAACGCGTAAGCACCGGGGGAGCTGCGGAAACCCGCTGGCGCGATGGCTCGTCCCAATCGGTATGGCTCCTGTCGCCGAGTCTCTGATCTAATAGAAGGTAGACGCTATGTTGGTTCTCTTACTCGCTGGTTTTCTGGCAGTCCCTCCTTCCACTCCCCTGGAGACCGCGCGCGATCTCCAGGATCGCGCCGCACTGGGAAGAATCGTGGAGGAGTATTCGGCGGCCTCTGTCAAGGCTCCTAACGATGCCGAAGCGCAGTACCGCCTGGCGCTGGCCTGTTCTTTTCAGGCGGAAGTTGCCATCGAGCAGCACGACAAAAAAGCCGGGCAACAATCCGCCGAACGCGGCATCAAGGCCGGCGAGAAGGCGGTTTCGCTCAATTCCAACTCGGCGGAATACTACCGCGTACTGGGCACGCTCTACGGGCAAGCCATCGTAGACATTCCCAGCGGACTGAACTACGGCGCGAAAGCCAAGGAAGCCGTCAACAAGGCGGTGGAGAAAGCGCCTAAGTCGGCGGCGATGTATGTGGCGCGCGGCGTGGGTAACTTCTATCTTCCGTCCATGCTGGGTGGCGGCCCCAAGCCGGCTATCGACGATTTTCGAAAGGCCATCCAACTCGACCCGACGAGTGCGGAAGCGTACTTATGGCTGGGCGTGAGCCTGCACAAGGACAATCGCGACGCCGAAGCGCGCAACGCCTTTGCGAAGTCGCTGGAACTCAATCCGCGGCGCGTGTGGACCAGGCAGCAATTAGGGAAGACCCCGGCGAAGTAAAGACAGTTTTCCCTCACTCGGCCCGAAGCGCGCTCGCGGGATCCACGCGCGCGGCTCCCCGGGCCGGAATGAAAGCCGCCAGCGTCGCCAACGCCGCCAGGCCAACCGCAGCCGCGGCCAGCACCCAACGGCTAAGATTTCTTTGCGGGCGGCGTGGCACCTGACGCTCACCGCAGGGCCGGAACCCGAAATGTACCTGCTCTATTCGCAGATGTCTAATTGTCCGTTTATGCGAAGGGAAGGACAGGAAAAGACCGATTTAAGAATGCTTTTCACGCCGTCTGCTCCCGCAAATGCAGCGCTTCCAGCACGCC
>PLRZ01000031.1 GCA_003164075.1 Bryobacterales bacterium | reverse complement strand
CGCCGGCCGGATCCGGATTATGACGCCCGAGCAGTACCTCGAAATCGAGCGTAAGGCCGAGTTCAAGAGCGAATACTACCAGGGCGAGATGTTCGCCATGTCGGGCGCACGATTTGCGCACATTCAGATCGTCACCAACACTTCGGGCGAATTACGCCAGCAACTCCGCGGGCGGCCCTGCCAGCCACTTTCCAGCGACATGCGGGTCCGGGTCACTCCAGTGGGCCTCTACACCTATCCCGATGTGGTCGTAGTCTGCGGCGAGCCTCAGTTTCTGGACGACACCTTCGATACCCTGCTCAACCCCACCGTCATTATCGAAGTCCTCTCCGAATCTACCGAGGTTTACGACCGCACCCGGAAGCTCGACCTGTATCGTTCCCTGGAGTCTCTTGCTGAATATGTCATGATTTCCTCCCTACGGGTGTGGGTCGAACGCCATACCCGTCTGCCCGATGGCGCCTGGAACTACGACCAGAAGACCAGCCTGGAAGACACGATCGACCTCAAGTCGGTGGACTGCCATCTGCGCCTGGCCGACCTCTATGAGAGAGTCGCCTTCGCCCAGCCTCCATCGCCGCCGGCTTCGTAACTCCGCGATTCCGTCCATTCGCGCTAAAATAAATCTCCCATGCAGGAGACTCCTTCAGTAACTGGCAGGACTAACCTTGCGCTGACCCGCGCCATCTATGTGCTTCTGGGCGTGGCGATTCTCCGCCTTTGGGTGATGCGCCTCAATTCCAGCTTCTGGCTCGACGAAACCGGCACTTACTGGGCAGTCAAGGACGGATTAGGCCAGATCTACGCCAGGATGATCGAGTGGCCGGTGGGGACTCCCGTCTATCTGCTGGTGGCCGGCCTGGCGCACGCCATCGGAGGCGCCCAGGAGTGGGTCATGCGCCTCCCTTCGCTTCTGGCGGTTGCGGTTGCCGCGGTGTTGGTGTACCGCCTGGCGGTGCGGCTGTTCGGTCCGGAATCCGCCCTGCCGGCCGCGGCGCTTTTCGTTTGCGCGGACACAGTAACCGTCGCCGCCTCCGACGCCCGGTCCTACGGATTGCTGCTGCTGGGAGCGGCCGGCTCGACACTGGCGCTGGTCCGCTGGCTCAATGGCAACTCGAGGCGCGACGCCGTGGTGTATGCGATCGCCGCCGCTTTCACCGTACACATGCACTATCTGGCCTTTCCGATGCTGCTGGGACACGCCGCGTACGCCCTGGCCCGATGGCGGGAGGGCGGTCCCGTCCGGATGAAGCAAATCTCCCTGGCGGCTGTCGCCGTGGGGATTTTGTTACTACCGTTGGCGCCTCTCGGTTGGAGTATCTTTACCCATCGCGGGAGCCTCTCCTGGGCGCCGAAGCCCCCCATGACGGAACTGGCCAATCAACTGACGCCGTCAGCCCCGATCTTCGCCGCGGCCGTGGGGTTGCTGCTCGCCTGGCAGGTGTGCCGGCCGCTGACCACGAAACTGCGGGCAGTAGGGGCCTCCACCATCGTGCTTCTAGCGGCATCGGCGCTGCTGCCGCCGCTGATCCTGTTCGGGATCTCGACCCTGACTTCGACCCACATTTTTGTTCCGCGCTATTTCATCGAGTCGCAGGTCCCCCTGGCGCTGTTGGGGGGCTGGGCCGTCGGCCGCCTGGAGCCCGCGGACGCACGTTCGATGGTCACCGGATCGATCCTGGTCTACTGTCTGATGGTGGCCGGTTCGTGGGGACACTGGATGCCCCTCCATCTCGACGAAGATTGGCGAGGCGCATTGGCGGCGGTTGCGGAAGTGACCGAAGGCACTGAGATCCCCGTGCTGGCGCAGTGCGGCTTTATCGAAGCGTCGGCCCCCGGCTTCGACTTTGGCGGTCCCATCCCATCCTATCTGACTGCGCCTTTCGACCTTTATCCGACCGGTGGGGTGGTGGTCCCCGTCCCGGGCCAACTGGACGAAGGCTCGGTATTTTATTTGAACAGCCGGGTGGCGCCGATCCTGGAAAAAAACGACCGTTTCGTGTTCGTCAACCGCGGCAGCGATGTCACCCTCGGCTGGATCGTGCGACGCTTCCCCGGCTATGCGGTAGAGCCACTGGGCAATTTTGGCAGAGTAGGTGCGTACCTGTTCCATCGCGGGAGTTCGTCGATCCGGTGAATGGCCGTGAATGAAACCAATTCACACCGCACGCGCCTGGGGCGTTGGGCCTATGTGGCGGCCTCGCTCCTGCTGCTGGCCCCCTGTTGTTGGCAGGAGCGCGTGCAGGCGGGCGACCTCTCCAGCCACATTTACAACGCCTGGCTGGCACAGTCGATCCAAAGCGGGCGTCTGCGGGGACTGGCGATCGTCCCCCAGTGGACCAACGTCCTGTTCGATCTGCTCCTGGCGCACCTGTTGCAACACTGGGGGGCGGCAGCGGCGCAGCGCGTTGCTACGGCACTGGCGGTTCTGGTCTTCACCTGGGGAGCCTTTGCGTTTGCCGGAGCGGTGGCCGGCCGGCGGCCGTGGCACATCCTGCCCTGGATTGCCATGCTGGCCTATGGATGGGTGTATCACATGGGATTCTTCAATTTCTACCTCAGCCTGGGGCTGTGTTTCTGGGCCCTGGCGCTGGTGTGGAAATGGAGCGCGCGGCGAGCGGCCGTTGCCGCCGCGATTCTGGCGGTAGCCTTCGCGGCGCACGCGCTGCCGGTGGCGTGGACCGTCTGCCTGCTGGCTTATGGGGCGGTGGCCGGCCGTCTCTCCGCGAAGTGGCGCGCCGCGACGTTCGCCGCCTCATTGGCGGCCATAGCGCTTCTGCACGCAGCCGTCGCCAGCAGGGTGTACACCACCTGGAGTGTTTGGCAGATCACCCTCGTGACGGGGCTCGACCAGGTGGTGGTGTTCGACGTGAAGTACCTCGCCGCAGGGGCGGGCCTTCTGCTGGTGTGGACCCTATCGCTGCGCAACCTGGGCGGCGCCCGCCGGTTGACGGAAAGCATGCCGTTGCAGTTTGCCTCGCTCACCGCCGCCGGGATTTTCATCCTGCCCTCCTCCGTGCTGCTTCCGGGATACCACAACGTATTGGCATTTCTGGCGCAGCGAATGTCCCTGGGGGTGGCGATTTGCCTCTGTGCGGCGCTGGCGCCGGCGCGGCCCCGAAAGTTGGAGCTCTATGCGGGAATGCTG
>PLRZ01000222.1 GCA_003164075.1 Bryobacterales bacterium | reverse complement strand
CCAGCCGGTTGTTCACGAACAAAAATAGAAACTGCTTGTTCTCCCGCGCACGCCCGATCAACACGCGCATCGATTCGCGCGCCTCCGGGTTGGGGTCCTGAATCCCGGTGTACGGCGAAAACAGCCCCACGGCGTCTTCATACACCCGCCCGTGCCGCAGCAGCGCCCGGCTCACCAGAAAATCGGCCGTCACGGAATCCTGGATGGCCATCTGATGGCGCAACTCCGGCATCTTCGACCATGCGTTGTATACGTGCGCCACCCCGTGGCCGCGCAGGCACGAAAAATAGTCCTTCTCCAGGAATTCGGGATTGCGAATCTCCACGGCGTAGCGGAACTCCGGCGGCAGCGCCCCCAGAAACGGGTCCAGCCGATCCAGAAACTCGCCCAGTCCGGCGAAACTGCGCCGCCCAAAAGCGCCGAATTCGAAAATCAACAGGGCCGTCTTTTCGCGGTACGGCAGCAGCGGGCGCAGAAACATTTCCTGCAAGATGCGACCGTCCAGGAAAGCTTCGTTTTCCCTGCCGGCCTGCGGTCCGTAGCGCGCGTGCCGCGGAAACAGTTTGCAGGTGATCTGTTCCGGCACTTTGAAGGCGAAGCGGAAGCCGGCGGGCACGTGCGCGAAGAGACGCCGCCAGAACTCCTCGCTGGGGAACTGGTAAAACGCGAAATCGCCGCACACCGTGGGGAACGTCTCGGCGTACTCCCGCAGGCACTCCGCTTCGAACGCCTTGCGCGAAAAACGGCCGCGCGAAAGATACCGCTCGCGCGTATAAATCTGCCCCAGCCAGCCTTCGTACTTCCACGAGCTGCCGCCAATATAAATATTCTCGGACGCCAGCGCGCGCAACCGTCCGGCAAGCCCGTCGCGGTCGAACGAGCCCGGTTCGTCGAACAGCCCGCCTACCACGCCTGCGAGAACCGGAAGTAGAACGGGTCGGCGCCGGCCTCGATTACGCCGCTGGGATACATGCGGATCATCACCGGAGCCGATCCGCTGTCGTACCGCGATTTCACTTCCACCTTGTGCCCGCGCCGCTGCAGTTCCTGGAACACCGCCGCCGGCGTGCGCTCATCCAGCCCCAACACACCGGGCTTCATCTCGTGATTATCGAAGCTCGACACATAGTGCTCCGACTGGAACCGCGGATTCTCCACGGCGTTCTGTGCGTCCATCCCGTACTCCACGGAAGCGAACAGCACCTGCAGCAACGCCTGGTCCTGTTGATCGCCGCCCGGCGTGGAGAGCGTCAGCAGATTCTTGCCCGGCCCCACCACGATGGTCGGGCTCAGCGTGACCCGCGGCCGTTTGCCGGGCGCGAGTTCGTTCGGATGGCCGGGAATCAGCAGAAAGCTCTGCGCCCGCTGGGTGAGCGGAATGCCCGTGTCGCCGGCGATCACCGGCGGCATCCACGCCCCCGAAGGCGTAATCGAAATGGCCACGCCGTCGCGGTCGATGGCGTCCACGCAAGTGGTGTCTTTGGCGAGCACCGCCGGGTCCAGTTTGTGTTGCTCGATCTGCGCCAGCGATGGGTGCCGCGGCGGATTGTCGCCGATCTTTCCCGGCCGGAATTCCAGCGACGCCTGGTCGGTAATCAGCTTGCGCCGCTCGGCTCCGTAGGCCTTGGAGAGCAGCGTGTCGGCCGGAATGCGGTTGAAATTCGGGTCTCCATAGTAAGTGTCGCGGTCGGCGTATGCCAGCTTCATCGATTCCGCCATAGTGTGGATATAGTTCGCGGAATTCAGCGCCATTTCGCCGATGGGGAAGCCCTCCAGAATGTTGAGGGCTTCGATCATGGAAGGGCCCTGGCTCCAGAAACCCGGCTTGTAGACGGTGTAGCCGTGGAACGTGGTGGAGACTGCTTCTTCCGGTTCCACGTGGAAGGCGGCCATGTCTTCGTAGCGCAGCAGTCCGCCGTTCTGTTTGGAGAATTCGCCGATGCGGCGGGCGATATCGCCGCGGTAGAAATAATCGCGCACCGCTTGCATGGCTTTGGCGCGAGTGGCTCCCGCGGCCAGAGCTTTCTTTTCCACGTCCGCCATGTTGCGTAGCGTGCGGGCCAGGTCGGGCTCGCGAAAGATACTGCCGGCTCGGGGGGCCGCGTCGTTAGGCAGGAAGACGTGGCGCGTGCTGGGCCAGGCGGAGAGATACTTCCCGGTATTCTCGATGGAGAGGGCGCGAAACTCGTCCAGCGGGAAACCGTCGGCCAGTTCGATGGCCGGTTGGAGCACCTCGGCGAATGATTTCGTGCCGAACTCGCGCTCCGCCACGATGGCCGCGTCCACCATTCCGGGCACCAGGGTGGAAAGGATGCCGACCACCGGTACCCAGTCCTTCAGTCCATTGGGCCCCGGCGGATCGTCGATCTCGAGAGGCGTGAGCGTGTGCTTGCGATAGAAATCGGCCGTCCCCAACTGGGGCATGGTGCCGACGCCGGCGATGGCGAAGACTTTGCCCTCTTTGGTGCGGACCAGGATGGGGGCCTCGCCGCCGAATCCGAAATGGGAGAATTCGACCACTGCCGCCGCCAGCATGGTAGCGATCCCCGCGTCCACCGCGTTGCCGCCGGCCAGGAACATGCGCATGCCCGCTTCGGTGGCGCCCTCGGAGCCTCCGGCCACCGCGCCGCGCAGCCCGCGGGAGGCAAACCGCGACGGAAACGGCCGCCGCACTTGTCCCCATCCGGTGGCCATCGCCAATGCCAGTAACAGCGCCAGTCTGCGTTTCATAGGATGCCCCTATTGTAGGGGATCTTTTGCGGCGCACGTTCTCGGTGGTATCCGCGCTTGTCCCCCCTCCGATGCGCGTTCGGAGCCGGGCCCAGAGGCCACCCCGTAAGGAAGCGTTAGGCCCGTCGTCCGTTGGGCTCAAGTCATTTTCCCGGGCCACCCGAAATTCCCGGTCCACATCAGGAGTTCGAAGTCCCGGGGCGGCACTAAGAGTCCGCGCCACCACACCTGGTGCACAGTTATTCTTCTGCGATTGCTATGTGGCCGGCGCCTTTGCGCAGTCGCTATTTCAGCTCTTTGAGCATGATATTCCGGAACTCGACGCGGTATCCTTCGGCTTCCAGGCCCGCAAAGCCTTTCAGAACGTCGAGGTCCGCCTTCTCCGACGTGATCCCGCCATTCACCCAGACAGTCATTTTGGGGCCTTCGGCGCGCATTTCGTAAACGTTCCACTCGCCCGCCGGTTTCACTCGATTCTCTTTCATGACGGACCGCATGTTGAACCGTTGCGCCTTGCCGTCAACCATGGTGCTGCCGAAAAGCCAGCCCGTGCCTTCTTCCCCTGCCTGGGCTTGGAAATATACCGTGCCGTCCGCGTTGTTGCGCAACATCACGCCGCTGTTGTATCCCTTACCGCCGTCGATCTTCGTGAAGCGGAACTCCACGTGAAAAATGGCGTTCGACAGTTCCTTGTCATAACGCAGCCACTCGTGGCCGCGATTGCCCTCGCACAGCAGCACGCGGTTGGCTGTGTCTACCGACCACTGTGACATCGGGTCCAGAGCGGCGGTGCTCATGAAAGTCAGCCTGGTCCACCCTGCAAACGAGGGCGCCGGCATGATATCCTTCCAGCCCGTTGGGTCGGACTCAAGCGCGCTGGGGGTCTGGGCACTGCAAACCATGCCCGCGGACAATATTACGATAGGTAGGAGTCGCATTGGGTTCTTCGCAGTTAAATTGTACCTCCAATACGAACAGTTTCAGGCCTGCATATCCCATACAACCGGCCGGCCGTATGGCGCCGGAGTTCAGTTCAGCTTCTTCAGCCACATATTGCGGACCGACACCCTAGTTATCGCCTCAATCTCGATGCCAAACAATCCGGACTGATTGTTCGAAGACGCCGGATCGTCGTCGACCATAATCGCCATCACTTGGCCGTTCACAATGTGAATCAACGTTCCGCCTCGCGCGATGACGGTGTATTGATTCCAGTCGTTCATCTTGACCAGTTTGCCCAACTCGGCGCGGTCGCCAAGGTTGCCCATCAGCCGCTTCGAACCAAGACCGGCGCCTTCCACCGCCTGTCCGCGCCAGGCCATGATTCCCATCGGCGTATTTTCCGAATAGAACTGGCCCGTGTAGACTTGCGCCGGCCAGAAATCCGCTTGCGGCCCGGTCATCATCCAATTCAAGTTCACCGGACCGGTATTGGCGATGACGTTGGCCGCGATGGGGCGGCTCCACGGAATCCCGGTCTTGCTGCGGTACTGAAGACCGCTGCCTCCGTTGCCCTCGATCTTCATTTCAAACTTCAGCGTGAAATCGTGGGCCTCCACATCGCGATACACAATGTAGGTGTTGCCGCTCGGATTTTCCGGCGTCGACTCACCGACAATGGCGCCGCCCTCCGCCCGCCAGAACTTCGGATTGCCGTCCCATCCCTTCAGACTGACTCCATCGAACAGCGAAACGTATCCGAAGTGGTCGTTGAAATCCATGGGGTCGGGCTCCGTGAATCCGGTGGGCAAAGCGCCGCCCCGTGCGATCAGAGCCGCAACCTGATTCGGCGCCAACTGATTCGGTGACGCCTGCAGAGTCGCAAACCAGCCGGCGCGCGCACCTGCAAGGGCCGCCTCGGCGCCGGCAACGGCATCGGCCTTCGCCTTGATGTCCGTATCGTTTCGGGGCAACTTATAAGACGCCGATGTTACCTCCGCGCGCGCCGTATTGACCGTCTGGGTGAACGACGCCAACCGTGAATTCAGGCTGACCAGAGCACTGCCCTGTCCGGGTGAGAGGTCCGGGACGCCTACCGCGCCACGCCCGCCGCCGCCCCGTCCGCCTCGGGCTGCATCGCCCGCCAGCGCGGCAACCTGATCCGGCGCAAGCTTGTTGGACGAAGCTTGAATTCTCGCGAACGCGTCCGCGCGCGCAATGGCAACAGCCGCCTCCGCGTCGCCTATGGCCTGCGCCTTCGCCCGGATCGCCGCATCGTTCCGCGGCTGCGCAAGAGCCGTTGCGACTAACTCGCCGCGCGCGGCCGTCAGCGCCTGCGTCACCGCTGTCAAGTTGACGTTCATTTGCGTAAGTGCGGCGGTCTGCTCCGGAGTCACATTGGGGATTCCGCCGCCGCGGCCCTGGGACAGCGCGTTAGAGGCGACGCTCAGGACGGCTGTAAGTGCGAAAAGTGTTCTGAAGTTCATATGTTTCCTCGCGATTCACCTTCGAAGATTCACGGACCTTAAGAGTCGCCGGCAGCCGCACCGCGATCGGGGCTCGAGCCTCCGCCGTGCCCTCGATCCGGTCCGGAAGAATCTGCGCGGCCTTGAACCCGATGTCATAAGCCGGCTGCACCACCGTAGTGATCGAAGGCGAGAACAGATCGTCCACCGTCAACTCGTCGAACGTGGCGAAGGCAATGTCCCGTGGGATCGCCATGCCCCGATCGCGCAAGGCGCGAAGAACGCCCAGGGCCGTGGGGCCGTTGGTGCAGAAAATTGCCTGCGGCGGCATGTCCAGCCCGGCGAGACCTTGGCGGCAGATGCCGGCTACATCGCCAGTCCGCGGATTTCCGCGCCAGATCAGGCTCTCGTCCAGCGGGATGCCGGCCTTCCGCAGAGCGACTAGCTGGCGGGCCGCATATTGTCCTGGGCCTGGAGAACGCCCACTCCAACGACGAGGCCCCAGTCACGATCAAGGCCTGGATCCAACGTGTCTTGATTCGCATAATCTCCTTCCACACCCGGGCGATGCTCCGCCAACCAGCCAGGCCCGAGCGGTTTGGGCCAGGATTTCCGTTTTGGCCTCCTGGCCCGCCAACGACTATACCTCCAACTGCTCCAATGAGAGCCGGTTATCTCATTCTTCAATTCCGAGCGACTCCGGCAGCCTGAGGAAGGAGGCCAGCTCTGCCTCGCCCCGGTGGCGATGGGGCACGCGATCCGCGGAAGGCCCGTTAACTGGTGTTATCGGAAGCCGCTCACGAGCAGCGGTGTGGATCCACAAGTACGCGATAGGCGTTTCCCGCCAACTTGACGTGAAGGGGACTTACCAGGATCTATCCCTGGAAATGACACGTAAGACTTGGCGAATCAGTAGAGTGAAAGCCACCGCCTGGAAGGCGGTGGCTACGGTAACGGGCTGTAAGCCCTATTTCCGGCCGGAGGCCGGCAAGATGATTCCCGCACCAAGCGGGCTTCAAAAAGTAGATGGACTCAACCATCTACTCGGAAATCCTCATCCCGATCCACATTCTGCTCGGCAATATACTTCGCAATCACCTCGTCGGTCTCCGGTCAGCCCCGGCCTTCGACATTTCGTTATCCAGACCGATGCAGATGGATCTCGAATACGGTATGCGCGCCCTAGCTAGTTTCTGTCATGAAACTCCGGCTCG
>PLRZ01000002.1:2690-6417 GCA_003164075.1 Bryobacterales bacterium | reverse complement strand
TCGGCTGTGAATTCAACGCCGAATATGAGCGTGCCGCCGCCAGCACGGCCGCGCATCCCCTACCGCGGCAATAAGGCTACGCCACCGTTCCATAAATAGGGTCGCACACTCCACAATCGTCGCTCCCTCAGAAGGTGTGAAAAACTCGAATTTGCGCGGATTTTCCGCAACGCAAATGACTCAAAACAATGGAGGCCAAAAATGGCCTCGCCAACTATCTCACACCTTCTCATGGACGCGGCATCCGAACGGAGCCGCGCGCGCCAGCAAGCCAAAATGTCCCTGCGGGCCGTCGGCCCTCCGGGACATCGGAGGCCGTGAAAACCCCAGGTATTCACCTGAGTTTTCAATGGAGCGTTGTCCGGATACGTTAGTGCGGTTTCCACGAATTAACTGGACAGGTATGGGGTGGCTTGGTGGGCGGACCACCTGGGCGGACCCCCCTTGTCCGCGCGGGACGCCTCGTCCCGCTGCTGGAGCCGCGCGGTGTCAGCCTCCTCGACGACACGGGCAGGCCGACGGGGGCGTCGGCCGCGGACCAGGGGCTCCGCCCTACAAAAGGCTCAAAACCTGTCCAGTTATTTCCGGGACACTACAGTAGCGAACTTTTGAAACGCCGGGCTACGCCACCACCATCATCCTGCCCACGCCGTCGGCATAGCTCTCCGCGATGGCAAAAGCCTCGCCGATGTTCTCCAGCCGGCGCCGGTGCGTCAGCAGCGGGGCGAACCACCGGCTGCGCTCCACCAATAGTTCCAGCGCGGCCGGACACTCGTCATTCGAGCGGCGCACATTGAAAAGCGTCACTTCCTTGCGACGCATGGGCGAGGTCTCGAACGGGACCACCACGCCCGAATGTATGCCCGTGAGCACCACGCGCCCGGCATGGCACACGGCGCGCAGCGCCTGGTTGATGGTGTCGCCCTTGGCGGCGCAATCGATGGCGCCATCCACGCCGCGCCCGCCGGTATCGGCGGCAATCTGCCGTACCGCGTCGACGGCCGCAGGGTCAACGGCCGCGTCCGCACCCATGTGTAGCGCCATCTCGCGGCGATGCGCCAGCGGTTCCACGGCCCAGATGCGGCCGGCGCCGGCCGCCTTCAAACTGGCGATGGTGAGCAGCCCGATCGCGCCGGCGCCAAACACGGCCACCGTCTGGCCCGCCCAGGGGGCTGCGAGTTTCAGCGAATGCAGAGCCACCGCCAACGGTTCCACCAGTGCCGCCATCTCCATCGACATGGCGGGCGGGATGGCCAGCAGGCTCTCGGGCGGCAGGTTGACGAACTGGCGGAAAAACCCGGGATTGCCCGGCGTGCTGAGAAACCGCAGATTGGCGCACACGTTGTAGCGGCCCGCGCGGCAGTATTCGCAGTGGTAGCAATACAAGGCCGGTTCCAGCGCCACGCGGTCGCCCGGCGACCATCCGGTTACGGCCGCGCCGGTCCGCATCACCGTGCCGGCGGGTTCGTGCCCCAACACCATGGGGTACACCGCCGTGGTATCGCCCACGGCGCCCTCCGAGTAGGAGTGGAGGTCCGATCCGCAGACCCCGACGGCGTCTACGCGGACTTGAATCTCTCCCGGGGCGGGATCGGCAGTTTCCTGTTGGACCACGCGGAACTGGCGCGGCGCAATGAGTTCGGCTGTGAGCATAATGGGCGGCTGTTCCCCATTGTAAGATAGCCATAGATGCAGAATTTTCGGCAGTTTGAAGCTGGACCGGATCCCTTCGGCCGCAAGTTCCACGTGCTGTTCAAATGGTTGCAGACGGCCATCTCCATACGGCACGCCGACACCGTGGATGTGAAATTCGTGCTGGTCGACGAGAACGGCGGGCAAACCGAAAAGACCATCGCGCTGCCCCACGCCGCGCTGCTCGAAGTAAGCCGCGAGACCGGCCGCAAGATGGACGACCCCTGGTGCGCCCGCCTGGCGGAACTGCAGCTTCTCCACCTGGTGGCGTCCGGCGAGGATATGGAAAAGGACTTGGTTACCATGAGCCTGGCCGAGCTCCGGCGCTACGCCGCCGGGCTCGCCGAGCTGGAAACTGCTGGGGTGCGTGCCGGCTGAGCCCCTGCTGGTGTGCGCCGGCCCGCTGCCGGAAGCGCGGGTGCGCGCCCTGCTGCGACGCCTGCCGCCGCTCCACGGCGCGCCCTTGCGGGTGGAGAACGCGCGCGGCTTGCGCGACCGGCGGGGCCCGGTGCACGCCGGGTCGTTTCTGCGCGAGCGCCGCATCGCTTTCGATTGCACCGCCGCGGAGTTTCCGCGCATCCTGGTGCATGAGCTGTTTCACTTCGTGTGGCTGCGCGCCGGCAATCCGCTGCGCCACTCCTGGGAAGCGCTCCTCCGCGCCGAATACTCCGCCCGCTCCCGCGGCGAGTTGGGATGGTCGGCCGAGTGGCGCAAGCAGGCCATGCAGACCGGCGACATCCGCCGGCGCAGCCGCCGCTGGCGCGAATACTGCTGCGAAAGCTTCTGCGACACCTCCGCATGGCTCTATTCCGGCCTCTCGCGCCACCCGGAATATACCCTTGCCTCCCGCTTTTGCGCCCGCCGCCGCATTTGGTTCCGAATGTCCATCGGAAACCGCGAATTGCCGGTATAATTGGAGCAGGAAATATCCGTGTCTGCTCTTCGCGTCACTGCCGCCCTCTCCGCCGCGCTCCTCATGGGATGCTTGCTCGAAGGCTGCGCTTCCGGTCCCCGGACTGTGAAAGCCGCCAGCCTAAAGCCCGACAAGGATCGCCACGTTGCCCCGGACTTCGCCTTGAAAGATGCCGACGGCAGGACCGTACACTTGGCCGAATATAAGGGCAAGGTGGTGCTGCTGGATTTCTGGGCCACCTGGTGCGGACCTTGCCGGGTGGAGATCCCCTGGTTCATCGACATCGAACGCAAGAACAAGGACAAGGGATTCGCAGTGCTCGGCGTCTCCATGGACGAGAACGGCTGGGAAGATGTGAAGCCGTTCCTCGCCGAAATGAAGGTCAACTATCGGGTAGTTATCGGCGACGACTCTACCACTGAGGCATATGGCGGCGTGGAATCGCTGCCCACCACTTTTTTGATCGACCGGCAGGGAAAAATTGCCGCGATTCATCTTGGGCTGGATGCGGGCCGAAAGGAATTCGAAGATGGTATCCAAGAACTTTTGCAGGAGACTCCTGGGACGCATGTTACTACTATCCCTGGCGGGGTGCCTGTCGCTGCTGTGGCCCCAAAGCAATAGTGAAAGGGTTACGGTAGGCCAACCCCGGAAGGTTGTGGGCAAGCGGAACGATCCGGTGGAAACCAGGATTCCCGTCGCCATCCTGGAGGGTTACCACGTCAACAGCAACACTCCGTCGGAAGAATACCTGATTCCCCTGAAAGTCACGTGGACATCGCTCGGGGCGTTGGAGGGCGGTCAAGTCACCTTCCCTAAGCCCGAAAAACTTACCGTCGGCGATATCCCCCTTTCGGTGTTCACCGGCAACATCGACCTCAAGGTAAGCTTCAAAGTGTCGGCCAAAGCCGCCGCCGGTCCGGGAATCGCCTCCGGCAAATTGGGATACCAGGCATGCAACAACAAAGCCTGTTTCCCGCCCAAGACCGTCGAAATCAGCGTCCCCTACCAGGTGCAGTAGAGACGCACCCATAACTTCGCACTACGGCAGCAGGCCGAAAGCCGCCCCGCAATTCCGCGTGGCCTGTGAAAATGGACTGAGCCATTCCTTTCGATGGCCAG
>PLRZ01000002.1:0-2581 GCA_003164075.1 Bryobacterales bacterium | reverse complement strand
ATCCCGAAACTGTTTAAGCACCCCAGTCCGCCCCACGACGGACATCCATGGTAATTTCAATAGAGATTGGGATTATCTATTGACCTTGAAGGCCTGCCAGCCGCCGAACTCGTCTCCTGGGCCATCTCCACATACCGGCAAGAGTTCGCCATCGCCACCAGCTTCCAAAAGGAAGGGATGGTGATTGTCGACCTGGCGTGCCGGGCCGCCGGACCCAGCGCCTGCCGCGTCTTCACATTGGATACGGGGCGATTGCCGGAAGAGACGTACCGCATGATGGAGGTGGTGCGCGAGCACTACGGGATTGCCGTCGAGATTGTCACTCCGCGGAACGAAGAGTTGGAAAGCATGGTCGCCGGCCACGGGCCGAATCTCTTTTACCGCAGTCCGGAATTGCGCGCACTGTGCTGCGACGTCCGCAAAGTGCGGCCGCTCGAGCGGAAACTGCGCGAGTTCCGGGCCTGGGCCACGGGGCTGCGCCGGGAGCAATCGGAAACGCGCGCCGGTGTGCGCAAGGCGGAGGAAGTGGACGGCCGTCTGCGCTTGTGCCCCCTGGCTGACTGGAGCGCGGAACAGGTGGACCAATATATTCGCGCCAACGGCGTGCCGGTGCATGCGTTATACCTGCAGGGATATGCCAGCATCGGATGCGGTCCGTGTACGCGCGCGGTGGCGGCCGGCGAAGATCCGCGGGCGGGGCGCTGGTGGTGGGAGCAGCAGAGCAGGAAAGAGTGCGGCATCCATTTTGCCGCGGATGGTTCGGTAAGGCGCAATGCATAAGGGATTCGTTCTGTGGTTTACGGGGCTTTCGGGCGCCGGGAAGAGTACCGTGTCGCAGATAGTGGCGGAGCGGCTGCGCATCGACGGCGCGAAGGTGGAACTGCTGGACGGCGACGAAGTGCGCGAGTACCTCTCGAAGGGACTGGGCTTCAGTAAGGAAGACCGCGATCAAAACATCCGCCGCATCGGGTTCGTGTGCCAGTTGCTGGCGCGCAACGGCGTGATCGCCATCGCCGCGGCCATCTCGCCCTATCGGGCGGTGCGCGAGGAGTTGCGCCGGCGCATTCCGAATTTCGTGGAAGTCTATGCCGAGTGCCCGCTGGAGGTGCTGGCGGCGCGCGACGTGAAGGGCCTCTACCGGAAAGCGCTGGCTGGCGAGATCGCGCAATTCACGGGAGTGTCCGACCCCTACGAGCCGCCGGCGGCGCCGGAAGTGACCATCCGCTCGGCGGAGGAAACGGCCCAGCAAAGTGCCGACCGAATTTGGGCTACACTGGAACGCTTGGGTCTGATTTCCTTTGATCGATCTGCACTCGCACACCAACGAATCTGACGGCAGTTGCTCCCCCGCGCAACTGGTCGGGGAGGCTGTCCGCGCGGGCGTGACTACGCTCGGGATAACCGACCACGACACCTTTGCCGGCTACGACCAGGCGCGCGCCCCGGCGGCGGACGCGGGACTCGAGTTAGTGTGCGGCATCGAGCTTTCCACCAAGCTGCACGGCCACTCGGTTCACCTGCTGGGTTATTTCCTGGGCGCCGGCGGACTGGTGGACTTTCGCGAATGGGTGTTGGACCTGCAGGCCTCGCGGCGGGAACGCAATGCGCGCCTCGCGGTGCGATTGCGCGAACTCGGGTTCGACGTCACGCTGGAAGAGGCCGAAGCGCGCGGCCGCGGAATGACCGGCCGCCCGCACTTTGCCCAGATCATGCTGGAAAAGGGCTACGTCGGCGACATCCGGGAAGCCTTCGACAAATACCTGGACGAATCGGCGATAGGGTACGTCTATCGGCGCGAGCCGCAGTTTGCCGAGGGCGTGGAGCACATTCGCAAGGCGGGCGGGATCGCGTCGCTGGCGCATCCCATCCGCGTGAACGGCGACGTACCCGCGCTGATGCCCGAACTGCGCGATGCCGGCCTGAACGCCATTGAGGCCTATCACAGCGATCACGATGAGAAAGCTACGGCGCTGTATCTGGCGCTGGCGAAGGAATACGGCATGCTGGTGACCGGCGGCTCGGACTACCACGGGGTGGTGAAACCGGGTGTGCTGCCAGGCACCGGGTATGGCGGGAATTTGCATATTCCCGACGACCTGATGGACACGCTGAGAGCGGGATAATTACGCCGTCCGCACGTATGCCAGCGCGATGGTCTTGCCGAAATGGGGCGAGTAGATGGCCGACATAATCTCCGCCTCGCGGCCTCCGACCTGTAGCTTGGTACCCGGCTGGGGCGGTTCGGAGCCTTCCAATTCCAGCCGCTCCAGCTTCTTGTTCACGCGGCCCTGCGCACGGATGCGCTCCACAATTTCCTGTCCCAGGTAGCAGCCCTTCGTGAAACTGACGGCCTGCATCTGCTGGGTCTCCTGCGGCAGNNTTTCGATGCGGACCAGGCGGGCGTCATCGGCGCCGGCCGCTTTAGCGCCCAGGGATTCGAGCTGCGCGATCAGCGCCGCTTTGCTCTCCGCGGGGCAATAGATGCGGTAGCCGGGTTGGCCGGTGACGGTAAACGGCGCGATGGTATGGTCACCGGGCGCGAGCTGCAACTCCGCGGCGGCCGGGCCTTCGACGCCGATGC
>PLRZ01000311.1:2484-10845 GCA_003164075.1 Bryobacterales bacterium | reverse complement strand
ACCGCGAAATCGTGCGCCACCACGCGGCTGAGCTGTTCCGATATCGCCGAGAACAGCTCGTCCATGGGAAGCTTGGAGACCAAGGCGTTGGTAATTTCGAACAACACCCGCGCGCGGTCGCGCTCCTTCAGAAGCGCTTGCATGGTAAGGTATCCGTCCACCGAGACGGCCACTTCCGACGCCACACGCTGCAGAAATCGCAGCGCTTCCTCGTCCGGCCAGAAGGGCGAATTGAATCCGAATACCAATATCCCCAACCGTCGACTGCCGTTGGTGAGAGGGACGAGGGTCAACGCGTGAATGCCCTCCCGCAGCGCGTCTTGAATCACCTCGCTCCAGCGGGTCTCGTCTTCGAGCGGCGATATTACCAGGGGCTTCTGTTCGCGCCAGACCCACGCGCCGACGTGGTCGCCGTCCGCGGCAAGCGCGACCTCCCTGTCCACGTGCGGCCGGTTCGCGCTCATGGCATGCAGACGAAGCTGATCGTGCACCGGGTCATGGAGAATCAGCCCTAGCAAGTCGAAGGAGACCACCCGGCATAGCGTACCTGCCAGGGAGTCGCACAGGGACTCCAGATCGCCGTGTCCGGCTATCGACTGGGAAAGGTCAAAGAGGGCTTTGTAGAGTTCCAAATCCGGAATTCCCATGTGGACCATGCTATCAGTGGGTGCCGGAACCGGCAATTGACATTGGCAAACGCCAGACATCGGTATGGCTCATTCCTCAAAGCTGCCCGTGGTAGTGCACTTCGGTTTCCAGGGGGACCGATGGCTATTTCGATGCCCGCGATGCCGACCGCCTATCATTTGCCGAAGCAAGTGCCGAAACTCGGCATGAAGCAGCGCTCCTACCGGGCTGCGCGGCGACAAGTCATCCTAGAAACGGCGGTTGCCTGCCGGCGCTATGGGCAAGTCCTTGGGGGGCATTTCCAACTACTGCGCGTTTCACCTAATGGGTGATAAGAGGAAGGCTCATCCGGCAGCGTTTCAACCGCCGTATCCAGGGTCATCGGGCAAGTGCACTAAGATCTCCGGTGCGATCCGGCGCAATTCGCGGCGGATTCCAGTTGGCCGGAGCGGCGGCCAGCCGTGGGCGCCGAACGAAATCCACAGACAGCATAAACAACCTGCGCGTTTCCGCCGTTAATATACATATGCGGGTGGTGGAGCAGCTCGTTCAGGATGCCCGGTACGCGATGCGCAGCATGCGGCGCGCTCCGGGGTTCACCGCGGTAGCGGTGCTCACGCTGGCGCTGGGGACCGGCGCCAACACGGCGATTTTCAGCGTGCTCTATGGGGTGTGGCTCTCACCGGCGAAGTATGCCCACGCGGACCGCCTGGTGGATTTGAGCATGCAGCAGTTGAGCGGCCGCAGGTTCACGGGAGGCACGTCCTATGCGAACCTGGCCGACTGGAAGGCGCAAACCACCGCCATTGAGGCCTTCGGAGCACACCGCTACGCACACCAGGTGAATGTCACAGGCAGCGAGGGGGCGGAGGAGGTAGCTGGGCACGGGGTCTCGGCGAACCTGTTCGGATTGCTGGGCGCGAGCCCGGCAGTGGGGCACCCCATGGAATCCGGCGCGGACCGGAGCGGCGGGCCGCGGCAAGCGCTGATCGGCTACACATGGTGGCAGCGGCGATTCGGAGGCGACGCGGCCG
Organism: Bryobacterales bacterium; assembly: GCA_003164075.1. The sequence goes on along the minus strand of PLRZ01000311.1, from coordinate 9,184 downwards.
TAGTAGGAAGGCAGATCCAGGTGGATGACGAAGCCTTCACGGTAGTGGGTGTGATGCCGCGAGGGTTCGAGTTTCCGCCGATGGGGTCGGCGGCGTTCCGGCCCGTGATCTGGACGTCTCTGAATCTGCCGGTGGAGCAGGAGCGCGCCCGGGACTCGCATTCGCTGGACGTGGTCGCGCGGTTGAAGGCTGGCTCGTCCATCCGGCAGGCACAGGCGGAGCTGGATACCATCGTGGCGCGCCTGGCGAGCGCGTATCCGGCAGAGGATGGCGGATGGGGAATCAAGGTCACCCAGCTTACCGAAGGCAGGGCACTGGAGGCTGTGCGGCCAGCGCTGCTGCTGGTGATGGCGGCCGCGGCGCTGGTGCTGCTGATCGCGTGCGCCAACATCGCCAACCTGCTGCTGAGCCGCGCCGCCGCGCGACAACGCGAATTATCGGTGCGCATGGCCATTGGAGCGAGCCGCCTCCGCATCGTTCGCCAACTCATGACCGAGAGTCTCCTGCTGGCCTTGCTGGGCGCGGTGGGCGGCTTTTTGTTGGCTATCTGGGGAAGCCGGCTGCTGGTCGGTCTGCTTTCCACTTCCGGCAACGTGCTGGATATCGGCGTCTCTCCGGACCTCCGCCTGCTGGCGTTCACCATGGCGGTGGCGGTGCTCACGGCGCTGCTTTTCGGGCTTGCGCCGGCCATCCGCGCTACTCGCGGCGGTTTGAATCGCGCCCTGAAAGAGAATGAACGCGGCGCCGCAAAAGGCTCCACGCGGCTCCATTTCGGCAAGGCGCTCGTAAGCGGCCAGGTGGCCCTGTCGTTTGTGCTCCTGCTGGGCGCCGGCCTGTTCTTGGGAACGCTGCGAAACTTCCTCTCCATCGATCCGGGCTTCAGCCGCCATAACGTCCTGCTGGTCTCGGCCACGCTCCCCAACGCCAGCCAGCCGGCGGAGCGCACCCGCATGTACCGCGAGATTCTCGACCGTTTGCAGGGGATGCCGGGCGTGGTGTCCGCGGCGAGTTCCGTGCTGACCCCCATCCAGCCCGCCGGCTGGGCCAACATGATACAACCGCAAGGCTTCATCTCAAAATCGCGCGGCGATTCTCTTCTCTTTCTGAACCGCGTCTCGGCGGATTATTTCCAGACCATGCGGACGCCCGTGCGGATGGGCCGCGCCTTCGATTCGCGCGACGATCTGACGGCGCCGCCGGCCATGGTCATCAACGAATCGGCGGCGCACCATTTCTTCGGCGCGGCGAACCCGCTCGGCAAGACCATCGGGATGACGACGCGCGGTGGAAGCGACCTGTACCAGGTGATCGGCGTGGTCAAAGACACCAAGTACAACCGGTTGAATGAGGAGCAGCGCAATATCGGCTTTCTGGCCGCCGCGCAGGATTCCACGCCGCAGCCATCGCTCAATTATTCGCTGCGCAGCGACGGCCCGGTGGAAGCGCTGATTCCCTCGGTGCGCGCGGCATTTTCGGGAGTGAATCGCGACATCGCGCTGGAATTCCGCAATCTGGAAACGCAGGTGAACGAATCGCTCCTGCGTCCGCGAATGGTGGCGCTGCTGTCGACCGTCTTCGGATCGCTGGCGCTGCTGCTGGCCATGGTGGGGCTCTACGGAATCACCAATTACGCAGTGGCCCAGCGCAAGGGCGAGATCGGCATACGCCTGGCGTTGGGCGCGCAGCCGCGGTCGGTAATCTGGCTGATGCTGCGCGACACTGCCGTCCTGGTAGTGGCCGGCGTGGCCGTGGGGTTGGCGGCTTCGCTGGCCGCCGGGCGCCTAGTGGCCAGTCTGCTCTACGGGGTCAAATTCAACGATCCCGTCGAACTGGCCGGGGCGGCGCTGACGCTGGCGGCGGCCATCGCGCTGGCGGCGTACCTACCGGCTCGCCGCGCCGCGCAGGGCGATCCCATGGCGGCATTGCGGCAGGAGTAAAGCCCAGCACCACTTTCGAGATGTGCTTTGCCGATCAGTGCGCTACACTCTGGGTGGAGGACTTATGGCAGCTCGTGACAATCCCCACGGTGAGGTGCGTCCGCGGACCGCGGTCCTGACCCGCGGATTCGACCCCAGTCTCTCGTTCGGTTCGGCGCGGCCGGCCGTCTTTCGCAGTTCCACCTACGTCTTCCCCAGTCCGGAAGCGGCGGAGTTGGCGTTCGCCATCACCACCGGGAAGATCAAAGCGGCGCCCGGCGAGCGGGCCGACCTCATCTACTCGCGATTCTCCCATCCCAACTCCGAAATCCTGGAAGACCAGATCGTCCCGCTGGAGGCCGGCGCCACCGATGCCGCCGTCTTCAACACCGGGATGGCCGCCATCATGACGGCCTTCTTCGCGGTGGTGCGGCCGAACACTTCCATCGTCTACACGACACCTTTGTATGGCGGCACCACCGGGCTCATCCACTTCTTGCAGCCCCTCGGAGTGGAAGGGATCGCCGTGCGGTCGGGCGATTCCGAAGCGCTCGACGCGGCCATTCGCAACGCCCGCAACCTCAGCATCGTGCTGATCGAAACGCCCGCCAATCCCACGCTCATCATGACCGATATCGAGCGGGCCGCCGAATCCGCCGCGCGCCATCCCGATAAGCCGGTAGTCATGGTGGACAACACGTTTCTCGGGCCCACCTTCCAACACCCGCTGCTGTTGGGCGCCGACGTTTCGCTCTATTCCGGCACCAAGTACCTTTCCGGCTTCAGCGATATGCTGGCCGGCGTGGCGCTCACACGGAGCTCCGACCTGATCCAAAAGATCCGCAGCCGCCGCAATATGTTCGGCAGCATTCTGCAGCCCGACGAGTGCTGGACCCTCAACAGCCGCCTGCCCACCGTGGCGCTCCGCATGAACCGCCAGAGCAAGAACGCGCAGCGGCTGGCCGAGGCGCTTCACGGCCACAAACACCTGAGCAACGTGATCTATCCCACGTTGTTCCAGGATCCCGAACAGAAGCGTATCTTCGAGAAGCAGTGTGCCCACCCCGGCGGGCTCTTCTCGTTGGAATTCAAGGGCGGGAAAGCGGCGGCCTTCGACTTCCTGCGGCATCTTCGCATCGCCAGGAACGCCGTATCGCTGGGCGGAGTGGAGACCCTCACCTGCCATCCGAAGAGCACCACGCATTCCGGGATGACCGCTGAGGAACTGGCCGAATCGGGCGTGACCGACGGGCTGGTGCGCATCTCCGTGGGCATTGAAGACTGGCGCGACCTGCTGGCCGATTTCGAACAGGCGCTGGCAGCCATCGGGTAGCGCGCCGCGATACACTCTCGGGCTCAACTCCGAGGAGTTCTGGCTACATGAGTTTCGGTGGGGCAGGCGGAGCTCGCCTTGCCCCACCTGCGAAGCTCTCGCNNCGGGGCGACATCAGGAGTTCTGATGTTATCCTCACCTATGATGCGGCAGCCCGGCGCGAGCCACAGATTGGAAATTCCGGTGCAGGCTGTCATCGTGATTCTGGCCGCCTTTCTACTGTTCTGGGAATTGACGGAGAAGGATCTCTGGCAGGACGAAGCGGCCACCGCGGTGCTGGCTGTCCGCATGCTGAAGTACGGCCGCCCCATGGCCTACGACGGCGTCAACCTCCTCACCATCGATATGCAGGACTCCGATGACGAGGCCACGCTCAATCGCCGCACCGCCGATCCCAAGGCGGCCATCGACTACTACGTCGCGCAGGGGAATTTCAAAGCCGACACCACCTGGAAATGGCAGCCCTGGGGCCTGTTCGCCATCGCCGCCGTCGGCATCAGGCTGCTCGGCCAGACCACCCTCGGGGCGCGCCTTCCCTTCGCATTGGCGGGACTCGCCACCGTTCCGCTGCTCTATCGCCTGGTGCGCCAACAGTTCGGCAGCTTCCCGATGGCGGCGCTTTCCGCGCTCCTGCTGGTCTCGAACAGCTACTGGATCCTGCATGCGCGCCAGTGCCGCTACTATTCCGTCTCGAGTCTCTTCCTGGTGCTGACGCTGATNNCTGGCCGACCGGCGGGCATACTGGCGCACCGTGACTGCCGGCGCGATTCTGGCGGCCACGCTGGCGCCGTTTGTATACTTCTACGATTTGTTGCACCGCGGATCGGATCAGGACGCCACCTGGCTGGACCGCTTCCGGCAAAATCTTTTTAATACTAACGAGTACGTCGTCCCCGTGCTGGTGTTGTTGGCAGCGATCTTTCTGTTGACGCGGAATTGGAAATCGCTGCCCGCCGGGGAGCGCCGCCTGGTGGCTGTGGGATGCGCCCTCNNATTGTCGCGGCGCCGGTGGGCGCCATGCTTACGGCGTGGGCGCTGGTGCGGCTGCTGGAGCGGCGCCGGCAGTTGGTGTGGCCCGCGGCGGCGGTTCTGATCTTCACGCCATGGTTGAGCGTGCCATTGCGCGCGGTGGCCCGGCCACCCGAGTGGTGGGAAGGCAGTGTCTGGTATCGTGCCGAGTTGAAAGATCTAAGGGCCGAGATCTTTGGCCATCAGCCCGACCCCAACCGTCTGGTAATCGACTGGCTGCGGAAGAACGCCGCGCCATCGGACGAAATCCTCATCAACTATGAGGACTATCCTTTGATGTACTACCTGCCGAACCCCATTCGCGGGGGCATCGCCACTTTCCGCGTGGAAGACGACGCCAAAACGCCGCCGCGTTTCGCGATCCTGCGCCATTCGGTGGACTTCGTAGATTGGCCCATATTCAATCGTGAACTGGCGCGATATCAATGGCAGCCCGTGCCGCTGAAGGCGCCGGACATCATGTGGGGCAACAATCCCGACCCCATGGGGAATGACGATCCCCGTGCCGCTCCGAATCTGTATATCGCCCGCCGGGTGGAGAGTGGAGGCCATTAATTTGCCGGTGATTTCTCCGCTTTGCGCCGGGCGCAGCAGGTGGGGCAGGCGGTGCTCGCCTGCCCTCCGGGCACGTTCACGCACATCTCGCCACAATGTCACAGCCCCGAAGAGGGTCGAGATGAGTCTCGACCCGGCAGGCAAGAGTGCCTGCGCCACATGAGAAGGGGCCATTGAGCATGCGCCGCGAATTTCTGACACAGGCGATTCTTGCGGGCCTGGCGTCGGTGCTGCTCTTTTGGGGACTTACCGATAAGTATCTCTGGCAGGACGAAGCCGCCACCGCTGTCCTGGCCGCGCGCATGCTGAAGTTCGGCCGCCCTCTGGCGTACGACGGCGTCAACCTGGTCACCATCGACTACTTCGCCACGGAAGATACGGAGACCATCGGGGAACGCACGCGCGCGCCCCAGGCGGCAGTGAACTATTACGTCCAACGGGGAGATTTCAAACGCGACACTACCTGGAAGTGGCAGCCGTGGGGACAATTCGTGGTGGCGGCCGCGGGATTGCAGTTACTCGGCCATACCACGCTCGGGGCGCGTCTGCCGTTCGCGCTGGCGGGCCTGGCGACGGTCCTGCTGTTCTACCGCATGGTCCGGAAATACTGCGACAGTTGGCCCATGGCGGCCATCTCCGCGCTGCTGTTACTAACTAACTCGTACTGGGTGATGCATGCCCGGCAGTGCCGCTATTACTCGCTTTCGACTCTGCTGTTAGTGGCTACTGTGGCGGCTTACCTTCGCTGGCAGCGCGGGGAGCGCTGGGGGATAGAGGCGTTCGTCCTGGCAGGCTGGTGCTGGTTCCAGGTAGATTACGGCACTGTGTGGCCGGTATTTGCCGTGCTCTTCCTGGATGCCCTGGGGTCGCGGCGGCATACGTTCCGGCAGACGCTGACGGCGGGAGCGGTCCTGGCGGCGGCGATCGCGCCCTTTCTTTATTACTATGAGCTCTGGGGCAGGCATATGGAGCCGGCGCGCGCCCGGCTGGATATCTTCTATCTCAATCTGTTCAATACCAACGAGTATGTCGCGCCCCTGTTGTTGCTACTGGCCGCGGCGGTGCTGGTGTACCGGTGGTGGAATCGGCTGCCGGTGGGCGAGCGTCACGCGGTGGCCATCGCCTGCGCCATTCCGGTGGTGCTTCTGCTATGGGTGTCGATGGCTGCGCCGGAGGGATTTCTACGCTACGTGATCATGGCCGCCCCGCTCGGCTGCCTGCTGGCAGCGTGGGTGCTGGTACGCGGCGGCGGAGAACGCTTGGCTCGATTTGCCTGGCTCGGCGCCCTGTTGCTGATGGCGACGCCGTGGCTCAGCCTGCCCGGGCGGCTTCTGGTCCCCTCTGACGACCGGTACGAAGCTGGCTGGTTATCGCGCTCCGAGTTATCGATTCTAGGTTCGGAGGTTTTCGGCAGCCGGCCCGATCCCAATCGCATGACGGTGGAGTGGTTGCGCCAGAACGCCGCCCCATCGGACCAGATCCTGATTAACTACGAAGATCTGCCGCTCATGTTTTACCTGCCCAATCCCATTCGCGGCGGCATTCCGGCTTTTCGCGCGGAGGACGATGCCCGGACTCCTCCGCGATTCGTGGTGCTGCGCCGTTCGGTGGAGTTTGTACACAAGCCGGTCTTCGAGCGCGAGATGGCGCGCTATCAATGGGCCGAAGCGCCGGTGAAAATCCCCGACCTGATTTGGGGTAACAATCCGGACCCCATGATGTGGCAGGAGTATCCCGCGGAGATGACTTATCTGTACCTGGCGCGCCGGGTGGACGGGAACGGTCGTTAGCCCGGTGGTCGGACCGGAGGTCAGAACACCTGACGGCGTGGAATTTGGGATGAGCCCGTTTTCGTGGCGCAGGCACT
>PLRZ01000311.1:0-2458 GCA_003164075.1 Bryobacterales bacterium | reverse complement strand
GACTGAAGTCTGCCCCACCTCCGGGAGATCTGACTGCTCTTACGCCGCGATCCGCGCCGAGGTCTTCGCCAGATTCACCAGAATCGCCGCCAGCGCCGCACAGGCGCCAATCAGTACGATGTACACCAGCCATGGTGAGCGCTCGGAAAAAGGCTTGGGCTCCGGCCGGTAGGTGGGGTTGGGCCGCTCCGTACCGAGTATCGGACGATTCGGCATGACGCCTGCATCCGCCGCGGCAATTCGGGCAGCCACATCGTAGTGCGGCGCCATCCCTTTCGGATTGCCATAATACAAACGGACCGCGCCATTGGCCGTCGGGAAAATCACTTGCCGCGCGGCACTGAGCGCGGTGACACTTTCGAGCGCCAGCGGCGGATTGCGGTCATCCGTCACGGTCAGCTTGAGGCGGCGGGCAAACTGCTCGCCGAAATCGATCTCGACCGGCGCCGCCGCGTTCTCGTCGCGGCGAATCAAGTCGCCCGATGCCAGCGCCACCGGGGCTGCGGGGTCGTCTACGATATCGAGTTGAAATGGCCGCGAGAAAGTCGGCTGCCCCACGTTGAGCCACAAGCCCTGCAGCGGTACCCGGCCTCCCAGGTCGATCCGCCAGATGGACGCGGGACGCCCCTGGTACGGATCGGCCTCGCGGGGTTCCAAAGTGCTTTCGAACCTGACGGTCTCGCCTTTGGCGCGGATCTGCCGCAGAACGCCCAGACCGGTGATTTCCGGCGCCGCCCGGTCCACTTGCGCGTCGCGCTCCAGGCGCACCCGGACATAGCGGTAGCGGCTCACCGGATAGCTCACGGAGTTCTGTTCCACCGTGCGGCCGCCGGCGGTGAAGCGAAACAGGATCGCCTGCGACGCCAGCGTAAACCACTGCCCGCCATCGGGACTGCCATCCACCTCGGCCAGCCGCCGGAAATTATTCCCGTTGGTCGAGATCACGGCTTCGTTGTGCTCTTGCGGTTGCGCTCCCAGGTCGCAGGAGACCACCGCGGCGGTACCCTCCACGGCGCGGTTGAATTCGCGGCTGGTGAAGAGGCTGTGGGTGTCCATCTCGCGGCGAATGCGGAGCGCGTAGGGGACCTCTCGTCCCGCGCTGTCGTAGAGGCGCAGGTCGGCCTGGTCGGTGCGCGCTTTGTCCAGGACGTCGCGGTCGAGCACGAAATCGGCCAGCCCGCCGCGGTTTGGAATCTCTTTATAGTAGGGCCACGCGCTCAAGGATTCCGGTGTCGGGAACTGCGCCCACAGCGTTCCCCCGAGCATGCCGGCCACGCAGGCTATTCGCAGAATCGGCTTCATGACGTTTGCTCCCGGCGAAGACTTCGCTGGTATTTCCATGCCACGCCCAGCAGCACCAGCCCCAGAATCAACAGGGCCACGATGCGATAAAACTCCCGCAATTCCCCAATATCGATGACCATGGCTTTGAGCAGCGTGATCCCGAAGAGAATCAGGCCGGCGATGCGCAGAGCGCGCACCTGGTAGCGGAAACCCGCCGCGGTCAGGGCGCCGGCATAGGCCGACCACAGGAGCGACAGGGAAAGCTGCCCCGCCCAGAGCAGGCGACGGGCGGCCTCGATGGACTCCGGCGCGGCGAACCCGACAGCGACCGCACGCGCCGAGAAATAGCTGTACGCTTCGAAGCTGGTCCCCAGCCAGAAGACGCCGAACGCCAACAGGCCGATCTTCAGCGCGGGGTCCGATCGCCGATGCAGATACGCCGCGCCGGCCAGGCAGGCCGTCAGCGCGAGCATTCCCAGGAAGTAGCGATTGAACACCGGTGTAAAGAGCGGACGCGATCCCCAGGGCGTGTCGATAAAGAGAAATCGCACCAGAGCCAGCGCAAAGACTGTGGCGGAGAAAAAGTTCAGGAGCCCGGCAGCGGTCTCCACCGCGGCCCACAGCAGGAGCACCGCCTCCACGCCCCAGGCGATGGTGATCCAATTCGAATCGAGCTGGATGGGAATCGCCACGGTGACGAACGTCAGGGCCGTCGCCACGGTGACCAGCAGCGCGGGACGGTCCGCGGGACACAGGCTCAATTGCGCGCGGGCCAGGCCGGCGTAGGCGGTGGCCAGCAGCAGTGCCAGCACGGCCATCCAATCGTGATAATCGCCGTTCAGCAGACCGTAGCAGATCCCGTAGAACACGAAAGGACTCACCGCCAGCCGGAGCAATTCCTCCCAGCCGGCGGTGCGGCGGCGCAAGTTCGGGGCCAGATCGGCGCCGGCGAAAATCAGGAAGATGGCCAGTTGAAACAGCAGTGCCGCGAGACGCTTCTCGGGATGAAAGTGCTCGCCATACCAACCCCAGAACAACAACTGCGTCCCGATATAGCCCAGCGATCCGATCCAGCGCCAGGAACGCGCGATGACCACGCCCAACATACCCAGGTCGAGAATTCCGATGTAGGTGAACAGTACGCGATATTGATCGCGACCGGTCGAGAGCAGCA
>PLRZ01000388.1:3276-4383 GCA_003164075.1 Bryobacterales bacterium | reverse complement strand
CCGCCAGGGATCGGTTTCTTGAGTCTCGCGACAGAAACTAGCGATGCGCGGACCGGGGCGGCTGGCTCTCCATCACAACGCGCAGAATCCGGCTAATGCGCGTCTGGTGAATGCCGGGATCGATCGAGGCGGATCGTCAATTGCTTTTTCGCCGGGGGCCATGCCGTCGTTGCCTTCTTGAAAAACATCTCGTCGAGCGGCGGAATATCCGAACAGTCGATATCGGCATCCCGCATGCCGTCAATTCGCGCCAAGTCGCTCTTGATGGATTTCTTGTTCACGTCGCGTCCCCTTTATCCTAACATCTACCCGCACGGCCTCCCGTGAATTTCAGGACCGCGCCGCCGCACCCGCCAACCGTAGACAATCGTCTCGACCGCCCGCCAGTCGACTATAATCGAGTCGAGGGCACCGTGGGCCAACCAAACTACGTCGAAGACAGGGATGGCGGCCTTTTCGTCACGGGCAGCCGTGTCTCGCTCGCCTCAATCATATTCGAATTTCGGGAAGGGGCCTCGCCGGAAAACATTGTACAGAACTTTCCGACACTCTCCCTGCCCCAAGTCTACGGTGCAATTGCCTTCTTTCTGAATCAACCCGAGCAGACTGAAGCGTATCTCAGGAGTCTGAAGAGCGCCTGGGAAGACCTGGAGCGAAGCGCCGAGCCTCCCAGTCCGGACCTACAGCAGCGCATCGACGCCGTTAGCAGTCGTCTTCTTGCAGAGCAGGCATGATCGGACGACTCCTCGCCGACGCCGATCTGAAGCGTTCCATACTGACGGGTTTCCTGCGCCGGAATCCTGCAATCAGTTTCAAGCGTGCGGAGGAGGTCCCTTTGGAGGGGTTGGCGGACCCGCTGGTCCTGGCCATTGCGGCCACCGAGGATCGAGTGCTCGTGAGTCACGATATCAAGACACTACCGAGCCACTTCCGCCTTTTCATCCGGCGCCGCCGCAGTCCCGGCTTGATCCTGATCGCCCAGCAATTGGCAATCGGTACGGCGATAGAGAAGTTGCTCCTGATCTGCGGCGCTGGCGAACCGGGCGACTTAGAAAACCGAATCTGCCTGCTACCGAGCCTGCTGATCTATCGCTCCTGACCCCGCCC
>PLRZ01000388.1:0-3254 GCA_003164075.1 Bryobacterales bacterium | reverse complement strand
GTCTACGTCTACGTCACCGACGGCGGACGCCTGCGCATCGGCCATGAGGGCGAGGAGCCCGTGATCCGGCCGCCCGTCAAAGCCGGCGCCATCCGATTTCAGCGCGCCGTCGCCGAACGCCACGTCGTCGAAGAGCTCGACGGCGTCCCCAGCGAGTACCTGCGCCTCGAGTTCAAAACTCAGCCGCCCGGCCAGCCGCCCGTCGACGTTCGCCGCGCCCCCGCCGACCGCACACCGTATGAGAGTCCCACCCTCCGCATCCTTCGCGTTACCTGCCCTGCGCATGCAGCCTGTCCGCCGTCGGCCCACCCCGAAGATCCCGCCATCGTCGTCACCGGCCGCGACTTTCGCTGGGAGCCCGCCGGCACGCCGCCACAGGCCAACCCCTCAGCCACAGCCTGGGAACAAGTGCGCGTGGAGATCGTCGCAGCCGCGAAACACTGAACCCACCCATGTTGTCCGATTTGACACCCGTCTAGCCCCAGTGATAAATGTAGTGTTCTTTCACAGGAGACTGTATGGCCGACGAGCAAAAGCCCGAGGGCTCGCAAGCGGCTCCGCCCCCAGCCGGAGAAGCGGCTGCACCACCAGCTAAACCAGCCGCTGCCGCCCCCAAACCAGCACCTCCCAAGCCCGCCGCTGCCGCCCGTCCGGCTCCCCCCAAACCACCTGCCACCATGGCCGCCACGCCCTGGGAGAGCGACCTCGCTCACGAGATCAAAGAGCGCTTCGGCGACCGCATCGTCGAGACTTCCACTTACCTGGGGCAGAATTTCATCGTCGTCAAACCGGATACCGCCATCCCGGCGATCGAATACCTGAAGCTCGAAGCCGACTTCGACTACCTGGTGGACATCACCGCTGTCGATTGGCCCAAGCGCGCCGAGCGGTTCGACGTGGTGTACATTATTTATAGCTTCGCGCGCAATGAACGCGTGCGCATCAAGACGTACATCGCCGACGGCTACAAGCCCGAAACCGCGGTAAGCGTTCACTTGACCGCTAACTGGCTGGAGCGCGAAGTGTTCGACATGTTCGGTATCGAGTTCGACGGCCACCCGGACATGCGGCGTATTTTATTGCCCGAGGAATGGCAGGGCTACCCGTTGCGCAAGGATTACGGTATCCTTCAGCAGGACGATCGCTGGGTCCGGGAAAACCTGAATATCGAAAGCGGTCAATGACACCAGTATGCCGGACGCCACATTTCTAGATTCCACCGAATTAGTCCTCAACATGGGTCCGCAGCACCCCTCCACGCACGGGGTGTTGCGCGTCATCCTCAAGCTGGATGGCGAAAAGGTGCTGGGCACGGATTGCGTCATCGGCTACCTGCACCGCGGCGTGGAGAAGATCGCCGAGAACCGCACCTACGCGCAGTTCAACCCCTACGTGGACCGCATGGACTACGTAGCCGCCATATCCAACGGGCTGGGCTATTGCCTGGCGGTGGAGAAACTGCTGAACGTCGAAGCACCGCCCAGGGCGCAGGCGGTGCGCGTCATCCTCACTGAATTGAACCGCATCGCCAGCCATCTGCTGTGGCTCGGCACGCATGCTCTCGATATCGGCGCCATCACGCCGGTCTTCTATTGCCTGCGCGAACGCGAAGAGGCGCTCAAGATTTTCGAGAAGTACTGCGGCGCGCGGCTCACCACGCATGCCTTCCGCATCGGCGGCCTGCTCTACGAAACCTACGACGGTTTTGAAAAGGATGTCCGCGATTTCTGCACCATGTTCCTGCCCAAGGTGGATGAGTACGAAGAACTGCTCACCAACAATCGCATCTGGGTGGCGCGTCTCAAAGATGTAGGCATTTTGAGCGCCGAAGAGTGCAAAGAGTACGGCGTCACCGGACCGGTGCTGCGCGCCGCCGGAGTGAAGTGGGACCTGCGCAAGGCGCAACCCTACTCCGGATATGAGAAGTACGATTTCGACATCCCCACCCGCCAGAATGGCGATACGTACGACCGGTATGTGGTCCGCATGCAGGAGATGCGGCAATCCGTCCGCATTATGGAACAGGCGGTGGAGGGAATTCCCGAAGGCCCCATCATGGGCAAGGTGGGGAAAGTCATCAAACCGCCGGTGGGCGAGGCGTACGTCTCCATCGAAGCGCCCAAGGGCGAACTGGGATATTACGTGGTGAGCGACGGCGCCACGCAGCCGTATCGCTGCCGCGTGCGGCCGCCGTCGTTCGTGAATTTGCAGGCGCTCGACCGCATGATTCGCGGCGGCCTGGTGGCCGACGTGGTGGCCGTGATCGGGACTCTGGATATTGTGTTGGGAGAGATCGACAGGTAGGGGGCCCTTTAAGTGTCTTATGCGTAAGCTGCTGAAGACAATATTTCTGGTGGACCTGTTTCAGGGACTGTGGGTAACGTTCCGGAACCAGAACCCCAAGTGTATTTACACCGAACGGTATCCGGAAGAGCGGCCCAAAGTGGCCGAGCGGTATCGCGGGGCTCCGCGCCTTAACATCAACCCGGACAATGGCGAGACCCTCTGCATCTCCTGTAACCTGTGCGCGCTGGCCTGCCCGGAAACGCTGATCGTGGTCACCAGTCAGCGCAATGAAGTCACCAAGCGCAAGGACCTGACTACCTTTACTTATGACACGTCGCGTTGCATGTTCTGCGGGCTCTGCGAAGATGCCTGCCCCGTGGACGCGCTGGAGCTGACGCAGGATTTCGAATTGGCCACTTACACCCGCGAAGGCCAGATCTGGGACCGGCAGACGCTCGAAGAGGGGCCCAAGCCCACTCAATACAAATGTTGATCGACACCGTTTTCTTCTACCTGTTCGCGCTGCTAACCCTGGGGGGCGCTATCCTCACCATCACGCGGCGCAACGCGGTGCATAGCGCCATCTCGCTGATCGTCTCGCTCCTGGGTGTCGCCGGGCTCTATCTTCTGCAGCACGCCGAGTTCCTGTTCGCCGTGCAGATCGTGCTCTACGTGGGCGGCATCATGGTGCTGTTCCTGTTCGTCATCATGCTGGTGAATCTCGACCAGATGGCCAAGGAGCGCCAGTTCAACCGCCAGTGGATGGTGGCGCTGGCGGCGGTAGTCGCGGTAGGCGTGGAGATCGGCTACTTCTTTTATCGCGGACAGGACAGTTTCAAGCTTAGTGAGATGGTGCCTCCGGCGCCCACCATGGGCAATACGGAAATGCTGGCCGACGTGCTGTTTCGCGACTACCTGTTGCCCTTCGAAATCGCTTCCATTTTGCTATTGGTCGCGGTGGTGGGTTC
>PLRZ01000541.1 GCA_003164075.1 Bryobacterales bacterium | reverse complement strand
AAGCTGGCCATCGATCTGAATATCGTCGACCGGTATCAGAATGTTTACCCCACCAAGCAACAGACCGGCACGGAGCTATTTCAGTTGGTGCACCAGGCGGCAACCAATTTCCAGCGGGTGGCACTGTACTTTGAGAACTCGCTGCTGCCGCCGGACCTGAACCTGTTGCCCTCGGCCGCCGCCAAGGTCTCGCGAATCGAGCGCGTGGGGGCGAAAACCGTAGTCGAATCGGTTGGCGGGGTCGGTCTGCCGTGGAAGGGCGCCGCTATGGTAGACGATCTACCTTGGCCGGTGGCCGATGGAGAGACTCTGTGGCTGCCGCCGGGAGCGCACGCTGTCGAAGCGGCGAAAGAGTCGCCAGGGGTGCATATGGTTCGCCTCAACGCGGACCTGCAAGGGGCGCGCCGCCTGGGTGCGGACTGCCTGGAGTTTTCCTACCAATCGTCGGCGCGGGCCATCGCAGTGTTCGACCGGCGTCCGCTACAATTGTTGGTGGACGGTGCGGAAGAGCCCTTGCAGTTCGCCGGTCCGGCGACGATCCTGCTGCCGCGCGGCCAGCACGTCGTGACAATCACGAGCGAGTGAGTTAGGATGTCGGATGGTTCATGACAGATGTCGCGTTACAAGCCGCGCCGGAAATTCCGGACAAGCTCTACTTCAAAATCGGTGAAGTGGCCGAGTTGTTGGGCGTAGAGCCATACGTGTTGCGGTACTGGGAGACGGAGTTTCCGGTGCTCTCGCCCAAGAAATCCGGCACGGGACACCGGCTCTACCGGCGCAAAGATGTCGAACTGCTGCTGCGCATCAAGCACCTGCTGCGCGACAAGCGGTTCACCATCGAAGGCGCCCGCCAGTCGCTGCAGGCCGAAGCCAAGGCGCCGAAACCGCGAGTGGTGAAGCCCAAGCAATCGCAGCAGGAATTGTTCAGTGACGATCCGTTACCCGAGATACGCAGGGAGCTGGCCGACATCCTACAAATGCTGAAGTAGGATAAGAGCATGGCTCTGAAGTTCACCACTTCTTATCTCCGGGATTCGCTGGATCTGTTTCGGCATTACAAGCAACTGGCCGAACGCGCGATGGCGCAGGTGGCCGATGAGGAACTCTTCACCGAGTTGGATGAGGGATCGAATTCGATCGCCATCATCGTGAAGCATATGGCCGGCAGTATGCGGTCCCGGTGGGTCGATTTTCTGACGAGCGATGGAGAGAAGCCCGACCGGGATCGCGATGGCGAATTTGTGGATCCCCCGGCTACCCGCGAGGCGCTCCTGCAGGTGTGGGAAGACGGTTGGGGTCATGTGTTCCGGGCCTTGGAGGCGCTTTCCGAGGAGGATCTGGCGCGCACGGTGACGATTCGGGGCGAAGCGCACTCGGTGATGCAGGCGATCAACCGGCAGATGGCGCACTATGCCCTGCACATCGGCCAGATCGTAATGCTGGCGAAGCATTTCGCGGGGGACCGCTGGCAGTCGCTGAGCATCCCCCGGAATCGGTCGGCGGAGTTCAATCGGCGAGTCGGGGCGGGGGAGAGTAGTCAGGGATAAGGTCCGGGGCGGGTGGCTTCTCGCGGCTTCCGGGCTTGTGGGTTGGGAGATCCGCCTATCGCACCCCTTGGGACAAGGCACGTTGTCGAGCAGGTCCACAAGTTCCTCGAAAGGCCGTGGTCGCCACCGATTGGAATTCGCTCCTGGCCTGCCCGTCCAGTGAAAGCATGATCGAGCGTTGCGCCCTGCCAGTACCCGGAACGCCGGCTTCGGGCGGTGCGCTTCTTGATCCCAAGAACGGCGGTTGACAGGCCGCCGCACAGCTTCAGAACTCCTGATGTCGCCNNGCGGTGCTCGCCTTCGCTCGATCCCATTCGAGCAGCGGACATAATTCGGCGCCGAAGGGCAGGCGAGCACCGCCTGCCCCACCTTCGGGCTCACTACAAATTTCATGACATCAGGAGTTCTGGGCTTCCTCTTTAGCCCCAAGTGCTCGCAGAAACGGCAGTTGTCACCCACGGGTGAACTGCGCGGCAGTTGGAGACCCATACGGGTCTTCGGACTTG
Source organism: Bryobacterales bacterium (assembly GCA_003164075.1). Next base: position 5,588 of record PLRZ01000541.1, on the reverse strand, counting down.
CCTGCAACGCCGGCAGTCAACCGCCGCTTTTAGTTGGGTTCATGAGCGCTTCGGCATGTCGGTGGCGGCGAAAAAGGGTACCATTTTGACGGCGATGGCGCTGACTGGCCCCCAGGCGTTTCAATTGGAGCCTTTCCCTCTTGACGGGAAGGCTTTTTCGGAACGGTTCGGAGCCGTCAAGGGCGGGCCGTTGTTGGGCGCCGCGAAGCAAACCCTGGATGGCGAGGACCGTTGTGGAATCAGCAAGAAAGAGGGAAAGGCTCCTGCTCGGGCCGTTCCAAAGTGGCTCCCTCCGGACCGCCTCTAACACTTCGGCAGAACTGCCGAAGCGGCGGCTATTTCGCGTCGCCCACAATGACGTCGTAGATGCGGTCAAGATCTTCCTGCGAGTAGTACTCGATTTCGATCTTCCCGCCCTTTTTCGCTTTCTCGAGGATGCGGACACGCGTCCCCAGGACGCGCTGCATCTCCTGAAGGGCTGCCTTCACGTTGGGGTCGATCTGCACCTCGTCGACATGTTTGGGCTGCCGGTCGGCCATCATTTTCTGGGTGGTCCGTTCGGTCTGGCGGACCGACCAGCCTTGCGCCACGGCCTTTTCGGCGACTTCGCGTTGCAGGGCTACCGTGGGCAGCGCCAGGAGGCAGCGTGCGTGTCCGGCGGAGAGGCGGCGTTCGGCCACCAGTTGCTGGAGATCGTCGGAAAGCTGGAGGAGCCGCAGAAAATTCACCACGGTGCTGCGGTCCTTGCCGGTCCGCTGGCCGATCTGCTCCGGGCTCAGCTCGAGTTCGGCGGTGAGGCGCGCAAAGGCGTGGGCCGTTTCCATGGGATTCAGATCTTCCCGCTGGATGTTCTCAATCAGGGAGATTTCGAGCAGGCGCTCATCGGGAATTTCGCGCACGACAACGGGAACGTCGCGGACTTCGGCCAATTTTGCGGCGCGCCATCGCCGTTCTCCGGCCACCAACTGGTAGCGGTCGCCCATACGCCGGACAACCAGGGGCTGCACGATTCCGTTGGCACGGATGGATTGTGCCAGTTCCGCCATGCGCTCGTTCTGGAAGAGGCGGCGCGGTTGAAGGGGATTTGGATCGATTGCATCCACAGGGAGCGTTTGCACGGCATCGTCCGCCGGAGGTGGCGGAGATGCGGGTGGTGGAGCGGTGGGGGTGCGAGTTGGCAGCAGCGCGCTAAGGCCCTTACCGAGTGCCTTGCGCGGATTGTCGATTTTGTTCATGGTCCAGAATTTCTTTCGCCAGTTTGATATAGCTCTCGGCACCCCGCGAACGGGGATCGTAACTCAAAATGGTCTTGCCGAAGCTGGGCGCTTCCGCCAGACGGATACTGCGGGGGATGATGGTTTTGAAGACTTTGTCACCGAAAAAGTCGGTCAGGTCGGCGGCCACCTGGCGGGTCAGATTGGTGCGGTCGTCGTACATGGTGAGGAGGATGCCTTCGACTTCCAATCCGTGTTGGAAAGAGGCTTCGATGCGTTCGATGGTGTCCATCAGTTCGGAAATGCCTTCCAAGGCGAAGAATTCGCACTGGATGGGGACGACCGCCGCGTCGGCCGCGATGAGGGCATTCAGCGTGAGAAGGTCGAGGGCCGGTGGGCAATCGATGAGGATGAAGCGGTACAGGTCTCGGATCTCCTGAAGGCGTTCCCGCAGGCGGAATTCGCGGTTGGGCACATCGACCAACTCCAGGTTGGCGCCGACGAGATTCTTGTCTGCGGAAATCAGGTGTAAGCCTTCAAATTCGGTAGCGACGATGGCGTCGGCGGGGGGCGTATCGCCTAGGAGGACGTGGTAGAGACTGGGCCGGGATGGGTCTTTGGCCACACCGAGGCCCGTGGTGGCGTTGCCTTGGGGGTCCGAGTCTACCACCAGGACCCGGAAGTCATTGGCCGCCAGTGCGGCAGCGAGGTTGATAGCGGTGGTGGTTTTCCCCACTCCGCCCTTTTGGTTGACGATCGCGAAGACTCGGCTCAAGCGGTCATACTAGCATGGTTGGTGTTTCACGTGAAACACGAGTTGAAATGTCTCTTTGGAATGGGATCGTTTTCCTCGTGGTTGGCGTGCGTTCGCTCCTTAAATTCGGGCGGCGGCCAAAATCTTGGGTAGGAAGCAGGGAGATGTTGGTGCACGGGCACCCACGGGGCTCCTCTCGGTCTGTGGATGCCTCACCGCTCAAACCAACAGTTTCACGGCAGATCGCAGTTTCTTTCACCGTCAGGACTCCTGGCGTCGCCCCGCAATTTAAAACCGGCGGGGAAAATGGGCTGAGCCATTCCTTTCGATGGCGAGAGCTTCGTGGGTGGGGCAGGCGGTGCTCGCCCTGCCCTCGATCCCGTTCCAGCAGCGGGCCTAATTCGGCGCGGGCCGGCAGGCGAGCACCGCCTGCCCCACGTTCGGCCTCACTGCAGATTCCACGACATCAGAGTTCTCACCGTAAGGCACGGGTCCGAGGCCCTTCCGCCCATCCTGCCCGCGCCGACGGAATACTCCCCTCGAGTTGTTAGGACGCGGGTACCGTTGGTCATGATAATGTGTTTGCGTGCCTGGCGGCTTGAAAGCCCGCCTCTTCGAACTTCCTCCGTCCGCGCAGGGTCTGGCATTTCGGACATACCCGGCGTGCGCTACCAGAAGATCTTACCTTCCCTGACGCTCCGAACAACCTACTGCTACTCTCACCACGCCCAGACATCCCTGCGCCGCATCTCAAACACTGGCAAGAGCTACTTCTTTCCCCAGCAACCACATCGGAAAGGCCACGGCAAAAGACACTCTATGCCTCTTCGGTACGTGCCAAAGGAACTTGGTATCTCAGCCTTCAGCTACCCACTCCCAAACACTCCTGTTTCACGTGAAACAGTCCGCCCCGTCCGCAAAAACCGCTGATCTCCCCAAGGCAGTGCAACAGGAATCTCCCAACGAAAGCCCATCGCCGGCGGACCCTCACTCCCAGTCAATAGATCGACATTCGGCGCCAGCTTCTTTAGGAACGAACCCAAATCTCGGTAGCTTACCGCACGGGAAATCGCCCAATCGAACGTCTCCTTCACATCCTCGGCCCGCGCCGCCAAAACCCGGACATTCCCCACCTGGCGCGCAGCCTCCCGCAAAAATACCGCCTTGCGCTGGTGCGATTCAATCAAGGTAACTAAGCAATCGGGCCGCAACACTGCCACCGGAAAACCAGGGAAGCCGGCTCCCGACCCCACATCCGCAATGCGCAACCTCCCCGCCGGCAACCGCGATCCCAAGAACAGCGACTCACAATAATGCCGCTCGATGGCCTCTTCCCGATTCCGAATAGCCGTTAGGTTTACCGTGCGATTCCAACGCATCAGCAGTTCCAGATGCGCTTCGAGCACCGCTTCCTGCTCCGCGCTGAGCGCGAAATCAGCAAACACGGCTCACGCTCAGGTAACAATCCAGAATCGCGATGGCAGCCGGAGTCACACCCGGAATTCGCGCCGCTTGCCCCAGCGTTCCGGGGCGAACCCTCGCCAGCTTGTCCTGAATCTCTCGCGACAACCCCGGAATCCCGGCAAACTCGAAAGCCGACGGAATCACCCGCCCCTCCGCGTCTCTGAGCCGCACCATCTGGCGCTCCTGCTGTGCGATATAGCCGCTATACTTCGCCTCCGTCTCCACCGTCGCCAGCAACCCTCGCACCGGCTCCTCACCGAGCACCTCGCGCACCCAGCCCCCAAGCTCTGTGATCGACGCCTCTGGCCGCTTCAGCCACTGCCCGTTGCGATGCGTCTCCAGCGCCCCCGTCAGCCGTTCCTTTTGGGCCTGCTTCTGCGTGAAAACGTCCCAACGCTCGTCCGTCACCAACCCCGCCCGCCTGCCAATTGGCGTTAACCGCATATCGGCATTGTCGATCCGCAAGTGCAGTCGAAACTCAGCCCGCGACGTAAACATGCGATACGGTTCGTCGGCACCCTTGGTAATAAGGTCATCGATCAGAATCCCGGTATACCCTTCCGTCCTGCCAATCACCACACCTTCTCTTCCGCCCAACTTGCACGCGGCGTTGATACCGGCAATCAGCCCCTGGCAGCCCGCCTCTTCGTACCCCGACGTCCCGTTGATCTGCCCAGCCAGATACAAACCATCGATCGACTTCACGGCCAGCGTATGATCCAGTTCCCGCGGGTCGATCGCGTCGTATTCGATGGCGTAGCCCGGCCGAATCATCTCCGCGCTTTCCAGCCCGGGGATTGACGCCACTACCGCCGCCTGCACATCGATCGGCATGCTCGTCGACATGCCATTCACATACACCTCGTGAGTGTCCAATCCCTCAGGCTCCAGAAAAATCTGGTGACGCGCCTTATCGGGAAACTTAACGATCTTGTCCTCGATCGACGGGCAGTATCGCGGTCCCACCCCTTCGATCTGCCCGCTATAGAGCGGCGACCTTGGAATGGCTTCCAGCAGAATACGCCGCGTCTCCGCCGTCGTATACCCGATGTGGCACTGGATCTGTCGCCGGTCGATCTTCTCCGTCAGGAACGAAAACGGCGTCGGATTCGCATCCCCCGGCTGCGGCTCGAACTGCGCCCAATCGATGCTTCGCCCGTCGAGTCGCGGAGGCGTCCCCGTCTTCAGCCGCGTCCATGGAAGTCCCAGCGTCCGCAGTTGATCGCCCAACAGTTGCGACGGCGCCTCGCCATTCCGGCCGCAACTGTACTGCATCTCCCCGACGTGCGCCAATCCGTTCAAGAATGTCCCGGTCGTCACGATCACTGCACCCGCGTCGATCCGACGACCGTCCCGCAGGTGAACGCCGCTGACGCGACGATTCTCCAGCGCGAGCGACGCAACCTCTGCTTGTTTGATCCGCAGGTTCGGCTCATTCTCCAATACCTCGCGCATGTGCTCGCGATACATCCGCTTGTCCATCTGCGCCCGCGGCGACCACACTGCCGGACCACGGCTGGTGTTCAGCAGCCGGAACTGAATCCCCACCGCATCCGCCACCTCGCCCATCACTCCGCCCAGAGCGTCAATCTCGCGCACCAAGTGGCCCTTGGCGATGCCTCCGATGGCCGGGTTGCACGACATCTGCGCGATCAGGTCCAGGTTCATCGTGACCATGGCCGTCCGCAGCCCCATACGCGCAGCCGCCCGCGCCGCTTCGCAGCCCGCATGACCCGCCCCGATCACTACCACGTCATACCTCTCGTGCATTGTTATGATTGTAGCGAAATGAGAATCCTGGTCCTCGGTGGTGGTGGAAGAGAGCACGCCTTGTGTTGGAAGCTGGCGCAGTCGCCTGGAGTCCAGGTATTCGCCTCACCCGGCAATCCCGGCATCGCGCAGATCGGCACGTGCCTGCATGCGACATCCTCTTGCCTGGCCTTGGCCGAACAGATCGCGGCCGACTTGACCGTGGTGGGACCCGAAGCGCCACTCGTCGCCGGCCTGGTCGACGAGTTCCGCGCGGCAGGCCGCAGAATTGTCGGGCCCAATCGCGCGGCGGCCCAACTCGAAGGCAGTAAGGCATTCGCAAAGGACTTTTTCCGGCAAATCGACATCCCCACGGCGGACTCCGTCACAGTCGACAACCCGGCCGA